>CAYGAM010000015.1:0-7470 GCA_964347915.1 uncultured Nitrosopumilaceae archaeon | reverse complement strand
CCCAGAGATGCACTGCCGCACGTTGCCAAAACACTCTGCGGCGCTACTCAGAGAACGCAAAACCGGCAGAGTTTGCATGCAAAACCGGCAAGCCATACCGTCAGAGCGCATCTGCAGGACGCAGACATTGCATGCGATGACTGCCGCGTTGCTGGAACAGAGGGGCGGACTCTCGCATGACGGCTCGTCTCCGCCGGCAGAGGCCGCGGTTCATAATAACCGCGATCTTGTGCCTGGCGCTGGCAGCCGCGGCTGCATCCGGCGCTCCTGCCATGGGCGAACTGCCTGAGGCGCATCCGCACCATGTCCTGGAAGACAATCCTGTTCCCCTTGAGCAGATACGCGACACCGGAGACCTGCGCCTTGACAATTCTCAGGATGCGGATATTTTTCAAATTGAGGACCGGATCTACGCAGTCATAGCTGCGTCAGGCGACAGCGGACTCCAGATCATTGATATCACAGGCCCCGGCAATCCTGCACCAGTCGGGAAGTTTGAGGACGACACCGACCCGCGGATTAGCAGCGCCGACAGCGTGTCCGTTTTTGAGACGGGCGGATTCACATATGCTGCTGTGACTTCCAGCAGCAACAGTGGCATTCGGATAGTCAACGTCACCGATCCCGGAAGCCCTTCAGGCGCGGGACAAATGGATGATACCGGTTCACGACTGCTCAGCGATCCCAAGGATGTGGACACTTTTGAGACGGGCGGCCGCGTCTACGCTGCGGTGACTTCCGCCGACGACAGCGGCGTCCAAATAGTCAACGTCACCAATCCTGGCAGCCTGAGCGAAGCCGGCCAAATACGGGACAACGGATCGCGATATCTTGACGATGCTAACGGCATAAAGGCATTCAAGATAGGCACCGCTCCGTACCTGGCCGTAACCGACACGCGTAACGACGGAGTCCAATTCATCAGCGTCTCAAATCCTGCCAGCCCGTCCGACGCCGGACAGCTGGGACACAACTTAGCGCAGATGCCCGACGACCCCGGAAAGATGGATGTCTTTAAGACGGGCGGACATGCCTACTTGATTTTGACCTTTTCTTCCGACGGAAGCGGCATACAGATCCTCAACATTACCAATCCGCGCAGTCCGGATTACGTCGCGCGGCTGGCAGACGGTGGCTCCATGCGCCTTTCCAAGACCAGCGATGTCTCCGCCTTCAAGGCGGGCGGCAGCATCTACGCAGCAGTAGCCTCCGACGGCCTGGCAGACAGCGGCATACAGATCCTCAACGTCACCGATCCGTCCAATCCTGCTGCCGCAGGAGACCTGGGGGACGGCGGCCCCCGGCTGCTCAACCAAGTCACCAGCGTATCTGTCTTTGAGTCGGGAGCCCTGTACGCTGCAGCTACGTCAGAGGCGGACGACGGCGTCCAGACTATGAGGCTCACCTTGGACGATACAAAGCCGCTCTTTGCATCTGCTGTCCTGGACGAACCGTCAGGGAGCCTGATTATGACCTTTGACGAGACGATGGATGCATCCATGACCGACTTGGCGAAACTGCATGTGAGCGACGCGGGCCGGACAAACCAGATCTCGCTGGCTGCCGCCGTCCTCAAACTTGGAGCATCCGACTCTAGAACCGTATCAATGAAACTTACAGAATTTCAATGGGAGCAGGCCGCCATGATGGACGCGCCGGAGCTTGACATCGCGGCGGACGCCGTATTTGACTTGTTTGGAAACGGCATAGAATCTGCGGCCGACAATCCAATCTTTGCTGCCAGTCTGGACCGTCCGGCTCCCAGTGCAAGCCTGTTGGACCATGGCGCCGCGCTTCTTGCCGGCGCCGGCGGCGTGGACGCGTTTGATCTTGGAGGCAGCGCATACGCAGCGATTGCCTCGTTTGAGGACGACGCTCTGCAGCTGGTAGACGTCACCGATCCTGCCAGTCCAGCGGCTGCCGGACGGCTTAGCGACGCCGACGGCACCCTGGCGCTCAACGGAGCAGCCGATGCGGCCGTATTTGAAAAGGACGGCCGCACCTACGCGGCCGTAGCAGCTACAATTGAGGACGGCATCCAAATAATCGACATTACCAATCCGGACAATCCGACTGCCGCCGATTCCATCAAGCGGCTTGGCCAGACATACCGAGACCCGACTTCCGTGGACATCTTTGAGCTGGGCAGCCGCACCTACGCGGCCCTGGTTGCCAGCGGCTCAAATGCCGTGAACATAATTGACGTTACCAATCCGGCCAGCATCAGCCATTCTGCATTTGTTACTAACATGCTAGCAGATCCGTTTGCTGCGGCTGCCTTTGAGGCAGGAGGTTCCGCCTACGCGGCCGTGATCCGGAGCGGCGGCCTTAGCATATTCAATGTCAGCAACCCAGCCAGCCTGGACCATGCCACCGAGCCAGTAGGAGTTTTGGCGGACAACAGCACGCTGCTGCTTGACGGCGACCCCGGCGGCATAGAAATCTTTGAGATGAACGGCCTCACTTATGCTATAGTAGCGTCCCATGGCGAGGACGGCATTCAGATAGTCAACGTCACCAATCCCGCCAGCCCGTCTGCTGCTGGAAAGCTGGATGACAATAACGATCTGCTGCTTGACGGAGCCCGAGATGTGGCCGTCTTTGAGTACGGCAATAGCATCTACGCGGCCGTAGTATCTTCTGAGGATAGCGGCATCCAGCTAGTCGACATTACGGACCCGGCCAGCCCGGCGGCTGCAGGCAGCCTGGCGGATCGCCCGTCCCTGTCGCTTGACGGCGCCGGCGGCATATCGATCTTTGAGAGGAACGGCGATCTGTACGCTGCGATAACATCCAAAGCCGAGGGCCTTCAGACGGCAAGGCTGACTACTGCGGACGCCGCAAGCCCTGAATTCCTGTCGGCGACCATTGACGGGAGGACGGGGGAAATGACCGCAGCATTTGACGAGAGGATAAATGCCGCTGCTGTTGACCTGACCAAAATGCATGTGAGCGATGCGGGAGAAGCAGATACCGTATCCCTGGACGGCGCCGAGTTTGACGCTGCGGCTCCTAATTCGGATACAATATCCCTGACGCTTGTCTCGGCGCAGCTGGACCAGATCACTCAGATGAGCACGCCGCAGCTTGACATTGCAGCGAACGCCGCAGCCGATATTGCTGGAAACGGCATTCTTGCGTCGGCCGACAACGCGATCCTGTATCTCGATTCTGACAACTTGCTTCCATTTGGAAGACTGTCAGACAGGGACGCCGCGCTCCTTGCCGGCGCCCGAGACGCGGCCGTCTTCACAACAGACGGCGGCACATATGCTGTAGTGACCACTGCAACAGGAAGCGGCCTGCAAATAATCAGCATCGATCCCGGCAATCCTTCCCCGCGCGGAAATCTGGACAATCATGATGGCTTTTTGGCGCTTGACGGGGCCGCCGGCATAGATATATTTGAGAGGGGCGGCCGTACCTACGCGGCCGTGGCATCCGAGGAAGACGACGCACTCAGGATAGTCGACGTCACCGATCCTGCCAGTCCAGCGGCTGCCGGACGGCTTAGCGACGCCGACGGCACCCTGGCGCTCAACGGAGCAGCCGATGCGGCCGTATTTGAAAAGGACGGCCGCACCTACGCGGCCGTAGCAGCTACAATTGAGGACGGCATCCAAATAATCGACATTACCAATCCGGACAATCCGACTGCCGCCGATTCCATCAAGCGGCTTGGCCAGACATACCGAGACCCGACTTCCGTGGACATCTTTGAGCTGGGCAGCCGCACCTACGCGGCCCTGGTTGCCAGCGGCTCAAATGCCGTGAACATAATTGACGTTACCAATCCGGCCAGCATCAGCCATTCTGCATTTGTTACTAACATGCTAGCAGATCCGTTTGCTGCGGCTGCCTTTGAGGCAGGAGGTTCCGCCTACGCGGCCGTGATCCGGAGCGGCGGCCTTAGCATATTCAATGTCAGCAACCCAGCCAGCCTGGACCATGCCACCGAGCCAGTAGGAGTTTTGGCGGACAACAGCACGCTGCTGCTTGACGGCGACCCCGGCGGCATAGAAATCTTTGAGATGAACGGCCGCACCTACGCTGCAGTAGCATCATACAATGACGGCGGCATCCATCTGGTTGACGTCACCGATCCAACCGGTCCGGAGGCGGCAGGAAGCCTGGCGGATCATCCGTCCCTGCTGCTTGCAAAGTCCCGCAACTTGGACATCTTTGAGTCCGGCGGCTTTGCCTACGCTGCAGTGGCATCTGAGACGGAAGGCTTTCAGATAGTGAGGCTTGATGATGCAAGGCCGCCAGAATTTGCATCGGCGGCGCTTGACGAGCACGCGAAAACCGTAACGGTAGTCTTTGACAAGGCAGTAAGAGTCTCGGCTGCCGACCTGTCCAAGCTGTATGTCAGCGACGCGGGCCAGGCAGACGAGCGGGCTCTGACGGGCGCTGCATTCATTGGCGGCGCGGACTCTGACACGATGGTACTGAGGCTTACCGCGGACCATCTGGCCGCGATCGCCTTGATGGAAGCCCCGCAGCTTGACATTGCGGCTGGCGCGATATCAAACATCCTTGGGAATCCAATCGGCGCGGCGCCCGACAACCCGATCGCTGCGGCCAGTCCGGACAATCCGATCCTTTCAGGAAGACTGGCCGACGACGCCGAGCTGCTGCTAGGCCTGTCCAGAAACGTGGCCGTCTTTGAGACGGGCGGCTCCGTCTATGCTGCGGCATCCTCTCAGGAAGGCGGCCTCCAGATTGTAAACGTCACCGATCCGGCCAGTCCGGCTGCTGTCGGACAGTTGAATGACACTGAATCTCTGCTGCTTGGCGGCGCCCGCGCAGCTGCCGTCTTTGAGACGGGCGGCTCTGTCTACGCGGCCGTCGCCTCAACCGGCGACGACGGCGTAGAGATAGTCAACGTCACCGATCCGGCAGGCCCTGTCTCTGTCGGACAGCTGAATGACACGGAAGCCCTGTTGCTTGACGGCGCCAACGGCATGGCGGCCTTTAGGATTGACTTAGGCGTCTACGTTGCGGCGACCTCTCAGCACGACGGCGGCCTCCAGATCATCAACGTTACAGATCCGGCCAGTCCGGCCGCTGCCGGAAATCTGAATGATACAAGCACGCGGCTGCTTGACGACACCACCAGCGTGGCCGTCTTTAAGACCGGCGGCTTCACTTACGCAGCAGTATCATCGTGGATTGATCGGGGCATCCAGATTGTAAACGTTACAGATCCGTCCAGTCCGGCAGCTGTCGGACAGCTGAATGACACGAACGAACGGCTGCTTGGAGGAATCCGCACCGTGGCCGCCTTTGCGGCCGGCGATTCCGTATACGTGGTTGCCGCTTCGCATCTTGACCACGGCCTCCAAATCATTGATGTTACAGATCCGACCCGTCCGGCAGCTGCCGGGCAGCTGGCAGACAATAACGGGATGCTGCTTGGCGGAGCCAGCGGCCTGGATATATTTCGGGCAGGACAGTCAGTCTATGCCGCGGTGGCATCCGAAGACGACGGCGGCATACAGGTTATCGACATAACTGATCCTGGCAATCCGGCCGCCGCAGGATCCGTGGGCGGCGGACAGCAGCGCACGCTGGACGGCTCCCGCGATCTGGCCGTGTTCAACAGCGGCGGTGGCGCGTACGCCGCCGTGACAACCAACGCAAAGGGCATCCAGATAGTAAAACTTGCAAAGGACAATCCCTACTTTGCATCAGCGGCGCTTGACTGGGGCGCGGGAGTAATGACGGCCGCGTTCACCAAGACGATAGATGTCTCTGAGACTGACATGTCAAAGCTGCATGTCCGAGATGCCTGCGCGACCGGCACGGCAGCTCTTGCAGACGCGACGCCGGATGCCGCACAGGACTCTGAAACAATATCGCTGACGCTCAGCTCAGACCAGCTGAGCAGGATCGCTCCGATGATCTCTCCGCAGCTTGACATTGAAGCGGGCGCGGTAAAGGACATTGACGGAAATGCCATAGATGCGGCATCCGGCAATCCGCTAGCCGTATCTAATGCGCCAGGCGCCTCTGATGCTGCCTGCCCTGATACGGTACTCTGGAATGCTACTATGACTGCAGGCGATAATTCTGATGAAGGGACAACCGGATGGAATCCTGCCTATAATATGGGCCGCATAGCAGCATACAATGCGCCCACTGAGAACAAGACGTTTATCTTGGACGGCGCAGCGTACGACGTACGCGCATTGTATTACGATCATCAGGCCCTCCCCAAGTCTACCTTTTTAGTACTCAGCACTCATATTCCGGAATCAAAGCGCGATTCGGTGTATATTGCTATGGGAGACGCGAGATGCGGCCTTGAGACTGCTGTTGAAACACTAAGCAGCGGTTCATCTCATAAATGGGAGCGTACTGTCCTCCACAACCAATTTTCTAACAACACAAACATCACCGTAGCCATACTGCACAACCCGGACTATCTGACTCTGAACGGCAATAGTACTGTCATCCTCAGGCCGGGCGCAAATTATACGGATGCAGGAGCCACAACGCCTGACAATGCAAACGTTACAAGCAATGCCACCAGCTTTAACACATCAGCAACCGGCACATACAAGATTCACTATACTGCCGCCAAAGGCTGCGGCGAGCTGGATGCTGCTGTTAGGACAGTAACGGTAGTGGAAGCGGATGGAGATGGAGAGGTAGATGGAGAGGTAGATAAGGAGATGCCGGAACCGTCAGAGACCGCGCCCTCCTTTGCTTCTGCATCTCTGAATTACGGCACGCGCGTGCTGACCATAACATTCAGCGAGACGATAGATGTCTCTGATACAAATCTGAGATTGCTATTCGTCAGCGATGCAGGACGTACAAACCAGTTGGGGCTGGCAAGAGCCGCCTTTGATCAGAACGCAGCCGACTTGGATACAATATCCATGACGCTTCGCCAAAATGATCTGAACCGGATCATCCAAATGAATACTCCGCAGCTTGACATCCGGGCGGGCGCAGTATCAGACCTTGACGGGAACGCCATAGGCAACGAGCCCGACAATCCTATCGCACCCATACCAGCGCCAAACAGGCCGCCTGTTGCGCCTGACCAGACTGCCTCAACTGCAGCGAACACGCCTGTGACCATAACGCCCAGAATATCTGATCCAGACGGCGACGCTGTCCGAATATCAACCGTAGCCAATCCGCCGCACGGTACTGCAGTTTCTACCGGTACGACAATTACGTACACGCCTGACCCGGACTTTGCCGGCACCGACTCGTTTGGATATACAGTAACTGCCGGACAAGATACTGCGCGGGGCACCATAACGGTAACTGTCCGGAGCGTTGCTGCGTCTCCACCACCACCTGATTCACGTGCAGCCGATGACCCGCCGATAATCATGCCGCCCAGAACTAGTTCTGGCGGTGGCGGCGGCGGAGGAGGAGGAGGGGGCGGCGGCGGAGGAAGCGCCGCACCTCCGGCCGAATTTGCCGGCCTATACTCTGTAATGTGGGACT
>CAYGAM010000014.1:0-31281 GCA_964347915.1 uncultured Nitrosopumilaceae archaeon | reverse complement strand
GTCGCCTTGTGGACATCCATTCCAACATACAGCATGGAATTCCGCTTTTTTGGGAAAATTTTTTTGTTTCTTTTGCGGCGATTCTTGCCGGCGGACACCTTTCTTCCTGCATGCTTGTCATCTGCACGGTTTGATTCTCTCACATATGACTAGTGAACTCTATGTCATTCTACCCAGCCATGGCTCAAAATGCGACTCATTGCGCAATGAATTGTGTCAGATCGCGGCAGAATGTCTCATACTTGCAGAATCAGGGTCCACAAAATGAGGCCAGGCAACAGTAAAAACAAAAACTAAGACAACATAAGACTCAACATAAAGATTTAAAATTAAGCAAAGCTAAGTTTTACAATGATGAATTGTATAGATTATGATGCAATAGTAAGAACTGCTTATGACAATATGAAATCAAGATTGCCAGCAACGACATTAGACGAGAGATGCCTGCATTTCTATGACAAATTGGAGGCCTGCATTCAAATGATTTACGATCCATATTATGACAAGGATGAGCTTCATAAAGCCATTAAAAAATTCAAAACACAGAAAGGATGTGAGCAGCTGGATAGTCGTCTTTTTATGCTCCAGGCTAAAATTCTCTCCGCCAGAGTCGACAAGAATGTTAGAAAAATATTCGACAAAGCCGGTACCTTCCGCCCGCGCAGAAACGAACCCATAGACAAAGATGGTGACTGCTACTGGAGAACTATGAGAGACGGCAGGAAAATCTGCTTCAAAAAAGGCGAAAACGTCAGAGAAAAATTAATGGAATGGTGGCAGAGCCGCGACTGGAAAAAAGAAGGCCGCCTAGCACGCGTCAAAAAAGGCCAACACAAAAAAAGTGAAGAGAGTCTAAAACAAAAAGCGCAAGAAAACGAAAAAATTGAACATAAGCTATGCGATGGTCACAATCAACTGCTGTCTGGTCTCATATACCGCAAATTAGACCGTGATCGCCTCAAAAACTGGGATGGTAAGAATGTTGTGAGAGCTCCGCTAGACAGTGTTGCATATGAGAATCCGCTAGAATTTTATTGGAAATTAACGAAATCATATGCAGTTAAAATGCAAACAGTGCGTCAGAATTTACTCGCCGCTATAAGAGGCCTTTATTTCGATGACAAAATATCAGACAGTGAGTTTGGGCGTATGCAGGATACACAGATAACAAGCAAGGACATTGAAAAATATCCCGAACTCAAAAAACCATCCAATCAATTTGACAATCTCATTAATTCATTCCTTGATCATTTTGGGAAAATATTAGATGCTTCACCTACACTGTATCGCGGGACGAATCTGAGTGAAGTAAACGATATGCTCAAAAATAGCAAGATTGGCGGCACAAGAGAAGGCGCTGCCTACTTTTCAGTTGATAAGTCAATAGCTAAATCTTATGCGCACGGTGACGAAGGTGTTCTTTTGAAATTTAACCCAAAAGGCATAGATTTGAAAAAACATCTTGGAATATTTCATAAGGGTGCAGCTTGGGATATTCTTGAATACATAGCCATGAATTATGGTGTGCCATTACAACGCCAAAACATAGGCATATCTCCTGACAATCTCACAATCTACATTACATCAGAAGTAGCTGAATCGAATAAAGCACGATTAAAAGAATATAGTAAGATAGTGCGTGTGGAGATAGTTGATGCCATATTCTGATCACGATTGGATGATAAAAACGGTGTATGACCGCATGGTAGCGGCATCCTCAATACCTCAAGATGATCCTCAATTCTACGAGAAGCTGGAAATGTTTGCCCAATGGACATTCGATCAGTCTTACGATAAGAATGAACTCCACAAAGCCGTTGAACGATTAAAGATGTCTGCACAACAGGCATCTGCCGAATCCGACAACTTACGCCTACAAGAAATTCCACCCCACCTCAAAAAGCGAATCTTGAGTAGCACAGATTGCGTTCAAAAAATCATTGAGAAAAAGATTAGCAAAGGCATTAAAATAGATGAGCAGATTTTGGCAATGGCTTACTCAGACTGTAGTGAATCTCGCGAATCTGCTCTTGCGGAGCGCCTGGATCGCCTGCAACCCAGAATCGAAAATAATCCCGATTAGCGATACCAACCAAGCGAAGTGCACTGAGCGGCTGTTTGTCTTGTCATTAGCTGCGATTTGGCGCGTGCTTCAATGGCGTCAGGTGCGTGGCCATTTGGGATCTTTGGCGCACTTCGTGGCTGAAATAAAATATTTAATAAATAAGAGACAGGACGCATAGGCATGGCGATAAATTGAGCCTGCTTGATCGCACAGACTTTGAACTGCCCTCGTACGTAATCGAAACTCCGCAAGGCACAAAAAAAATAACTTTTGATGTAGACGGTGATATTTACAAGATGCAAGCAGCAACCGAAAAAAGCCAATCTCTCCAGGAAATCAAAGAGGAACAAGACGACGAAATAAAAAAGATTCAGCATCTGATCGACATGGACATTAGTCCAGAATACAACAAGGAACGGCTTAAAGCATACCCCAAAATGATGGCCGAACTTGAAAGGCAATCAACGCTCAAGGCCTCCGCTGAATCTGACAATCTGGCGCATCTCCAAGGATCTTCGCCCGGCTTAAAAAGCGAATCTCAAGCAGTTCCGGTTGCGTCCGGCGAATAATCAAGGAAAAGTACGACAAATGCGTCAAAATAGTCGATCAAATTTTGGCAGCAACCTGTCCAAACTGCAGTGAATTCCGCGAATTTGCTCTTGCGGATCATCGGGATTGCCTAAAATTCAAAATCGAAAATAATTTTGATTAGCGGCTCAGGCCAGGCAAGCCTGCATGGAACGCCGCTGTTGCCTTGCCGCCAGGCATGCAGGCGCTTTGGATGCGTCTGGCTTTTTCTGCCTGACCTTGCGCATTTCGCTTGGGGCCGAATTGCACAAGTTCGCCTGCGCGCGGGACATGACGGCGGCGCAAGGCAGCAATGCCCTGCAGTAAAGGTGCGGCGCACAGCTGAAAATTTAGAGTATTTATACGAGCATGTTACATATTGTTGTATGGTCATTAGGACTGGCGAGGACTATATAGACAGTCTGCGAGGACGAAACCTCAAGGTGTACCTGTTCGGCGAGCTGGTAAAGGAGCCAGTAGATCATCCATTGATAAGGCCATCCATTAATGCAGTGGCCGAGACGTACGATTTGGCAGTGCGGGAAGAAGATCTTGCATCTGCCGATTCGTCGATAAGCGGAATAAAAGTAAACAGGTTTCTCCACATTGCCGAGTCTGCCAATGATCTGGTCATGCAAAACAAGATGCAGCGAAAGCTGGGCCAAAATACCGGAACCTGCTTTCAGCGCTGCGTTGGAATGGACGCGCTAAACTCTCTTCATTCCACGACGTACGAGATAGACGAAAAGTACGGCACGCCGTATCATCAGAGGCTGCTGGAATTTATCAAAATGGTTCAAAAGGAGAATCTGGTAATCGGCGGCGCGATGACCGATCCCAAAGGAGACAGAAGCAAGGGTCCGTCAGAACAGATAGACCCAGACCTGTACACGCATGTTGTTGAAAAGGACGAAAAGGGCGTGTACGTATCCGGCGCAAAGGCGCACCAGACAGGATGCATAAACTCGCACTGGATAATAATAATGCCGACGATTCGGCTTACCGAAGACGACAGGGAATATGCCGTTGTGGGCGCGCTTCCCGTCGATGCGCCGGGCGTTACGTACGTGTACGGCAGGCAGTCCTGCGACACTCGGAGCATGGAGGACGGCGACATTGACGCAGGAAATGCAGAGTACAGCGGGCAGGAGGCCCTGATAATACTGGACAAAGTCTTTATTCCGTGGGAGCGCGTCTTTATGTTCGGCGAATACGAATTTGCATCAATGCTGGTGGAAAGGTTTACCTGCTATCACCGAAGGAGCTATGTCTGCAAGACAGGGCTTGGCGATGTCCTGATAGGCGCCGCCGGAACGATTGCAGACTACAACGGCGTGCCGCGCGTCTCGCACATCAAGGACAAGATGATAGAGATGACGCACCTCAACGAGACGATATTTGCTGCGGGCATTGCGTCGTCGTACCAGGCCCACAAGACAAAGTCCGGCGCATACCTGAATGACGACATGCTGGCGCAGGTATGCAAGCACAATGTCACCAGATTCCCGTACGAGATTGGAAGGCTGGCGCAGGATATTGCAGGCGGAATAGTCGTAACGCTGCCGTCGGACCAGGACTTTAAGCATCCGGAGATCGGTCCCATTCTTGAAAAGTATCTGGCAGGCAGAAAGGGAGCAGACGTAGAGAACAGGCGCAGGATTTTGCGGCTGATAGAGAACATGACCATGGGCAGAAACGCCGTAGGATACCTCACAGAGTCCATGCACGGGGCCGGCTCGCCTCAGGCGCAGCGCATACAGATTCAAAGGCAGATGCAGATGACGTACAAGAAAAATCTGGCAAAAAAGCTGGCCGGAATAAAGGGCGACTTTGAGGATGACGCGGAAAATTCTGAATACTTTAGGCGCGTCTTCAAGATTGCAAAAAGCTAGTCGTCAAGCTTGCCTGCGTCTCTTTTTGCATCGGCGTCGCTCTGAACGGGCGTATTGCCCCGCTCATCGTCCGAATAGGCCCTGTCCTGTGATATCTTGTCGACTGACGGCGGCTCCATGTCGGGCTTTTTTGATCTAAAGTGCCGGAATGCAAGTATGCCCAGGATCACTGCGATTATCACATAGTTGACAGGCGGCGCAAATATTCTGGTTACGAATCCCAGCTGCGGCACGACATGCTCCACCTTGCCGATGTACTCTTCGTCGGTTATTGGAAAGTCTGTTCCGGGAATTGATCCAGAGTTGGCGTCTCCCTTTGTCCTGATTGTATACGGATCGTCGTCTATCACCGAAACAACGCGGTGCACGATCACCCGATCATCGCCGCTCGGCCTGTTGAATACTATGATGTCCCCGATCTGTATGGTTTCAAAGGGCACTTTGGCCTGAACAACCAGTATGTCATAGACATTCAGGGCTGGAACCATGCTTCCGCTGGACACTACATAAAACGGATTGTTCGTGCCGAATGCCGCCAGCAGTGCAAGCCAGAATATCAGTATGCCGATTCCCACCACAGCGAGCTCTTTTACCGTCTTGTTTGCATTCTTCAAGCGTGCTTTTTGTCATCATGTTTCTTTGATATATGTTTGCCAGGTCCAAGGCCGGCAAGATTCCAGTCCTGCGCTGTCTAGAATGAGCCGGTCTGCGCGGCGCCATTCAAGAGTCAAAGACATGCGCCCGGCAGCAGATTTGAATGCGGCGCGCAAAGACCACGAGATGCGCAGTATCTTGTTTAGTTTTTGCGGCGCGCGATATGCCCCCCAAGCCCAGCCTAGTAGCTGCCCTTGTTCAGCTTTTCCTTGTACTTTGTAGCGCGCGGCTTTGTCCGAACACGGTACCCGCAGCACTTGCAGAACAGCCCCCTGATATCCGGAGTCGCAGTATGCCCGTGCTTGTCTACGCAGCCGTCCCTGCGCATGAATATGTCGCATATCATGCATCTTACCTGGCCTGCAATATAGCGTCCCTGCGAGACCGGCTTTGTTGCCTTGTACTGCGTGCAGATCCTCTTGCACGGCCCCTTGCCTACTCTGCTGTCTGCATCTTCTAGAGTGTCAGGCTTGCTGTCTGGAGCAGTCAAGCGCGATCCTCTCGCGTGTGCGCTGCTTTGAGAATGCGGGCCGCAGGATTAAGACAGAGTGAAAAAGGCGCGCTAGAGCAGATCAGAATATGGCCAAGCTTGTGCTTTGCGCCATTATGCACTGCATTCGGTTTGTCCCGCCCAATATTTACTTTTTTGCGCGCGCGCTGGTAAGAGTTTACGTCCCATGACCCTGCATGAACGCAACATCCCCCGGGCTCTGGAAGTTCAAACGGTGGTTTTGCCGCCTCGGAGGGCACTCTCGGGCAAATTCGTGCCTGAAATCAGGAACATCTTCCAGAGACTGAGCTGTTACGCCTGAACGCGTAAAAAACAACTTTGTGCCTAGAACTGCAATTATGGAGCAAGGCGTGTGCGCTGCCATGCAAAATGAAGCCTGCTACAAGCCTATTCGGATATCAAGTATGCGGCATCCCTTGCTCATGACCAGAACGGGATTCATGTCAAGCTCGCTTATCTCCTCAAAGTCTGTCACAAGCTGCGAGACTCGCATTATGCATTCTGCAAGGCTTGCAGTATCAGACGGCTGCTCGCCCCGTACGCCTTCCAGCAGCTTTTTTGACTTGATGGACGATATCATTTCGTCCGCCTCCCTGTCGGTTACCGGAGCAAGCCGGAATGTCACATCCTTGAGCACCTCAACATAGATGCCTCCCATGCCGAGCATCAGAACAGGACCCATGCCAGGCTCGCGCTTTGAGCCGATTATCATCTCCTTTCCGCCCTGGACCATCTCAACTACAAGGCAGCCCTGAATTTCGGCATTCTTGTCGTACTTTATGCAGCTTGCCATGATCTCACCAAACGCCTTTCTCACCTGCTCTTCATTCTGCAGGCTTACCCGAACGCCGCCTGCATCGGACTTGTGCGTTATCTGCGGCGACTGCACTTTTAGTACTACGGGAAATTTGATCTTTTTGGCGATTCGCGCAGCCTCGTCCGCATTCCTTGCAAGCCGGCTCTGTGGAAGCGGCAGTCCGTACGCGCGCAGTATCTGCTGCCCCTCTTCTTCCAGCAGGCTGTCTCTTCCCTGGCTTTTGGCATCGTCCAGAATCTTGCGCACCCTTGCCCTGCCCGCCCGGAATTTTTTGACCGTTCCTGGAGGCGCGTTCGCCCATCGCGCAAAGCGCAGCATGGCATGCAGAGTGCGGACTGCGCCTTCGGCGTACGCATAGTACGGAACGCCGCCTTTTGCCAGAATTTCCCTGTTTGTGATGCCTTCGTCAAGCCCCATCAGGCTGGCAAGAATTGTCTTTTTGTATTTTTTGGACATTTCCACTATTACGCGCGCCAGTCCGTCATAGTCCAGCGTTCCCGACGGCGTGCACATTGCAATTACAGAGCCTACGTTTTTGTGTCCCAGAACGTATTTCAGGACTCCCCTGAACCGCTCATAGTCGGCGTCGCCTACGATATCTACGGGGTTTCTTGAGCTGCCCCACGGCGGAATAATCTTGTCTATTTTGGGCCGCACCGATTCTATCTTGGCCATTGGAATCTTGAGATTGGCGCATGCATCAGTCGATATTATCGCAGGTCCGCCCGCGTTTGACACGATTGCCAGATCGCCCTCTGCAGGCAGCGGCTGCTTTGAGAATGCCGTAGCATAGTCAAAGAGCTCCTCCATCGTATCCACTCTGATGGCGCCCGACTGCTGCAAAAGCGCATCGTACAGCTCGTCAGAGCCCATCATTGCTCCCGTATGCGACATTGCGGCCTTGGCTCCCTCCGCGCTGCGTCCAGATTTCAGGACAAGAACTGGCTTTTTGTGCTTTTTTGTTACGCGCCTGCACACTTTTAGAAACTCCCGCCCGCAGCTGATATCTTCCAGGTACATTACGATTACCCTGGTCTGCCTGTGGACGGCAAGCGTCTTGAGGACCGCAACCTCGTCCGTTGCAGCCTTGTTTCCGAGGCTGACGACGGCCGAGAATCCTATTCCCTGGGCGCTTGCATCTTCGCACAATGCGGCGCAGATGGCTCCGCTCTGGGAGACGAGCGCAATGTGCCCCGTCTTTGGCGTAATCTTGAGGAATGTAGAGTTCATCATGGTTTTAGGGTCAAGGTTCATGACGCCCAGGCAGTTTGGCCCTATCATCTCAATTCCATGCTCTGCTGCGATATCCCTCAGCTGCCGCTCTAGCCGGGCGCCCTCTTCGCCCACTTCCTTGAATCCTGCCGTAATTACGATGGCGCTTTTGACTTTCCGCCTGCCGCACTCTTTGAGAACCTGCGGCACAAGCACGTTTTTGATTATGATTACGGCCAGGCTGATATCGCCGGGCACGTCAAGAACGGACTTGAATGTCCGCTTTCCGAATACCGCGTCCCGAGACGGGCTGACAGGATATACCGTTCCACGAAAGCCGTCCATTATGTTGGCAGTTATTGTCCGCCCTACCGATCCCTCCTTGTCTGACGCGCCTATGATGGCAATTGATTTTGGAGTGAGAAAGACGGATTCGGCCATTCTTTGAGCTCTGCTGTGACAGGTTTGGTAATAAAGCTATTGAGGCGCGGAGAAGTTTGGGTGGGGCGCGCATTTCAGCCGCGTCCTGGTCCATTGCTTGCGCCTTTGGTCAGCTTCCGAGCATCCTGCCTGCCAAGTTTTCGCCGCGCGGAATCCATTTTATTTGGAGATTTGGCATGCGCGCCATCAGCGGCCACGCCCGCCGCGCAAGGCAGCGCAGCGAATCGCTGTTTATTGCATACTCGCGGTTGAGCTGCCGGACCACCAGCTGCGAATCGCTGTACAGCGTAACGCTCTCGCCGGACTCGGCAAACCGCTCCAGCGCTGCAAGTATCGCCAGGTACTCGGCCTCGTTGGCAGTTATTCCCTCGCGGCTTTTGCACTCGGATTCGCCCGTCTCGCTGATGACATAGCCGAATCTGCATTTGGGCGGCCCCGAGCCGTCGACGTATATCGAATACTGCATAAATTGCATGTCCGCCATTTCCCACTTTAATCTAGCGAAAACTTGAGAAATATCAGCAGTCCTACAAGCTCAAATACTCCCACTCCCAGCATGTAGGGAAAGATGTCGTGCGAGAAGAGTTCTTCCATCGTAAAATATGCAGCGGCGCCCACCACATTATGCAGAAAAAGCATGGCAGACACTACAACCAGCCCTATTGGAAGCTGCGCCCTTGTCTTGAGATACATTTTGCCGAACAGCGCCATCATCACCCCAAGTATTATCATGTTTATGATTGAGACTGCGGAAAGGATTGCGGATGTCGGCTCCATTTTATAACAGCGCCTCTTTGAGATTTATTTACTTTTTTCCAGTTTGGCGGATATTTCATTGAGAGATTCCATGTTGTTCTCTAGCAGAGGCGAGACAAAGTAGAGCATGCCGTACTTTTCTCCCTGCTTTGCGACCAGGCTGTTTTTTTCCAGCACGCGCAGGTGATGCTGTATTGCCTTGTAGTCTAGTCCTAATTTTTCTGCAAGCTGATTCGTATTCATCGGCATTTCCTGTATTGCAGTTATGATGCGCAGCCGGTTGAGTCCTCCTCGCGATCCTGCAAAGACAAACCACAAAAGGCGCTTGGTGTACGGATCGTTTGCCATTACGTAGAGCTGCAGAATAAAGTATTTAGTATTTGGCGATTTGCGCATGCGCCGGCAGCCTGGCGCCGATGCTCGGCCTTCCGAAAGCAGCTTTGGGCATGCTCATGCTTGATTCGCGCCAGGCAGGCGGGCCTGCAAGACGCTGCTGCGTCCGCATGACAGCAAAAGAGCCACAGGCCTTGGGCGCATGCGCCGCTTTCGGATGCGGCCTGCATTTCCAACAAAGGATAATAGAGAAGAGATGCAGATGCTGCCTTATGGCGTACGATGCAATAATTACAGGCTCGCATGTGGTTTTGCCGTCTGGAATAGTTGACCGGAATATTCTAATCGACCAGGGCAAAATAGTAAAAGTTACGAGCAAGGAGCCTGCCTGCGATATCAGGATAGACGGCGCCGGCATGGTATCCATGCCCGGCGTAATTGATACGCATGTGCACTATGGCGTATACTCGCCGATAGACGAGGCGGCCAGGACAGAATCGCACGCCGGCGCGATAGGCGGAGTATGCAGCATGATGAGGATGATGCGCCTGGGCGGCTCGTACAGGGACTCTTTGCAGGCGCAGCTTGACGCAAGCTCAAAGAATCATTACATTGACTATGCCGCGCACGCGTCCATATTCAATGCAGGACAGGTGGAGGAGATGGAGTACATTACGCAGAAAGGAATTGCGTCGTTCAAAATTTACATGAACCTGGGCTCGGACATCGGGCATGTATACATGGAGATGGAGCCCGGCGCGAGCATGCTGCAGGAGGAGGACGTAGAAATGAATGACGAAATAATCGAGAGCATTGTAAAGAGGGCGGCAGGGCTTGGAAGCATAGTATGCGTGCATGCAGAAGATTACGAGTCGTGCTCCTGCGGAATCACCGATGCCAGGAATAAGCATCAGGACGGCCTTGCGGCATGGTCGCGCAGCCGCAGCCCCGAGTACGAGGCAAAGGCAATAGCAAAGATCTCCAGGATGGCAAGAAGGCACGGCTGCGCGCTGTACTTTGTTCACATTGGTTCAGCGGCTGCGCTGGAACAGATAAAAGCCGAGCGCAGCCTTGGGACCAAAATATTTGCAGAAACGTGCCCGCACTATCTTATGCTCTCGTACGAGCAGCAGGAAGGATACCTTGCAAAAGTCATGCCGCCCATAAGATCGCGCAGTGATGTCGGCGCGGTGTGGCAGGCTCTCGGGAATGCAATAGATACTATCGGGACAGATCATGTGGCAAACAGGATAAGGATGAAGCTTGGCGGAGGCGACGTATGGGGCGCCCTTGCAGGGTTCCCAGGCATTGGAACCAGCCTGCCGATTCTGCTCTCTGAAGGAGTAAACCGGGACAGGATAACTCTAGAGCAGCTGGCCAGGCTCACTAGCGGAAACGCTGCCGGCATATTTTCAATGCGCACCAAGGGGGCCATTCTGCCTGGCCTGGACGCAGACATTGCAATGGTAGATCTCAAGATGGAAAAGAAGGTTGAAAGCGGGCTCTTTGGCGAATTCTCAGACTATACCGTGTATGAGGGACTGAGCCTAAAGGGATGGCCGAAAAGGACAATCGTTCGGGGCAGGACGGTGGCGGAAGATTTTGAGGTTGTAGGCGATCTCGGATGGGGCCGGCAGGTTCCAAGAGAAACCGGGGCGGCAGCAGGATGATTTTTCAGAATTATTCCAGGACACAGGCGGCTAGAAATATATTCCGCGCGCAGATGTGAAGCTTGTGAATATTGATCTGCTGCAAAGCGTGGACAAGAGCGGCATGCACAAGGTTTACGACTCGTGGCCGCGCGTGGGCGCGGCGCAGTACGAGTCTTTCGCCGGCACGCTTGAGTGCGACGACGTAGAGCATATCGTATTTGCAGGCATGGGAGGCTCTGGCAGCATCGGCGATGTGTTTGCAGCCGTGCTGTCAAAAAGCGACATTGATGTGGACGTAGTAAAGGGGTATCACCTGCCGGAGGTGTCGAACGGAAACACGCTGGTAGTTGCAACCAGCGTATCTGGAAACACGCAGGAGACGCTTGCAGCAGCTGCTGAGGCGGTAAAGGCCCGGTGCAGGACCGTAGCATTTTCGTCCGGAGGAGAGCTGCAGAAATTCTGCGAGCGCAGCGGCGCGCTGCATGTGCAGGTAGACATGGAGCACTCGCCGCGCGGATCGTTTGCCTCTTATCTGTATGCGATGCTGGGAACGCTGAAAATGATGCTCCCGCTTGAAGAGCGCGAGGTAGCAAGCTCGCTTGCAAAAATGAAAAATCTCAGCAAGCAGATATCGTCAGTGAATCTGGACGGCGCCAATCCGGCCATGTCCCTGGCTGAATGGATAACGAGCATGCCGCTGATATACTATCCGTGGGGCTTTCAGGCGGCCGCCATACGGTTCAAAAACTCGCTGCAGGAGAATGCCAAGATGCATGCGGCGGCAGAGAATGTGATAGAGGCGTGCCACAACGGCATTGTTCCGTGGAGCGTCAAGTCCGATGCGCGTCCCATTTTGATCCGCGGCGCCGACGACCACCAAAAGACAAAGGAGAGGTGGTCCATACTGAAAGAGTTCTTTGAAAAGAACGGCATAGACTATATGGAACTGCTTTCTGTTGACGGCGGCATACTCGAAAAGATGGTCTGCCTCATATACCTTTTAGACTATGCCACAATATACAGGGCGGTGCTGTCGGGAGTCGATCCCACGCAAATTCATCCGATAGACTTTGTAAAGGCGCGGCTTGGAAGATGGGAGGAATGATTTTGCCTCTGCAGCGCCGCAGGAATTTCTCGAGGGCGTCGTCCTTGAACAGCACCCCGTAACAGCGCGCCATTCTGGATCGGCATTGTCCTGAAACAGTATAATTCCAGGCATGCATCGCTCGGGAACAGCGCCGTTTTGAAGCAGTCTGTCTAGGAACGGCATTGGTCTGGAGCGACGCCGCGCTGAAGCAGCATTCCCTGGCGCAGTCCAAGCTCCCAGGGCGCCATAATTTCAGGCCTTTAAGGCTCCAGCACTATCCGGTCATTGCTCATGGACATGACGGAGCCTCCGGCCTTTTTTATTCTGGCCTTTAGTTCCGAGTCCAGCGTTGCCACTATTCCACCGTGCTGCCGCACATGCCGAACCAGGGCGTCGTCCGCAAAATCGCCGTCAAGATGCACGATCTCAAATCCTTTGATGTACGGCGCGAGGTCAGGCACGCGCCTTGACGAATCGCCGGCGAGCCGCTCAAGTTCAGAAGCGACTGGCGACGGCACTGCAAGCGTGACGCTGCCGATTTCCTCCTCAAGCGTGTCCATGTTCTTAATCCGCTTTGCCGCCAAATTGATTAAAAAGCTGGCGTCGCAGAGCACCCTAACCAATTGTGCCTGCACCGATTAGCCTCCACCTGTCCGCTATGCGCCTGCTGATTGCAACATTGTCGGACCTAAACAGGCAGACGGGCCTTCTAAACTCAACGGTTATCCGATCCTCCAGTACGTTGGAAACTCTGGAGAGAACGGGCGCTGTTCCTATATTGAGCCGCAGCGCTTCGCCTGTCTGTATCGGCAGCACCTTTGCCTCATCGGCCGCGCCGACAGCTGAATCAAACAGGCTGACTGTAATCTGTGCGCTTGTTGAATTCTCTGGAAGAGTTCCAGGCTCTCCGATCACGGAGCCTACGAGAGAGTCCTGCCTTGTCATGGACGGATCCAGCGTTGTGCCTGCCGCCACCAGCCCGCCGGGCTTTACGGAATCAACCGTTCCGGCCGATGTGCCCAGGGATACAATTTTGGTGAGTATCGGCTCGTATCCTCTTTTGGTTGCAATGCCCGGCTTTATCTCAATCTCCATGCCTACCTCCAGAGAGCCTGCAGTAAGGCTGCCGCCGATGACGCCGCCGAGAATATTCTCAATGCTGGATCCTGGACGGTTTACGTCAAACGAGCGCAAAACATGCATTACCGCACTGGTGCCTTTTTTCCTCTCGGGCGTTTTTATCGCGGACTCGATTGCCGCAATCAGCGCGTCAATGTTCAGATCCGACTGCGCGGATATTGGAACTATCGGCGAGTCTGCCGCATTGGTGCCGCGTACAAACTTTGCTATGTCGCCGTAGTTTTTCATGGCGTCTTCATACGACACCAGATCCACCTTGTTCTGCACTATGACTATCTGCTTGATTCCGAGAGTCTGCAGCGCCAAAAGATGCTCCTTTGACTGCGGCTTGGGCACCTTTTCGTTTGCCGCAACCAGCAGCAGGGCGCCGTCCATCAGAGCCGAGCCGGAGAGCATGTTTGCCATCAGGCTCTCGTGCCCTGGGCTGTCCACAAAACTCACCACCCTGGTGAGCTCGCCTTCAGAGTCGCAGTTGCTGCACTTGGGCTTGGTTGAGTATGCCAGTCCGTCTTCGCAGTCGGGGCACTTGTAGAATGCAGCGTCGGAATAGCCGACTCGGATTGTGATTCCCCGCTTGAGTTCCTGGCTGTGCACGCTGGTCCACTGGCCCGTCAGGGACTGCACCAGGGTAGTCTTGCCGTGGTCTACGTGTCCTGCCGTGCCGATATTAACGCACGGCTGGCGGCCGTATTTTTTAATGTACCATTCCGGAAGCGAATCTCGCCAATGCAATATATCAAAACTGCTTAACGCTTTATGTTAAGTTATTCCTTTGGAGCCTCTTCGCTCTGCTGCTCTGGGAGCTGGCCGTCAAGCCTGCAGTTTACCTGGTATATCTCCTCTGATATCTGGTTGCCGCGCACCAGCTTTCGCACTCGGATTCCTTTTTCCGCATCCTGCAGCCCGACGCCTTTTGAGAGCAGCACGTATTTTCTTGCGCTGCCGTGAACATCCCGCCTCATTGGAACGCCGGACTTGTCGCTGCCACCCGTAATCTTCATTTGTCCAGTCATGCCGACAATGCCGGCATCAACGCTGCGGCCCAATTCCACTCCCAAAAGCGCGTTGCCGTCGTCGCCCTTGAGTTCCTTGGTCATGGACCTGCCTTTGCTGTCGGATACTGTAAGCTTAAAGTCAGTCAAGCAAGGAAAAACGTCTCTGTTCCACTAATTAACTTTTGTAGCAAAAAAACGGAAATTTTGTCTTTGCGCTGCGCCTTCAAGAGAAGCTGCAGGCTCATAAAAAGCGAATGCAGGTGGAATTAAGAATCTCCGATCTGAGGGGCGCATTAAAGCCCGATATTGTCCGCATTTCATCCAGCCGGCGCTGCATTTTGGCATGCCGGCAATGCAAAAATCGCCCAAAGATCGGCAGGCCGCGGCGCGCAGGACCGGGCATGCGCGGCGCATGGGACAACGCGCAAGGCGCATCAGGCATCGCAGGATCATATGACGGCGCGGCAGCTGTCATTTTGGGAGCGGGTGCGCTGCCACAGATTCCGGGCGTGAATTGAATCCAGACACGGACGCATCAGTGAGGAGCTGGACCGGCTTTTGCATGTCAGAATATAGCTGAACCACATTCAACCATGATGCCGCGCGCCAGCTGCCCAGGCGCAGATTGGATGCATCAGTGAAGCTGCGCAATGCGCCGGCATTTGTTTTTATTGGACGCATGTTCCGGCAGGCTAACTCTGCTCCTATCAGCGCCTTTTGCGGTATTCCCTTACGACGCTTTTCTGAGTCTTGGCCCAGGCCTTTACCTTTTCAGGATTCTTTGTCCGATATGCTTCTACTGTTTGGATGCGGTGTTCCCTGTTCTCGGCATAATATTTTTTGAAGGCCGCATCCCGTATTCGCCTCTGACGCTCGTTTCTGCAGACTTTGCTGCAAGTCTTGTACGAGTGGTTTTTGGGAATAAACTCCTTGCCGCACTCTGTGCATTTCGTCATGGCGCGTCTCCCTCCGGCGCGGCTATATTTTTGATCCTGCATGCGATCAGTCCCTCGTTCAAAGGCGGCTTTGCTTTTCTTTTTGCCGCTTGTCCAAATGAGGCTCTTTGCAGTTTTCTGCATGCGTTTTGCCCCAGGCGCATCTTTTCCAGGCGCTCTTTTCTGTACTTTGCCTGCCTTGCTTGCACGAGTTCTTTTCGGCTCTTGCTCATGCATTCTGCGTCCAGATAGGGCTTGTGCGGCATTGGATTTTTGCAGCATTCAAGCTTGCGCCCCGCGCGCTGATGTATTTCTACCGTCAAAGATTTGCCGCCTCCGATGGAAAGAATGCGGCGACGCCCAGGCAGCGGCACGCGCGGTAAAGGCCGCCGTCGTCTGTGATGAGAGGAATGCTTTCCGCCCGGCAGTACGCAAGGACAAAATTGTCGCCGTGGTGGCATGTGTGAAATTTTTTGCTGACCTGCCTTCCAGCTGCGATGTGCCGGGACTCCAGATTGACTATCCGCACCGTCCTTCCTAATTTTTGCTGAATCGCTGAAATTGATTTGTCAATGTCGTACTCTTTCTTCTGCAGCTCGCAGACTACCCTGCTGCACAGTATTATCTGCAGGGGCTTGCCGCGAAACTTTCGTCGAAGCGTGGCGGCATAGTCGGACTGCGTGATCACGTTTATTGCCGTACACGTGTCAAATGCAACTGGCTGCTTCATAGTCATAGTATCATGTTAAAAATTAATATATACTATCGATAGAATACGTATAGTATAGAGACTATATGAACAAAACAAACTTTCGAATACATGTGGCGCCCATCGGATACGAGATAGACCGGGTTATTCTTCCTGCAAAGGAGCGGCGCGCGGACAAGATGTATCTCATGGTTCACAACAACAAGTCTGAAGACAAGGCGCTGCAGTTCATTGAGACGATAAAAAAGAGGCTGACTGAGATGAAGATCGAATACGAGGTAGAAGATCACGACCGCTTGGACATATTCAACATAATCAAAACGATAAAGGAGATAATAGAAAAGGAGCAGGGCAACAATGTATACGTCAACCTGTCATCGGGCTCAAAAATTCAGGCAATCGGCGGCATGATGGCATGCATGATGTTCAACGACGGCGGCAACGTAATACCGTTCTATGCCGAAGCCAAGGAGTATGTTGGGTTTGAAAACAAGCCAATATCCGAAGGAATCAAGGAGATAATGGACATTCCCTCATACGAGATTCAAAAACCGGATGAGAAGATAGTCAGAGCCTTGAAGATAATACAGGATCACGGCGGAACAATAAGCAAAAAGCAGATGGCGGCCCTGTGCGGCAAAGAGGATCTGATTGCCGCAGACACGCAGAGCAAGAATGTGGATCTGGCAAGATATGCCAGCCTTGACAAGAGCATAATTCAGCCTCTTGAGAGCCATTGGAAGTTCATAGCGGTAGAAAAGAAAGGCAGGACGCGCTGGATTACGATAAACGAGGACGGCGCCAACGCCGCAAAGTTTCTCATATGACCGTGCAGTCAGGCTGACGAAACACGGGCTCAATGCAGATTGAGTCTCGCGCCGCTGCAGGTTCGGCCAGGCCAAATGCGCCAAACCGCACCCGGCAGGGCAGAGGCGGCGCATGAGGCAGGCTTTGCTTAAGCCGGGCGCCGCCGCGCTTCCGCCCATAACTGTTCCTGCCAAAAGGCAGCGATCTGCGCGTGCATTTCCGCTTTGATGCGGCATTATTTTTAATCGAAAGTACGGCCGGAAATATGTTCAGGCTTGCCTTATTCGGCGCAAGCTGCGGCCAGAGCATGATCATCCATCCCAATGTCTTTTTCCCTGATGATTTGCTGGACATGGTTCGAATTGTTAGGACATCAAGATAATATTCAGGGTCTCCGTCTCAGAGCCGCGCGCAATCTTTCGCCAATGCTTCGCCGGACTCGGAGGCGGCCCTGTCTTTATTTTGTATTCTTTTGGCTTGAATTTACCGGCGGGGCTTCGCCTTCGTTCAATATCCCTTTCTGCGGGCATTTTTGGGATCCTCGCGGTGCTTCATCTTTAATCTTTTGACTGCCTGATGCAGTTGGTCTTTGTCTTGATCTGGATACAGTCGCAGAACGCCTTTCTCTAATTTTTCGTAAAATTTAGGATCGTCTCGGCTCCAGATTTGCTTTACCTGTTCATATAATACCGCCACCAGTTTGTCACTTGACAATTTCTACATCTCCCAACTTTGCGTATTTTTTGAGCATTTTTTTATCTTGTTCTGCATTGCCCGTTGATTTGATTTTAATTTTTAGATTTTTCGGTGATGCGTCAATGGAGCCGTGCTTTAACGGCATTCCATGGTGCCCAGCCATTAATTCCAGTTCAATTTGAAGTGAGTCTTCGTTGTATAAGCCCATATTTTCTGTCAAATCAACATCTTTTGGATTGAATGTCATTATTACGCCTTGTCCCCTTTGTGTCGAATCGGCATACTCGGATGCTGTTTCGCGGTTAAGCGAAAAATATACTCCCATTTCTCTGGTTCCGGCGATTTTACCGTTTGGGAGCATGTCGTCAAGCTCTTCGGTTGTCGTTCCCCGGCGCATCGGCGGCCGCGCATCCAATAGTGTGATAAGATGATCTACAAACGAATTCATAATTTGGCTACGCATCTTGATAATTTGTTTTATTTTTGGATGCATTCTTAATTTATGGTTAACCTTCCCGAAAACGCCAGGGTATATGACAGAGTTTAGAATATCGCGTTTTGTATAATCATCACTAGATTCGACAAACTCATCAATCATGCTATCTAATATGCTTATTTCATTACATAAGGATTGTTGAAGTTTCTCGTAGAATTTAAGCGGATTTTTACGCGCGACTTTAGCAGAATAAGCAGTCAGTGCTGGAGAAGATTTAATTTTTGAGGCGGAGCTAGACTTCCTGTAGGTAAGCCAGATTGGGGGCTTTGGCGGCAACGCGGCGTTCCAGCTCTGCCAGCATTTTTCTGTGGTACACTAAGGATTTCCGGCCAAAGCTTGGATTGACGCCGTCTTCTATGAGTTCCTGAATGTCTTCCATATCCTCTGCGATTTGCTTTCTGACCTCTTGGATCGTCATGGGCTTTTCGGCCGTCTCTTCGACGTCTAAAACGTCGCCCAGCGACCCAAAGGTGATCTTTCTCACGCCCTCGCTGGTTTCAATTACATAATTGGGGAGTTTGATGTTGTCTAGGGGCATACTTTATGTTATCGTAATGTAGTTATAAATTGAGTTATTTCTTTGGGCGTCTCATGCCGTGAATGATTACGATCTTGCCCGTCCAGCCCCACCCTCGAACATAGTCGATCGCCTCTTTTCGCGTGCCTGTCAATTTGATAAAGACCACCCCGGATTTGGCATTATGGTCGTCGGGCAGCCGGCATTCGTGCTCGTTGACATATTCAATCGATCCGTATTTTGAGGTCTCAAACACTTTGTCTTTACCCACCTTCAGATAGGATAATGGAATATATTCCAGCGGGAAGCTCTCTTTATTGGCGTCTTTGAATTGCACAACAATGTCATAATTTTTGAAGCGCAGGGCGGCGTCGCGGGACACGGTGCAGTAAATTACACCGCCTTCACCATTGCGACGACCGGGATTTGGCCGCAGTCCATATTTCATAAAATCCCTGAACATTTTATCATTCATTGCCCGATATATCGTGTCCGTTCTTTCATGCGTTATTCTTAATTGGCGATTATATTCGTCAAGCAATGCCATTGCCTTTGGCTCAATGCGGCGGGCGTATTCTTGGAACTCCCGCACGAGTTTATCCTTGGCTTTTTGATTCATTCTTTCTTTGGTTTCGATTCCGCCTCGGCCAACTGCAGATAATTTGTGTTTTTTAAATTTAGGCGATTCGATCAGAGCGTTTCTGATCGTTTCAGCAGCCTTTAATATTCCGCGATCATTAGGAATGCCGGGCTCGCCGGCAATGAGATTCACAATGCTCATCAAATAATATCGGGGATCGCCCGTCCAGTAGTCGTCTAGATATTTATCCAGCTCGGCTCCCTCTTCCGGCTTTTCGTGATAGAACTCAAATGCATTAATGTCGATTTGCACCGGCTTTGTTCTGCCTTTGCGATCCTTCCCGCTGGCTTTGTCAGAATTGTTTTCAATTCGGCGCTGAACGGCCTGCTCGCCTGCTTCCCCTGGGTCTTCGTCGGATCGGATCGGATAGCGCTGGCTTTGTTCGGTGGGGTGCCAATAACTGCCGCCATTGTCAGTCTTGCCTTTGGAACCGGACTGGAAGCCTCTGGCGGCGAGTGCTTTAAGATGGAGCGCGATCACACCAAGCTTTCTTTCTAGGATTCTCACTGCTTTGCGGAGCTTCTCTCTGTCACCAGAATCTTGAGTCATTCAAACACGCTCCCAGTGCCGTAAAAATCAGGCTCAAACTTTTCGAATAGCGCGGCGGGCAGTCTTGATTTAATGCGTTCATGGACATTTTTTTTGATTCTTGCAGCATCTTGTAGGCCATTATGTCTTTGCAAGCGAATTGCAATATTTTCTTTTGCGGCAGGCGCTTTTTGGCGCTGCAATAGTACGCAGCAATTAGAAGCAATATTCGTTGCAATGATGCCAGGATGTGCGGCCATGCTTCCGCTTTGATGCGACAGCGCTTTTGAGTGGCAGCATAGATCAATGCCTTTTGCGTTTGATTCAATTGCAACTATTGCGCGCAAACTGCCTGCTGCATAATTTTTGGCGCAACTTTCTGCCATACTGGATTCTGATGAAAAGTGGGCGGCGTCGTTTTTGATGCTGCTTGCGAGATTATTTTTTAGCGTCAATACCTTTTCTTTCTTGCCGCGCCTTATAACGTTTGCGCGTCCTTGATTGCTGCATTGTCCGTTAAAGAAATTGCAGGCATCGGCGTATCTTCGCCATTTTTAGGCGCCTGATATTTTCTCAGCGCAGCTTTCGCGCCAGCATCCAGCCGTTCCTGATCACTTGCAAACATCGGCGTATCATCTATGTCCATATACTCTGCTTTGCTATACTGGCGCTTACAAGTATTGTCGCCAAAAAACAGCGATCTGTTCGTATATTCCTGCTTTGATGCGACATTGTTTCTAATCGGTAGTATAGCATGAAGCGGGGCGATTTTTTTATTGCTCTGCTTCCAGCCTGAAGAATTTCATGGGTCCGCCGGCCAAGCAAAGCGAGTCAAAGACTAAGCGCGGACAGGAACGAGGCGCAGATGAAGCATGAGTCAAATCGCATCCAGCAGCAGGGCGGATGCTGCTGCTCCGGGCTCGCTTGGCACGGCTGAAGGCTATGGAAACAGTAAAAACATCAAAATTTGTGATATCCTTGTTGCAAGATTCTCAAGACGACAAGACAGACGCGCAAGACGGCAGCAGCTCGCACCGCAGCGCTGACGGCGGCACGGTCATAACATGCATCATATGCAACAGCAAGATGATAGACATTCAGGCCTGCCACATGTTCTGTCCCGTATGCGGATCTCATCTTGACTGCTCAGACAAGGGCAGTTTTTGGTAGCTAGATGCCCGGCCTGTCTGGAAGATAGTCTGTTGCCATGTTGACTGCCTGATCCTTCATAATTTCGATATATTCGTCATACCCCGCCTTGAATTCGCAGTGCGGGCAGTTCACCTCGGCCATGTCGTCGTCAAGTACTGCGACTCTTTCGCACTCTGGGCATCTTGCATCCATGCATAATATCAAGCCTTCAAGCTATATAACACTAGTTTCCTGCACTGTACGGTATGCGAAGTTAGTCCAGCCCGGCAGGACGTCAGCTTCCCAAGCTGAAGGTCGCGGGTTCAAATCCCGCACTTCGCACTTGAACTTGGGCTCCCGCGCCTAGAGTTCTCTTAGCGCGGATCTGATGGACGAAGCGTCCAACGCTCCGGGCGTTTGCCTGAGGTATTCTTCCAAGTCCGCTTTTGCGCCTGCCCTGTCCTTTTGCTCCAGCCTTGCAATTCCGCGGTTCTTGTATATCGGTCCGTATCTGGACGGGTTTATCGATATAGCTCGGGAATAATACTCGTCAGCCTTGGAGTACTGCTTGTTCTTGAGGAAATAGTTTCCAAGGCCCCTGCATGCAAGGTACGACCTGACGTTTAGCTTGAGGCATGCGTCATAGCATGCAATGCACTCGCTGGAATTTTGCTCGTTTAAGATTCCTGCAAGAAGGCAGTGGGCGGTCTGATTCGACTCGTCAAGCGATATTGCCTCCCGAAGCGACTTGGCGGCAAGATCCGGCCGCCGCAGCAGATTCTGCTTTTCTGACTCAAAGCAGAGCCTGCATGAGCGCATCATCTTCTCATCCGGCAGGCTGATTCCAGACAGCGCGTCCTTGGGAGCTATGAGCATTGCGATTCTGCCGTCTTCCTCCCACATTTCATCAAACTTTTTTTCAGGAATTACTCCCACCTGAAACTCGCCGTCGCCGGCTGCCTGGGGTATGTAGTGGAATATGGTTCCGTCGCTGCTGCTGTATCCTGACAGTACGGACGCATGCTGGATTGTTTTCCGAACGCCGGGCAGTATGACTATTGGAGGAATGCCTCCTCCCATCGCGCTTTTTAATTCGCCAAGGGAGCAGTGCAGTATTGCAGCAGACAGCCCGTGCCTCTCTGCCAGCTCGACGCCCTCAATCAGTATGCTTCCGTCAATGCCCGGATACGCTTTTGCAATTTCGACTGCCTCAGACAGGGGCAGATCCACATTCCAGTACCTTGCCACCGCGTTAATTGAGAGGGGAAGGCAGACATTTTCATCTGCGACAGGAGGCAGCAGGAGATCGCACTCGGGTTCCATGCTGACTGCCCGCCCGCAGCCGTTAAAAACATTCAGGGCATGCAATTTAACCAGGGAGCCGCCGTCCAATGCATGATGAGCGTCAGGGAGCGGCATTTTACGGTGCGGCACAAGAGAAGCGGACTCTATCTTATTCCGTACATAGGCAGCAAGGCGGGCTTTGCGCACATATTTGACGAGCTGATTCCCGACGGAGTGCAGCGGATATACGATGTCTTTGGAGGCGGGGGCGCGTTTTCCATATATGCGTGCGCCAGGTTTGGGTCAGCCGATATTACATACAACGACAACAACCGCACCGTAGTCAACTTTGTCAGGTGCGTAAGGGACGACCCTGGGACGCTGGCCGAAGAGTATGAAAAGCATCGGAACAGGTCAAGCGGCGAATATTTTCTAAAGGTGCGCGAGGCTGACCTGGACTGCGGCGCAGTCGGCGCCGGCAGATTCCTGTACCTTGCAAAGAATGCATTCTCCGGCAAAATCAGATTCAACAGGCACAACAGGTTTAATGCTCCCATGAGAAAGAATGTCAAGTGTCCAAATCTGGACAGCGAAAAGCTGCTTGAAATCAGCAGAATAATCAAGGACATGAAAATAACCAACGAGTCGTACGAGCGCTACGGCAATGTGCGCGGCGGATTTCTCTACCTTGACCCGCCGTACATGGGAAATACGAACAGCCACTACAACAGCGTGCCCGATACCGGCGAGTTTGTCAGATTCGTCAAAAAGGCGGAACGCTGCAACATGATAATGATATCAGAGCAGAACGATCCCGATACGCTGCAGCTCTCAAAAGAGTATGCAGTATACCCGATACATCTGGCAAGATCGCTGCAGTACTTTACAAAAAAGAGCAGCGAGGAGATAATTGCAATAAATTATGATCCTGGGGGCAGCAATTTCCAGCCGCCCAGGACAAAGAGCGGCCGCTCCGCCCGTTCATGAAATGCTAGAGATCCAGAAAGCGCGCCACTGCCTCCCTGCCGTCCGGGCTGCATTCAGGATGAAACTGCACGCCGAATACGCTCATGTCCCGATACTGAACGGCCTCGTACCTGTGCGCGTCCGAGCCCGCAATGCGCGACAGCGCGTCCGGCAACCGTGCAATCTCAAAATGATTGTTTCCAAATGCTTCCATCTCCCCGTCCAAAATGGGATTGCTGCGCACGGTTCTGACGCGGTGCATGCCGCCGGCAAGGCGGGGCGCGCGCCGCAGCGTCCCTCCCAGCGAGAGCGCCAAAATCTCCGCCCCGTAGCATATTCCCAGCAGCGGCTTTTTTTCCGAGATGCAGTGCCGTATAGCGGCCATGTTTGGGGCGTTTGTATCGGGATTGTTCCTTTTTCGTCCCGATATTATTACGGAATCAAACCGCCCAAGATCCGCGCCTGCATCGTACGAGGCAGCCTCAAAGTCCGAAGTGAGCGATCCCACAAGGCTGATCAGGTCCTGCGAGAATGCAGAATGGTTGTCTAGCACAAGCAGCAAGCTAGCTGCCTACTTCTATTGAGACATAGTACATCTCGATTATGCTCTCTGTAGAGAGTATGGTTCCAAAGTTGATTACATTGTCCTCCTCCCACATGTACACCCTGTCGGCCCTGGGCTTGACGTTTTCCCGGATAAAGGTGCGGAGCAGTTCGCTGGCCTCTTCGGTCTCTTCGTCCGTAATGTAGAATATTTCGCCCACGTTAAACGAGAGCGGAACCTGTATTGTTGTAGGCTTGACTATCTCCAGATCCTCGTCTTCAAGTATGGCAAGCATTTTGTTGATGCGATCCTCGCGCGTGAGTTCGGGCGCAAATCCGTTGACTACGGGCGATGTGGTTGTAACGCCAGAGAGTTTTTGCAGGTACGCCTCAAATGCCTGCTCCTGCGTCTCTCCCAGCCCCACATAGTACTCTCCCGTAAATGCGGCGCCGACAGCTGCAATCGTGCCAAGCTGGGCTACGACGCCTCCGGCCCCTGCAGTATAGACTGGAATAAAGTACGTGTCATGATCGCCCACATTGTACAGAATATTGTCGCCGATTCTGGGAGTGCGGAGCAGTGTCTTGAGCTGGGCAAAGTCTGGATCCCGGTCCAGCGCCTCCCTGACTGCCGTAGGCCCGATTAGCTTTGTGGTAGAGTTTAGCGGCACTTCGTAAAACTGCATGGCTCCCAGGTTTGAGAGATCGTTCTCTACTACCATGTAGCCGGCCAGGTTTCTTCCCTGCGAGCCCCGAAGCTCAAGCGAGAGCAGTCCTATAAACTCGGTCTGGTCAAACCCCGGAGGCTTGGCCTCGATATAGTACGGGTCAAGTCCGCGAGGTATCTCATAAAACTCATTGGCCTGAATGAATGTCTCAACATTGTCGACGTGGTATATGTTGTACATCTGCGTCTTCCATGTAAACAGCTCGACAGGATACCTGATCTGCTCCTCCAGCCACGGCGGAACAGGCTCAAACCTGTCCTCATACTGGCTTACAAACATTTGCGCGAAAAAGTCGTCTCCCGACTCCAGCAGGCGTATGTTGCCGTCGTACGTGTCGATCAGCGCGTATCCCACCAGCCTTATGTACGGATTGCCGTTTGACCACGGCACGTCGCTGGTGTCAAATCCCACTATGAGCGGCACCAGCCAGTACGAGTTTTGGCCGTCGGTTACCGGAAGCGAGTCAAGCTCCTTGTTAAACAGATTGTACAAAAAGTACGGATACAGAATCTCCATCCTCTCCGTTATGTCCTTGTATCTCATCAAATGAATGGATTCTGTAGGATAGGACAGCAGAAAGTTGGGTTCGAATATGTAGCTTAGCGGCGGCGGCACGGTAAGGCCACCGGCTCCGTTGTACGACGCTCCGCCCAGCTCCGCGCTGACCTCCCTGTTTGCCGGATATGCCGACCACTCATCCTGCAGGAGGCCGCCCTCGCCGTAGTATATTGTCCTCTGAGAGAAGAACTGGCTGCTGTCTACAATGTTCCCATTCGTAGCTTCAAGCGTCAGGAATCCGTTTGGTACATGCGTGTACACCAGGTGCTCGTTGTACCATCGGTCTTCCTGGCTAACAGACGGCGGAACTATGGGCTTCATGGACGCCGTCCAATACAGCGTATCGTTGAACCTTAGAATGTCATTGTCCTCAAAATCGACGTATGGAATGAGGCCGATCTCCGGCTTTAGCTTTGCAAACGCGGCATCCCAGTCCCAGACTCGTATAACATCCAGGACGTCGCTGTTGCTGCTTACGTAGCTGTCAATGTTGTTTGGCGAAATAGAGCGCAGCTCAACATCGTGTGTATTCTCCTTTATTGCATTAAGTTCGCCCAGGTACCTGTTGACGCCAATCTCCTGCGCCTTGTAGGGTCCCAAATATTCGATCTTTCTTGCATCCGCAATGCTGTCGTTTACCACGACTATTGAAGCCGGGATGATTCCTATTATAATGAGTATGAGCAGGCGTATCAGTACGTCGCGCTTGAGAATATGCGTAAGTATGCGGGCCCGTATTCTGTCCGTTATCGAGAATGCAATGAGCGCAATTCCCGCCAGCAGCACGCCGGCAATAATATACCTCGTATTGTAGTTAATATCGGTGGTAAAGAACAGATTGAATCCGACCCACAGAATGCCGATGCCTATTATCGCCTCAATTGTGGCGACATAGTTTAGGTATCGTGGCTTGCCTTCGTCCGTGTCCTTGACGTATGACGTTATTACCCTCAGCATGTTGTGCACTCCAATGTACAGTACGAGCCGGAGCCCGACGGCGCTAAGTATCGGGGATACTAAAATTACCAGCGCCGGAATCATTGGAATTACGATATCCTCTGCATATGCGCCGTCAGTAGGCGGCGTTACAAACGGCAGCGAAAAGAGGTTTGCAAGCGATTCAGTGCCCAGGGTGTTGCCGCCGTAAAACTCTACCGCCGCAAAGCCGAACATCACATTGGTAAAGAATGCGCCAAAGAGCAGAATCTTTGTCGCCTGCCACACCCCAAACTGGATGCCGCTTAGCTTGTATTCTTTGAATGACTGGATATTCTTGGCTACCGGATCCCGCGGGCCGCGGTTGAGCAACGAGACTGCCGTGCTGATGACATACCAAAAGATTGATGAGCGCGAAGAGGCGTTGACCCTAATCAGAGCTATGGAAGAGAGTATCAGGGCGGAGACTACGGAATAGTACAGGGGCTTTTCAAATTCGTCGCTGAATTCGCCAAAGTTCATCCATAATGTGATGCTCTGGTTCCCAATGACTACGAATACTCCGGCGGCCAGGGCAGCTGCTAGGATCCATTTGAGATACTTGCCTGCGTTGGGCGGTGTAGCCTTTTCAGTGGATGTGCTGTACAAAACTGATTAAAGTTGTTATCTGCTAAATTAATGTCTTACCAAATTTCGCGTGGCGCGGCACGATGCTGCATCTTTCATGTCATTCAAGTACCCGCCGGCAGGGTAAGCGGGCTCATGTCATACCGTTATGAGCGGCTGGCCTGGGCTGCGGCAAGAGCCGCTTTTGCCGGCTTGGAGCTGCATGATCGCAGGCAGGCATCCTTTGATCCTGACTTTGGAGCATCTGGAACGGCAGGCTAGGTGATTTTGCTGCAGGCGCGCCTCAGTGCAAGGCAAAGGCCTGGCATCAGCAGATTTGCCTCTCCCAAGTCTCGCCGGAAAGGGATCTAGTACGATAAAAGCAAAGCCGCGTGCAGTCGAATAACTCCTGGCAGGCGGCACGGCATTCGGACTTGGCCGTGCTGATGATGGCATCGCACTAGGCAGAATGGGAAATGCGGTCATGCAGACGCTGCATCCCTGGCGCAGCGGCTGGTTGGGCAATCCAATCATCCGTATGACAGGCAAATTAATTGTGCCATCTAAATATATACGCGGCATGCATGCTGTTTAGCATATGGCAAGAATAGAAACCAACGAAACAATTTTGGCGCAGGCAGTGCCTGGCAGCATTTCGCTCAGGACTACGGCGCCTGCCAACATTGTGAAAAAGCTTGATCTGGCGCGAGGCGGCCGCCTAGTATGGGATATCGACAAAAAGCACAACTGCTGGATTGCAATAATCCAAAAGAAATAGCGCGCCGGGCATTAATCCGGCGCCGCGCTGATCAGATTGGAACTGTGCCTAGGGCGCGCGACATTGATTCTTCTCCACTGCAAAGAATCATCCGCCGGCGCCTGGCATGCGCGGCAATGTGCTACAGGCGCAGCAGTTCCTAATTTTCACATCCTACAGTTAATTATGGCCAAGAGCACGCTTATCTGCATGCAGTACTTTGAGGCCGTCAGGAAGGGCAAGGCGATAGCATCAGAAGCGCAAATGAAAATGTTCAAAGCTGCAGGCTTTGGCATGCTGACGCTGACTACAAAAAAGGCCGGCGGGAAGTTTGTGCCCGTAGGCGCAGAAGAACAGGCGGCAGTAATCAGGACACAGGACGGCTTTGTTGCAATTATAACTGACGGGGACGGATGCACAAAAGCCCAGTCAAGGGCGTCCGGCAGGGACGAGGCATTCAAAATATTCGACAAGCTTGTGCAGGACGGCATGCCGGAATTTGCAGGCGATGCTGTAGAGATCTGGACAGAGAGGTATCCCAAGGCTGCGCGGGACTAGGCATGCCGCCGCGCTATGCAGGAAACGTTATGCGGGTGCCGGCTCGGTCGTCTTTTATTGCTCCCTCTATTGCCTGAATGTCAACGCTCAGGATGCGGGTTTTGATCTTTGAGCGCTCAATTACCTTGAGGGCTACAATGTCCATCAGATCATATCCTCCTGCCACCGACTCCTCCTGCATCAGCATCTTTTTCAGGTCTTCTATGGGTATGCTGTCAAGCCTTTTGGCTTCTTTGAATTTGTTGGGATCCTTGTCATAGACGCCGTCAACATCGGTCGCGTTTAGAAATTCTGATGCGCCGACGCTCTCTGCAATGAGCGCAGCCGTGCCGTTTGTGCTCTGGCCTGGGTACAGTCCGCCGGCTATGACAATGAGCCCGCTGTCTGCCGCATGGATTGCTTCCTGCAGGCTGGTCGGAGGATGCGGATATGCCTTGCTCCCGATCGCGCATATCAGGAGCTTGGCATTTAGCCTTGATATCTCAATTCCTATCTCGTCCAGGGCAGACTCTGCGGCGCCGGAGGCGCGCGCGCTTGCGATATAGTGCCGCGCAATGCTGCCTCCGCCGGCCACTACGACAGGCTGACAGTCCTTGCTGATTCTATTCAGGAGCGATGCATAGTCCGGCAACGCCGAAGCGTTTTTGATTCCAAATATTCTGCCGGAAAGCTTGATTGCTATGCGCCTCATTTCATGTCACCGAGAATTGAGTTTGCCGCCTTTTCAATTTTGCTTTTGTTTTTGCCGTATGCGTATACGCGCAAAACATGCATTGAGCCTGTTATGGGCGAGATTAGGCGCATATCAGACATTGGAACTGTGCTGGCTTTTCGCTTGCCGCCGCGGCCGGACAGAAAGACGACGGACGGCGAGTCCTGGTTCGGCAGAACCGGTATCGCTCTGGCATAAGAGCTGTCCACAAATATCTGATCCTCGTCCACCTTTGATATCAGGGAAAGCTCAAGCCTCAGCTTCCGCTTGTTTACAGGGCGCCGCTTTGCTCCGGTATGCATTCTCTCAAAGACGCATTTTGGAAGCCTTCTTGTCCGATAATTGTAGGCAAGATCTTTTGCCCTTTGATCCGATTCAGTATACTCTTCAAACTCCATCAAGGACACAAGCACGGCATCATCGGTCAGCTGCAGATAGTCTGCCAGCCGCGGCGACGTAAAGTCAAGAGAGTCGTCTGCCAGCCTGATTGCCTCAAGCAGTATGATCTCTGCTGCGCGCACAGTCTTGTGATAGTAGACTGCGCGAAACATCTGATACCTTGAATGCATCATGGATTCAAGCGAGTATGCAGCTGAGCTCTCAAGCGCCAGCCGCCTGCGGTATACGTTGAGCGATCTGGTTATTCGCTGGTGGTCTATCTTGGCGTGCTCCGCTCCCGTATGATACGCGTCCCGAAGCAGATAATCCATCATGTCCGCGCTGAGGGCTCCCGACAGTATCTCGTTCATAAACGGCGTCCTGTGCATTCCGACGGCTAGCCGCGCTATCTTTCTCTTGTCGTATCCATACTCGGACAGTATGTCTCCGATCTCTGTCTCCTTGATTATCTGGGCTCCGATCTCCTCGTGCGTGGGTCCGCCCTTTTCCCGCATCACCTCCTCAAAATGATGGGAGAACGGGCCGTGTCCAATGTCGTGAAGAAGGCCGGCCAGCCTCAGCTCTTCCCGCTGCGATTCCTTGATCAGTCCCTTTTCCATGAGCGAGCCTGCCGCTTGTCCTGCAATGTGCATGACCCCGAGTGAGTGTCCGAATCTTGTATGCTGCGCTCCCGGATAAACCAGGTACGCGCTGGAGAGCTGCTTTATCCATCGCAGCCTTTGAAATATTGGATGATCCACCAGCCGGCGCTCCGCATTCGCTACGCGGATAAAGCTGTGGATGGGGTCTATGATATCAACATGCGCGCCTTTCATGGATTTATCTGAGCTGTTGCAAGTTTTAAGATTTTTTGGTGCACCTGTTCCGGCGTGCCCGCTGCATTGACTATCTTCCAGTTTCGGGCATGGGCCAGCTGCAGGTATGCCTCTCTGACTTTTTTAGCAAATTCGGCGTCGCTCTCAAAGCTGTCCAGCCCGCGGCGCTTTCTAAGCCTGGCCTGTGCGGGATCCATGTCAAGCAGTATTATGAGATCGGCTTCGGGAATCTGGGAATCTATCTCCTCAAGCCAGTCCTGCGGCATGCCGTTTGCCAGGCCGTACGCCAGATTCGAGTACTTGTACCTGTCAAGAATCAGCACGGCATTCTTTGAGTGCGATGCAAGCCGGTCGCGCTTTTCACGCCTGTTCTCTGCCAGGAGCTCATGGAGCAGCCGCAGATTCGGCGCGCTCTTGGCATGCAGGATCTCCTTTATCCTGACGCCCGTGGGCGTGGAATAGTCTGGAAAGCTGAGTATGCCGGCATCAAGCCCCTGCCTGCGGAGCGACTCTTGAAGCATGGCTGCCTGGGTCATCTTTCCAGTCTGGTCGCCGCCCTCAATTGCAATCAGCACAGAATTTGCCGGCTATTGTTATCAATTAACGGTTGCGATGCTGCCGCATTTGCAGGCATAGATTCAATTGGCGTAGTTCTTCTGTCGGTTTTGCCGCCTTTAGCATGCCAATCAGCTTGGAACCGGCAAGGGCTCTGGTATCCTGTGCCTTGCATCGTCTGGCGCGTCAATTATCAGCAATTTTCCGGCATCAGGCAACATCAGCAATATCGTACCGATAAAAATTGCCGGCATTAAATCCAAGATGCAGCACTTTTTATTTGCCTGATCTGTTTAGCGAGCAGATAATTGTTAGGGCGCCGGTCCGCGATGAAGCCTTGCCATGGCAGGACAGCGCCGGCATTCAAAGTATGAATGGAATTGCCTCTAATCAAGCCTGAACCGGCTTCCGGATATCTAATTTGGAAGTACAATTCGCTTAGCTAGCAATGCCAAAAAATTCTTTAAAGAGCTGGGGGCAAATAGTTATATACAATTGGTCTAATTATTATTGGTGAAGAAATTCATAACAAGAAAAAATATGCCCGCATCCATCGAAAGTCAGGAATGGATAAATATTGCTATGAATGTAGAGCTGAAAAAACATTCTGCGCTTAAAAAAATGGCGGAGAAAAAGTACAAAGTTTACAATTACTTTAACGAACACGGTAATTATTCCAGAGAACACGCAAATGCTATAAAGCACGACAATAAAGGAACTATGATGATGCTGGAAAATAATTTTACAGACAGCACAAAAGACGGCGCCGCATGCTTATCATCAGAGTCAAAGACGGCAATGAATTGCGCTGAGGATTTTGAAATGGATTATTTTGGTGATGCAATCGCAATTGAATTAAACGCAAAATGTATTGATCTAACCAAACATCCCAATATTATTGATGAATCTCAGAGTACAGACATTGCTGCAGCGGGCATTGCTTCTAATTGTAATGTGCGGTTGCAACACAGAAAAATACATACAGTAAAAGCCGATCCCGCAATTCACTTGAAGAGGCATAATGCTGAACTAAACGCGGGAAGAATCAAGAAAGATGCCCACGAGTGCGCGAAATCAAGACTGCCAGCCACGATCTTCGGCGGATTCACGCCTGATTTTTACGACAATTTGGGAGCGTGTTCGGATGATTTATGATCCTGATGACTCAGAGGAGCTTTACAAAGCAGTCAAAATACTGGAAACAAGGCTCAACATGATTGAGATCCAGTCTAAGATAAACGACATTGAAGCATACTTGTCCAAATCTGGAGAAGCGCGCATTC
>CAYGAM010000013.1:0-32748 GCA_964347915.1 uncultured Nitrosopumilaceae archaeon | reverse complement strand
GCTCAGAATGCTTCAAAACAGCACTGTCCGTAAGTGGACACATTTTCAACTACTGATGATGTCTGCACTCTGGCCGACTAGCGGCAGCTTTGGCATCCTGAGTTCTATAGCCAACTTCTCTGCCACAGGAGGATCCGAAGGCTGGTTTCTGGACTCAATAGTATTGATATATTTCACCCATTCGGGATCTACATAATGTTTGTACCTCTCTGGATATTCGTCCAGTATGGACCATCCTTTAGTTCCCAGAAACTGCGCGGTAGGAGGAGTCACGCATCCCCAATCATTTTCTGGAGACATTACTTGCATCATCTCACAACTGTAGGAAGGCGGCATATCGGACATGTACAGTAATGAAACAGCTAGTGCAGCTGCAATTACAACTGCTGCGGCTGCAACGTACGATATCTTTACGGCAGGGACGCCTCGTACGGTACGTGCTCATAGTTGCCGTGCGCGTCTGACGCATTTATCCAGAATGAATGTATGCCTGTAATGTTTTGAGCGGGAACAAGGGCTATTGATGCCGTCCCGTTTCCATGGTCTGCGAATGTTATGATCGAATCCAGCTCATCGTCATGCGTGACGTCTATGAGAACAGAGTCGCCGTCAGGATCAGCTGCTGTTGCCGTTAGATTGTACGGTACTCGCAGGACAATGATCGGATCCAAAATAACAGTGCCGTTCTGATACGCCAGTGTGACTTCAAGTTCGTCGTTTTGGTCGTTGATTGTGCTGCGGCTTGACGCTCCTTCAGATCTTGCAGTTCCTGCGTAGTGCGGCCCTACTATCACCCCGATTGGGTCGTCAAGCGAGCCTTCTGCAAAGACCGATACGGTGCCGTTTTGCGCTATCTGCAGTATGTCGTCATCGTCCTTGTTTGCTATGTACAAATTCCCATGCGCGTCCATGTCCATTCCGTATGGATCGTCCACTAATAATGTGAATTGGTGCACCAGTGTTGATGTTGCAGGGTTGATTTCGCGCACGCTGCCCGGATCGGCTCCGCTCTGATACAGGCTTGTGCCTGCGTCTGTTATCCGTGAAAAGGCGAGTATCGGGACTAGTAAAAGAACAAGCGATATGAGGCAAATAACCGGCAGCTTGCCAATAAGCATCAATTGCTATAACTTTACAAGACATTTAAGGCTGTTTTCTTTGCAAGTCTGTTCCATAACCCCCCGCCGGACAATCCTCTGATCCGGTCCCGTCCGGCAACCGCGTTGATTGTCCCATATTGCTGCCGCCTCGCCAGTCCGTCTGCTGCACGGGGCGATCCTCAGGCTTGTTTCCTGCAGGCTGCTGCAGCATGCATGCGCGAATTTTGCGGCATGGAAGATCAGGCATGGTTGAAAACCAAGGCGGCCTAATCTATCGCCAAAGCCCCAAAATAATTGACATATATTCAAGATGCGTTGTATGATAATTATGAAGCGCACAGCAGCCGCACTGGCAGTCCTGGCATCGGCAGTTTTTCTTGCGTCCGCGCAAGAGTCGTTCGGGCATTCCCTGTTTAACTCGTCAGAAGAATTTTTGGGAGGGTATCGCGTTCAAATAGCCACGCTTCCAGAGTTTCCCCAGATAGGCGAAGCTTCCCAGATACTGCTGCGCGTAACGGATGCGGACTTTGAGGAAGTGGAAAGAATGACTATCGGAATGAGAGTCTTCTTCAACCAGGATCAGATACACGCAGTGGCTCCCTCAAGAATAGAGGGCGGGCACCTTGAGACGGACTTTGTCTTTGAGACGCAGGGAAACCACATAGTAAAAGTCGACTTGTATGATGTCGGAGATCGCGGCGTCCTGACATATACGTTCAACATGAGCACGCAGAGCCCGTTCGGATACATCTTTATCATAAGCATAACGATAGGCGCGTCCATATTTGCAATCGTCATAGGATACGTCTATGTCCCAAAATACGTCAGATCAAAGTTTAGATCTTAGACTGGACGGTCCGCCTGGCCATTCTAAACGCAAAGACGGCGGTAAGCAGCACCATGGCAAAGAGGAGTATGCCTATGCCCAGGTGCACTGCGACCAGAACGGCATGCAGCTTTGTATCAATTACGATGGCGCCCAGTGTAATCTGGGTTACGACAAATATGGACGCCATGGCGCTGGTTATTCTAATCTTGGCATTGGTCTTTTTTGAGATCCAGCTGCCAACAGTAGTGGCAAGCACAAGCGCGCCCGTTGAAGCAGCCACAAATCTGTGAATCCATTCTATTAGAAATTCGTCGTCCGGCAGCAGGCCGTTGGGGCACAGCGGCCAGTCCGGGCAGGTAAGCCCAAGGCCGGCAGCCGATACGTATCCTCCAATAAACATGAGCGAATAGAGGACTGCAAGCGTTGCGAGGGCAAGATACTGCAGGGCCAAATTCTAATTCACTATGAACGAGCCCTGCATGCCCTGTATTGTATGTCCTGGAACAGTGCAGATGTAATAGTATCGTCCTGGAGCGCCTGCAGTAAACGTTACCTCGCCGGACTCGCCAGGCAGCAACGGGCTTGTGGACGATGCAATCTCTGAATTCCACAGCGTGTTGGTGTAATCCTCAGGATCTGCAGATATGCCGAACGAGTGGAAGGATCGCCCAATGTTGTTCACTTTTACGGTAACCTCGTCGCCGGACGACACCGCAAGTTCGGGATTTGCGTCAGGCTCGCCCTGCACCGCGTTAAAGCCAAGCGTCAAAAGATCATCAGACTCGACAAAGTTGAGTTCAAACGAGTGCGAGACTCCTGTAGGAGCTGCCGCCTCGCGAACCTCGGCTTCTTCCACTATGATTTCGCCGACCATTCCCTGCTCCCTGTGCCCTGCTACGGTACAAATGTAATAGTACGTTCCAGGCTCGGCAGGCACGAATTCAGACATGCCGGTCTCGCCAGGCAGCATCGGCTGCAGTCCTGTTGCAATCTCTGTTCCCACTATTACTCCCTCGTATCCTGCTTCCTGCGCGGTTACGCCAAAGGCATGGAATGATCGCCCTGCATTCTCTACGTCGAACAGTATGCGATCGCCAACCTTGGCGTGTATCGTAGGATTGCCGTCAGGCTCCGTATGCAGCGCATTAAATCCCAGAGTCAGCAGATCTTCTGATTCGACAAACTTGAGCGTTACCGGAATATCGTCGCCGGACGGGACCGCCTGCGGCGCGACCTCTTCCACTGCCTGCGTTACGACTGGAGGCAGCTCTGATATCCAGTAATCCCACATTCCAAAGAATATGGCGCCTCCGGCAATGCATATTCCAAGCATGATCACCATCATGCGGACAAGCCTGCCCGGCGATGTTCTGTATATCAGGTCCTGCTGTTCTTGTATCTGGCTCATCTTCTCATCTCCTAATGATGCGGGTTCTTTTGCTGGTACGGATAATAGTATTTCCCGCCAAGATTGAACGGATCATCCATGTTGGCCGGCCTGCCCTTTGCCGAACTGTACACCATGTTGCCCAGGAATATCGCCATGCTTATTCCTATCAGCATTGCCCCTATTGTGGCTATCTGGTTCATTGCAATCCATTCCGGTATGGCAGGATAGTCGTATATGCGCCTGGGCATTCCAAAGAGCCCCAGAACATGCTGCGTGAAGAATACCAGGACGGTTCCAATAAACGCCATTACAAAGTGGGCAACGCCCATCTTTTCATTGTACATTCTGCCCGTAACATACGGGAACATATAGTAAATGTAGCCTATGGTTCCAAATGCAATGGTTCCCATCACAAACAGGTGGAAGTGTCCTACAACCCAGTACGAGTCGTGCGTTACAAAGTCCAGCGGCATTGCGCTGTTCACCACGCCGCCGGCTCCGGCAGAGAAGAATAGCGCTATTCCGCCAACAGCCCACATCATCGGAGTGGCAAACTTTATCCTGCCGTTCCACATGGTAGCCAGAAAGTTAAAGACATGCATTGCAGACGCAGGCACTGCCGCCAGCGTGCCCACCATGAATACGGTCTTTTCCGTAAAGGACATGCCTGTTGCATACATGTGATGAGCCCAGGATGAAAAGCCCACAATGGCCAGCAGTACGAATGCAAATATTCCAGAGCTCATGCTAAAGATCGGCTTTCTTGAAAACCTGGGTATGATTTCATACATCATTCCTATTGCAGGTATGACAAGAACATAGACTTCTGGATGAAAGGTAAACCAGAACAGATGGGCGTACGCTATGGGATCGCCGCCCATTGCAGGATTGAAGAATCCGCTGACTCCGAGCCTGTCGGTAAGCAGCATGAGAAGCGCCGCTGCAAACGTCGGCAGGGCTACGAGTATGATGAGGGATGATGACAGAAAAGACCATGCGAGCAGCGGCACCTGCCCTATCGACATGTCCGGATGCTTGCACTTTAGTATGGTTACGATAAAGTTGATGGCTCCCAGGATTGAGGATATTCCAAGTATCTTCAGTCCGAATATCCACATGTCGGCAGCAGGACCGGGCGCGCTGATTATCGAGTACGGCGGCGTTGCATACCATGTAAAGTCCGCAAAACCCAGCCAGATGAGCGCCCCTCCCGGCGGTATCATCCAGAATGCTATTGCATTGAGCTTGGGGTACGCCATGTCCTTGTAGCGGACCATAATCGGGACAAAATAGTTTCCAACTGCCGACGCGGACGGCAGTATGAAGAGAAATATCAGAGTAGTTCCATGCACGGTAAATATCCTGTTGAACGTCATCGAGTCTGCGATAAACTGCGAGCCTGGAAGAAAGAGTTCAAGTCGGATTGCAAGCGCCAGCGCGCCTCCCATAAACAGGAATGCAAGCGACGTGATAAGGTACAAGAGCCCCACATCCGTGTGGTGCGTGGAGAACATGATCTGCCAGATCGGTCTTGGCCGCTGAAGTTCTAGCACCATGCAGATTCATCCTCCATTGGTGTAAATATAGTTAAAGGCGTCATGCTACAGGCTCCTCAACTATCAGCTTGCCGCGCATGTTGTAGTGTATCAGCCCGCAGTACTCTCTGCACTGTATGTCGTATTCGCCGGCTTCGGTCGGCGAGAACCACACTATGTTTGTCCTGCCCGGTATGGCGTCCATCAGCACGACATAGTCGTGTATGTTAAAGCTGTGATTGACATCTGTTGATGTTACCTCAAACTTGTACGCCTTGCCTGCCTCTAAGTGAAGCTGGCCGATCTCTGTAGTTCCATCCTCATGCTCAAAAGACCAAAACCACTGCTGGCCGGTAACCTTTATCACTTCGGCATCCTCAGGTATGTGCTCAACTATTCTTTCAACATTCCATGCTTCGGCTCCCACCCATACAAGCAGCGCCACTACCACTCCGATGTAGATCCATTCCGGCCAGTTTGAATGGCTGCCCATTCTACCACTCTCCCGCCTCTTCGTACGGAGTCGGCTTTGCCTTGGGATTGGACTCTCGGAAGCGCAGTATAAGCCAGATTATCGTCCCCGATACAATGGCTCCTATTGTAAATGCAACAGTCATCATGCGAAAGAAGAGGTTCCATATCTCAACTCTGCGGTCCAGGTACTCTCCAGGCTCGTCGCCTGCTGCCAGCACGTAATTTGCGGCGGGTATCACTATCAGCACTGCCAAAACAAAAAGAACAAACAAAGTTCTCATGATGATTAATCTGAAAAGTTTTAGTTTTCTATTTAAAGATTTGGCAGTTTTTTTCGGGGCGCGGGCCGCATGCTCAAAATGAGGCAAACTGTGCGCCATGCATCGGATGGAGGGCATGCGCTCTGGGACTTGCGGTATTTTGACGGCATGACGCGAGCAAACCAGAGCGGGACATGGGGCATGCGCGGTTTAGCATGCCGGCAGCGCATGGCATGGCTTGCGCGCCTTGCAAAAGCACGCCGTGCAGCGCCAGAATCAAAGCCGCCAATGCCTTGTGAATTCCAAGCGGCGCAGTGAGCAGAGCCTTTTGTTAGGATGCAGTATGCTGAAGTGATGTCCGCCGTTTATCGCCGCCCAATTCTTCCGGCCTGTTATTCTGTCATGCGAAATGACGGTACGGTATCGCGCCTGTGCAGCGCAGTACGCCATGCTTGTACGGTGCAGTACGCAATGCACGTACAGCGCCGCACTTGACCGCGCCTGTGCAGCATCCCAGGCGCCCACGATGCCGCATGCCGGCTTTTGTACGTCAGGCAGCTGCGTGGCAATCAGGCGCGGCGCGCGTATCCATTATTCTCATGCGCGCAGCAAGCATGCCTGCACAAGCCATGGAAATGCCAGCTCTTGCGCGTGCGCGCCCCCGCCCGATGCGGCGGCTCAAAAAAAGCGCGCGCAAATTCTCGCTTGTTCCTGTGCCATATTGCAGGATGCGGCGCAGGCTTTATTTTCGGACAGCATTCGGAATGCTCCGGCCGCAACAGATGCTGCCTCCCCGAAGAGTGGCTGCCTGGCGCGCATTTTTTCACTCTGGCACGATATTTTTTAATCCGCAGGAACGCACTGCATGCTTTATTTTCGGACATCTGCGTGATCGAAAGCATTCCAGCCTCCCCGCTGCCGGCACGCAGAGCAGGCGCCGCGCGGCATTTTAAGCAAGGTCATGAAATGCAGAAATGCGATTATGCAGAAAATGCTGCTCCCCTGCAGCCTGCCGGAATCCGTCCTACCAGCTGTGATTAAACCGGTCAGTATCCATTACATTGACTCCCATGAGGGACAGGACGCCGTCATTGCATCCGAGTATCGTAAGCGACGCGTTTGCGATCAAGAGCCGGTACAGCGACTGCGGATGCATGTTTGCCACATTTGAGAGCATTGCCTTTATCGGGTCCATGTGCGTTACCAGCAGGACATTCTCATCATCGTGGCTTGCTACTACATGATCCATGATGTCCGACATGCGCGACTTGACATCCGCAAACGTCTCTATTCCGCTTTCTGTCACCTCCGGATGCCCATAGTAGAATTTCTCAAACACGTTGCCGTATGCCGGCTCAATATCGGCATACCTCATGCCGGTAAACTGGCCCATGTCAAGTTCCAGCAGCCTGTCGTCAAGCGTAATGTCAGACGACAGAGCATCCGATACGATCTCGGCAGTCTGGCGCGCCCTTGTAATCGGGCTTGAATATATGTGCGATATGCGGAGCGATTCAAGCAGGCGGGCGGCAGACTGCGCCTGCCGTATGCCGTTCTCGGTCAGTTCAAAGCCCGGCGTTCTTCCTGCCAGCACCTTTTCCACATTGTTTTGCGCCTGACCGTGCCGCAATAGTACAATGAGTGTCAAGCAAGTCATGCATTCCATAAAGATAATAATAAGATTGTCAGAAAAATGGCGTGAAAATTGGCATAATAGGCGGAACCGGCGGAATGGGCAGGGGTTTTGCCATGCGCTGGTGCCGCAAGCACGATATCATGATAGGCTCAAGGGACGCCAAAAGAGCGGCCGATTCCGCTACAGAATACAAGAGTATTGCCCGCGACGCATACGGGACCGTGCCAGGCTCAATAACAGGCGGCGCCAATTCAGACATTGCCAGGCAGAGCGATGTTCTGATACTGTCCATACCATACGAGAACATAGATGCGGTCTGCCCGCAGGTGCTTGGGGAGGCGGGAGAAGATTGCGTGATAGTATCCCCCATTGTACCAATGACAAAGACCGACGCAGGCTTTGAATTTATTCCGATAAAGGACGGCAAAGAGCCGTCCCATGCAATGGTATCAAGGCATGCAAAGAATGCAGGCAGGGTAGTGTCTGCATTTCACGTAATATCAGAAAAAAAGCTTGCCAATCCCAAAATTGAACTAAATTATGACATTTTTGTATGCGGAGACGACGAAGGCGCCGTATCAGCAGTGGAGGGCCTCATAAAGGACATTGAGGGGCTGCGTCCCATAAGGCTGGGAGGCGGCAGGCTGGCGTACATGGCCGAGATTGCAACTCCGCTTTTGCTTAATGCAATGATACGAAACAAAATAAGAAACCCAGGCATCAAGATAGTATGACGGATGCGCTGCCTGGACATGAGTTCCGAACACTATCGCAGAGGCAGAAACTGGTACACGGCCATAGGACTGCTGTTTATAATCATGGCATGCATTACGCTTGTGCGCCAGACAATACTCTGGTCGCCGGAGTTTGTGGCGGATTTTATTCTGAATTCAGAATTTACAAACGAAAAGCTCTCTGTTGCCATGATAGCCGGAGGGCTGTTCATGATATTTTTGGGGTTTAGGAAGAATGCAGCGCCGGGATGACTTTCTTCGCAAAGGGCTGGTGGTAAGGCTGGCCACGGCGGAAGACGCCGGCCCGCACATTGTTCCGGTCTGGTACATGTACGAGAACGGCAGATTCTACATTGGAACCAATTCAAAGACAAGAAAGGCAAGAAATGTCAGAAGAAATGCGAATGTAGGCTTTTGCGTGGACAAGGGAGTCAATGCGCCGGATATCTACGGCGTTGCAGGACAAGGCAGGGCCAGGCTTATCGAAGATTCGGGCGTCAAGGAGATTGGAAAGCGAATCATTCTGCGCTATTTTGACGGCATGACAAAAGCCGCCCAGGAGCTGCTGGACGATACCGACTGCATCATTGAGGTTACGCCTGTCAGAATGTGGAAGTGGCAGTACTGACAAACTCTTCCAGCTTGTCCAGGGCAGAATCCAGCATCTCAACCGGCGGAAGAAACACCAGCCTAAAGTGATCAGAGCCGTACTTTTCTCCAAAGCCGGAGCCGTGGACCGCCAGCACGCCCTTGGATTTGAGCAGATTGAGGACAAATTCCTTGTCTGTGCGGTACGGGTTGTCTTCTATCCTGGGAAATGCGTAAAATGCCCCCCCAGGATTCGGACATGATATTCCGGAAATGGAGTTGAGCCTGGATATGGTATGATCCCGGCGGCGCCTAATCTCCGATACAAAGTCGGCAATGTATTCCTGCGGTCCGCGCAATGCTTCCAGAGCGGCATACTGCACAGGAAGATTGGAGCAGATTCTGACTCGGGCAAGCTTGGGCAGATTCTCTCGCAGCTGCTGCAGGCCTGGCGACTGGTTGAATGCAATGTATCCTATGCGCCATCCTGTCATCATGTACCCTTTGGAGAAGCCGTTTAGCAGTATGACAGGAGAATCGGAAGAGACGCTTCCTATCCCTGCAAACTCTTCGTCAAATACAATCTTGTCGTAAATCTCATCGCATATTATGTAGAGGTTGTGCTCGTTTGCCACATCCACAAGCTGCCGAAGGGACTTTGCGCTGAATACAGCACCAGTAGGGTTGTTGGGAGATATGAGGCAGACGGCTACCGTCCTTGGAGTGATCTTGGAGCGTATGTCGTCAATGTCCGGCGCCGAGTTTTCAAGATCTACTGCAAATTCGACCGGCGTGCCGCCGTGCAACCGGACATACGACGCGTACGGCGGATAGTACGGTCCCGGCAGCAACACCTCGTCGCCGTCCTCTACTATGGACGACATTACCATGTCCAGCGCTTCGGAGACGCCGTTTGTAACCAGAATGTCGTCGCCGGAGACGCAGAGTCCCTTGGCCGATTCCTTGAGGGCTATCTCGCGGCGCAGTTCCGGCAGGCCTTCAGAGTGGCTGTAATAATTTTCTCCCCGCCGTACAGCATCGATTAGAGCCTCCTTTACATTTGGAGGCGGTTGAAAGCCGTACTGGGCCGGATCGCCGATGTTGAGGTATTCCACCCTGATGCCTCGCTGCTGAACCTGCCTGGCGGCCTCTACAATGTCCCGTATGGCATACTCTACGCCCGCCACTTTTTTTGAAACCTTCAAGAATGTATTGTAGTGCAAGGCCATAATTTATCCTAACGGTAAGGCGGCTCCTTTTCCATGATGCGGTTCTGCAAAGCATGGCATGCCAAAGGCGGCGCTTTCAGAGCAGTCAAGCACATGGAGGAAATTTCCATAACGCATGCTGCAGACCGCCAGGCTCCAAATCAGGCGCGTCTCCCCAGGCAAGAGTCCAGAACGTGGCAGAGGCCCCAAGCATTGCTGCACCGCAACGGCATTGCGGCGGAACTGCGCCGCAAGCGAACAGCAGCAGGATGCGCGAATATTTCCAATTTAATGCAGCTCAGCCGCCCTCAGGCAGAATGCCAAGAGGTTCGGCGGCGATAAAAATAGTCAGATATTTAGATTGTATATTCCCCAAGTATACTTGGACTCGTAGCACAGTCAGGACAGTGCGGGCGGCTTCGGACCGCCAGGTCGAGGGATCGAAGCCCTCCGAGCCCTTTTTTTGACATGCCAAGGCCTGCACGCGCAAAGCAATGCCTGCCCAGGCATCATGCAGAATCATGCGCCGCAGCAGCCCATGCAAAGCGTGCCGATGATCACGCAGTTGTCAGAACCAGGCGCCAATCAAAGCGCGTCTTAGCGCATGCCCAATGACAAGGCAAATGCAGCTGTTCTGGGCACGATGCGCTTGGCTGCGCAATGCAGGCATTATATTAGGAGCAAAAGGCAGTATCAGCGTTATGGCTCCTGGAATAGGACTGATGAAGCGCAGGCTTGAAAAGGAAAAAGAGGCCGTATCGCTTGCAGTTTCAGGAATTGCTAAAAAGTACGGCCCAGACCCGCAGGAGATTGCGGTACTTGAGACAAAGTACCACGACGACGCGGGCGACTGGTATGTTGCCCTGGGCTGGAGCGATAAAAGGGCCGTAGTGCGAATGGATTCCGTGCTGGGCACGATAACCGAGATAAAAGAGATTTAATCCCCCCGCCCGACGCTATGGCATGACTGACGCCATAGTAATAGGCGGCTCGCGCGGAATAGGCAAGGCCATTGCCGAATCCCTAAGATCCATAGGATGCAATGTGCTTGCTACATCCAGAAAGCAGATAGATACGTCGGATCTTGACAGCGTAAAAAAATTCGCCGGCGAGAACAAAGAAACGGATATCATCGTACTGAATACGGGCGGACCGCCTCCCAAGGAGTTTGGCCAGGTAACCATTCCAGAGTGGTCCAAGTATCACAACCAGCTCTTTCTTGGGTTCTGCCTGCTGCTTGACGGCATAAAAATACGAGACGGAGGATACGTCTTTCTGATAAGTTCTGGAGTGATAAGGGAGCCCAATCCAAAGCTTGTCATATCGGGCGCGTACCGCTCAGCGTTCTCCAGCGTCCTGAAAACTCTGAGCAAAGAGTACGCCAGGCGCGGCGTCAGCTGCATCAACATAGCGCCCGGGCTGATCAGCACGGACAGAACCAGGGAGTTGTTTGAGGACATTGAGGCAGTGGCGTCTTCCCTGCCAATGGGCAGAATGGGAAAGCCGTCCGAGATCGGAAATTTCGTAAAAGGAATCGTCCAGGACAGGATAAAATACCTGTCCGGCGTTACAATAAGCTTTGACGGCGCAAGCTCAAGCTCAGTTTGACGGATTCGGCATGAGGACGCGGCTCTAAAACAGTTCCCCTACAGGTCGCAGCGGTCCAGTCCGAGCATTCTGAGCAGATCGTCGTTTTCGATCCGCCGCTCCTGCTTTGGATTTTCATGTATTTGTGACAGCAGATCGTAGCAGTGCAGCCTGAGCCGGAGCTTGTTTATCTGGTTTAGCGTCCGCCCGTGCATGACATCGTTTCGCAGCGAGAGCAGCGTATCCATCTTGTGCCGAAATACGCGCTCGTCAATGAAGACATCGGCAAAATGCTTCTTCCAGTTGTCCTTTTTGGTAATTATCGACTCATAGTCGTCAAAATTCAGATAGTCGGTAACGTCAAAATCGGGCTTGTTCAAATAGTTGTTGGCTTTCTGCGCGCGCCTAAACCGGTCATCCGCGGCTGCTCTAACATGCTGTGGAATGCAGGCAGTCCACCAATTGTCTGCATTAGACAGGCGCTCAACGACAAAGTTTCTCAAGGATTCTTCAAACTTGCCTACAACCGTGGCGTCGTGCATCTTGCATGTCATCATAGAGACGCGCCGCAATTTTATTAAAAATCTGTCGGTAGGCCGAAGCCACGGCAGTGCGAAGATTATGCCGTTTTGCAGCCAGGCGGCGCCGAAATTCCCTAGCTTTTTGAATCCTTAAACTCAACATTGGGCTTGTCAGGACGCGCTGCAAGCACAATCAGCCCGCCGTCTCGCAGCTGCTGCAGCAGCTGCATGACCTCCTTTTCCACCTGATTGCGGACAAGTCCGGTCCGTTTGGCAAAGATGTCTACCAGTTCGGTTATGCGCCTCTTGCCGTTGCATGACCGCCAAAAGTCCACGATTGCCTGATTCACCATAAAGCCCTGCTCATGCTCGTTTGAGAGCACCATGGAGCCGTCGTCCTGCTTGACTAGATTCCCCACTCCCTGCGGCAGTGCCGTAGCATAGTCTATCGGGGCGGGCGTCGCTGCTCCGCCCATCTGCTTTAGGATGTTTTTGGCCTCGTCAGACATCTTGTCAATGCTCCACGGCGGATCCCACACAATATCCACTTTGACATCTTGCACGCCCGGCACTTTTTTTACGTACCTGGTAACATCAGATATCAGCGTGTCGTGGAGAGGACAGCTCCGCGTAGTCAGGGTCATCTTGATGCCTACGCTGCCATCCTGTACGTCTATGCCGTATATGAGTCCCATGTCTACAATATTGATTGAAACTTCGGGATCCATGCACTGCTTGAGCGACTCACGCACTGCTTCCTGGGTTACCATGCTAGAAAAAAATTTGAAAAACAATAAAAATTTTTAGATCGTAGAATGACTCTGGCGTTCATGGCTGCTCAAACAGCCTTGGAATCGAGTCTTCAAACGGCGGCTCGGCTATGCCGCGCTCTGTGATTATTCCCGTAATCAGTTCCGGCGGCGTTGCATCAAATGCCGGGTTTATCACTCCTATGCCCGGCGGAGCCGTCATTCTGCCTCCCGTCTGAGTAACTTCGCTCGGCCTTCGCTGCTCAATGACCACGTCATCCGGGCTGCTCTCCATGTCAAACGTTGAGAGTGGAGCTGCTACGTAAAACGGAATGCCGTGCTGCCTTGCCATCGTTGCCACCTGGTACGTGCCAATCTTGTTGTATACGTGTCCCGTTCTGAGTATTCTGTCTGCGCCTACAATTACCAGGTCCACAAGGCGGTTTGCCATCGAATAGCCCACGGCAGTGTCCGGAATCAGGCTGACATCTATGCCGTCATGCTGGAGCTCAAATACCGTAAGCCTTGAGCCCTGCTGCACCGGCCTGGTCTCGGTAGCTATGACTTTGACATTCTTTCCAGCCTCTTTTGCCGCCCGGATTACTCCCAGAGCCGTGCCGTACGCTACAGTAGCCAGCGCGCCCGCATTGCAGTGCGTCATTATAGTATCATTTTCATCAAAGAGAACGGCGCCATGGGCGCCCATGGCCCGGTTTTTCTTAATGTCGTCTTCCGCCATCCTCTTTGCTTCACTCAGTATCATGTCCCGAATCTCTGATGCAGTCCTGCCTTGCCGCGCAGTTTCCATGATGCGGTCCAGCCCCCACTTGAGATTGACGGCAGTAGGCCTTGTCTCAAGAAGTGTCTGGCGCGCCCGGTCAAGATCTCCCATAAGATCCTGGACGGTCTCCGCGCTGCTCTGCCTGGCTGCCAGCGCCATTCCGAATGCGCCTGACACGCCGATGGCCGGAGCTCCTCTCACTACAAGATTTCTTATTGCATCAGCCACGTCTGCATAGTCTTCATACTCGACAAATGCGAGCTGCGACGGCAGCTTGGTTTGATCGATCATTACCACCTTGCCGCCGCGCCACTCAACAGTGCGCAATGCATCACCCGGACTGCTCATCTGTGACGCTCCATTGATACCTCAATGCAGGCTCCATATCATAAATGATATGATTGTCAGGCGGCTGGCGGCCGGTCATGCGCGCCGCATCGGCAGCGTCCATGATGCAATTTCGCATGCTGCACTGCGCAGCGCATGATGATGCAGGAGGCAGCGGCAGTGTTCCGGTACAGGACATCATCGTACCCGGACAGCCTGCTGCTTGTGCATCCGGCCTGCTTTGGCAGAATGCTTTGCGCTTTCGCAGGATGCAATAATTGTGCAATGTACTGGCTTAACAAAGCTTTAAATCATCTTTGTCAAAAGCTGGAATTGATGACTGTAGTTGCAAAGTCCATTGAGATAAAGGCGCCTATAGAATCCGTGTTCACATATTTCGCACGCCCGGAACATGTTTCGGATCAGATGAAGAATGGGACAGTCGGAATGTCTGTCGTGCCGATGGATATCAAGGAAGGCATGGGCGTTGGAACAACGTTCAGAGTCATCGGCGACTTTGGCGGCAAGCGTCTGGAATGGGACTGCGAGACTACGGAATTTGACAGGGAGCGCAGAATAGCTGCAAAGCAGATAGACGGCCCTTTCAAGAGATGGCAGATTACAAACGAGTTTGAATCAAAAGGAGACAATCTCACCATTGTTACAATGACAGTTGAGTATGAAATGCCGTTTGGTCCGCTCGGCAGCATAATGGACAAGGCAAAGTTTGCAAAGTCGGCAGAGCGCGGAATGGAGACTGCGCTGTACAATGTGCGGGGGCTGCTTGAAGGAAACGGCTCAATTCCGGTATACATTACGCTTGACGCGTACCGCAAGCTGCTGGATGAAAAGAAAAAGATGAACAATGTTCCGGTATCGACTGTGCTTACGGCGATTTTGGAAAAGTACAATGAGATCAAAGTCGAAAACTAAAAACCCAACTTTATAATAATAATCAAAACCGCCCACGATTATACAGTGGGTCTATGGCTCAGCCAGGTAGAGCACCGGACTCTTAATCCGGCTGTCGGGGGTTCGAATCCCTCTAGACCCGCCTTCAATTCAGAGCATGGCAGCGGCGGCTGCAGGATCTATACTGCCAATTAGAAATGATGTCGTATCAGCGAAGAAATATACGCACAAATCGTTATTTTTCAGCGGCAATACATGTAATTGCCAGTAGTCACGCAGAGGCGCCTGCTCGCCAGTCCCTGAACCGCGCCAGATTTTGTATTTTCGGACAGGGCATAAGGAAAGACGTCCGTGAAAAATGCCGCAGGCGCAAGAATGGCGGCATTGGCATGATGTTCGCAATGATTCTTGGAGGCTCACGCCCATAGAACGCAGCCAAAACTGACTGTCAATATTTATGCCTGGGCGGCATGCAGGCAGCTTGCGGCAGAGTTAGAAAAAGGCCTGCGTGAGAAGCTTATGCCTTGCAGTCTTCGGAATAGGACGCGTCTATTATCATGGTTTCTGTTTCAGGCAGGTCTATGAATCCTCAAATTGGATCCCGGACGGACTTGAATATGAAACAGCCTTCAGGATGCTTTGTCAAGTTCCAGCCATTCCAAGAATTTTGCGCCCTGCTCAATGTTGTATTTTGATGCCTTCCATCCAAGTTTCCTGGCTCATGCCGCCGCATCCGGAAATGACATGTCGGATTTATGCATGCCAAGCTGACAACGGATTTTAGTCCGGAGAAGTCTTTGTAGGTGCGGACAATTTTGGCAGCCTTGTCAAACGCGTCCTTGCGCCTTTTTTTGAGTTTTTGGCTATAATCCGTCCGTCTCTGGCAAGACCATATGCGTACACGCCAAACAGATCTCCCGGCGTGCCGGCCTCGTACAAAAAGAAATACGAGGCGCCTTTTCTCATGCTAATCCCAGGCCAGAGCTGAACGGCCTGTAATAGCTGGCAGCATGCTGCAACACACCAAGTTCCGAGATCTTTTTGCTGGAAAGGCAGACAAACTTTTGGAGCGCTGTTCGTCCTCTGGTTTTGCCGTCGTTGGCGACTAGCGCCGAACAAATCGCATCGCAATCATCCATCTACAGTATGCAATCAGAGGACGAGTTGCTACGAAAATTTCCTGTCCTTTTTGTGATCGGCTATGCATAGTTATTATTCAAGAACTTGTGATCGGCAGTATGTGTTCAATCACCGTATTTGGCATAGTGTGCATCCCATATCTTGACTCTATCCTCATATGCCTTCTTGACAGGCTCCACGGCTTGAGGTTCCAACTCATCAAGATCAAGCCACCCATGATCATAGTATGCCGCCAGTTGTTTTGCAGTTTCTGATTTGTCTCCACAACCCCTGCTCCATGCAGGATTATTGAATGTCTGCTGTTCAGAGAGATTTATAGTTGCCATCCTTATACACTACCAATACCTCTAGCTGGTTGTACTGTTCTAAATATTTGCAGACGATTCTCATCTGCGCTCACAATCATGCTCACATCATTATACACCTTGCCGCATCTATTTCTTCATGTCCCAATCGTAGGTGTATATCCCTCATTCACGACTTTCTCAAACGCATGTTTTGATGATTCATCAAACGGCTTTGCATGGTTGGTGCGTCCAATTATTCCCACCAGTTTGCCGTCAATACCATGCGTATCATAGAACTTCCTGCGGTGTTCCGGATTCCTGACATCAAGGACCGACTTGGTCACATAGTCATAGCTGCCATTGAGTTCCTTCTCAATAAGATCATTTACCAATGGCACACCCTCAGAAAATCTCAATGCCTTGACCCTGCCGCCATGCTTGCTCATGAGATCCGGCTTTATCGGGTCGTCCTTTTTGTAATTTATCACATATCGCCTGCCTTCACCCCCTCCTGGAATCTCCCTCCTTATCCATTTTGTGTCCGGACTCGCCAAACCTTCCTGCGCATAGTGAGATAGATTTTTGTCTCGTTTCCAATACGGTGATCGGAGCTGCATACGGCGTTTTTCCCTGAAAAAATTGCGGTTGCTCGCAGGGCAATTCGCTGCGGGTTAGAAGGATTGCTTTCAATATAGGATACCACACAAAACCTCCAATTTGATCTTAGAATGCTTGAAGAATTGTTCCCAGATCCGTTCCAACATACAGCGGCACACAATTTCTTGCAATCACTCAGGCATGAATATGGAGTAAATTTTTGCAAAAATTTAGGAGCGTCACTATGGGTTCAGTGCGTGACCGGGAAACTAAAACCACTATTGTACGGTGCCGCGTATCCCCAACACCATTAGGAGGAAAGCGGGTTTAACAGTTCTCCCGTCTGTAATTCCTGCACTGCGGCATCTACGTTGTTTTGGCTAAAGTTGGCATTAGGTTTTAATTCAGTTATTATATCGAAAATTCTGTCCGAATACTTTCCATCTTCATAGGATGCTATATAATGCACAGATGCCAGCAATTCCATCTCTCTTGGGGTTTTGCCATCCAATAATCTGTGGACAAACTCAATTCTTGAATCAAGTTCCGGCATTGTTCCAATCGATGCAAGGTGCTTCTTCCCATCTTCTGTCAGCACCATATTGAATTGGGTTCTTCCCGAGGTGGACAATGACCTTGGTTCTATACGGATTTGGCCATTTATGACCATGCCCTCCGACATGTACTTTACCTCCTCTGAGTACGGTCCGTAGCTGTTCCACTGGTACAGAAAGACCTTGCGCTCCAGATTCACATAGAGTATTTTTTGCAGGGCCTTTTTGCCCTGGATTTGGCCGAACCTATTGAGGGCCTTTAGCACCACATATGACTTTGGGAGATCGTTGCCAGTTGCCTTGTTGTTCAACGTATCATACGTGGTAAAGCCTCCCGCATTTATCCTTTGTAATGCAGTACAGCTAAGCGAAATGTACTCCGGTTCGGATGTCATGGTGACAATGCAGGCATTCAAGAAGCAGATGGAACCACCGCCACCTGAGTCCAGACCGCCGTCCGGACTTTGAATCAAGAGTACATTTCGCTTAGCTGGTCAATACAGGCATCAGCGGCGGGTAGAAGCATGGCCTCCAGATTTGCTGCCGCAATGCATAATCTGAAGGACGCGGGCATGGTACGCATGATGATACGCCGCTCTTTGCATCACAAAGCCAGCAGTGACTACCATTGATCACATTCTGATCTGCCGCGATAAACTACAACTTTATAGTCTACAATGTTGTAGTGTTTTCATGTCATTCTACCTAACGCCGGTTGAAGGAGAATTGCTGATAGGACGCGAGGATGAAGTGAAGCGCATGCTTTCTGTCTTGTTTGAGAAGGATTCGCGGGCCGGCTTTGCCATTACTGGCATCAGAAGAATTGGCAAGACAAGCATACTAAAAGAGGTAAAGCGGAGGCTGGAGGAAAAAAACATCGTCGCAATATATATCTCAGCATGGGACGCGTTTCCGGCCACCTTGGACGCTTTTGTGTCCGAATTGTTTGACAGAACAATTCTTGCCTTCAAGGACAAATTCTCGCTTCAAATGAAGATTGGCGACATGATTAGGTTAGGCCAAGAGGGGCTTGCAAACCTTCTGACACACCTGAACATATCGGCCAGCATTGAAGATAAAATAACGTATACAGTATCCTATGCTAGGGGAGAAAATGTCAGCAGATCCAGAGCCATATCAAGCGTCTTTGAAATGGCAGACGATCTGGCAGTAAAGACTGGTACTCAATGTGTCCTAATGATAGACGAGTTTCCGTCGCTCACTGATCTCAAGACAGGGCGCCAGGCTGTTGGAGACGCTATCCTAAGACTAATTCGGACAATAAATGAGAACTACAAGCGAACTTCGCTGGTCGTGTCCGGTTCGTTTGCTTATACGATGCAACAGGCTGTAGGCAGCCAGTCCTCGCCCCTTTACAAGCAGCTCCTCTCACTGCACATTGAACCACTAAAAGAAGATGCAGTACGGGAATTTGTTGCTAAATATTTGAGCGCAAAAAAGATCAGCAAAGCTGGACTGAGATCGCTTATGGCGGCAACCGGCGGCATTCCATACAACCTACAGCTGCTAGGACGATACCTAAAGGACAGTGAGACAGACACGATAGGCAAAGATGCAGTAGCCGCTGCAGTATCAAGAATGCTAAAGGCGGAAGGCAGAGTCCACTTTGCAAGTTATTTGAACATGTTAAAGACAAGCGAGGTAAGAATTGTAAAGGCAATGGCTAAAAGCGGAGCCAAAAGTCCGAGAGAGATTGCAGATGCAGAAAACAGGGAGATCAACGAAGTTACTGGTCTGCTCTGCACTCTTTTGAGCAAGGATGTGGTATACAAAAGGAGACGTGGCATATATGAAATCACAGACGGCATGTTTTGCGCGTGGCTGCGTTATGCATCATCAGCGCCGTGATATCGGGTAATGTATGGAAGTGCATTAGCGATGTTGTCACCAGGCAATGGTTCAATCTGGTAGGAGCAAGATGCTGCATATATGCCCCCAAGCGCATTGCAGTGCAATGCATTAAATGGACAATGGCAGACTTGCACTCTGCACTGACGCATAAAGATGGCAGACGCAGAATCGCATAATTCGCAGATCAATGACGGCTACAGCCGTACGCTTTTGGTAAGAGGTGCCGGCACCAGCATGTCAAAACAAACCAAGTTAGTGAAAGGGCCGAATCAGGGTGGGTTGGTCAGCATGTCATGCGCTGCCGTTTCGAATGTACAAGCGGTCGTTCTCTCGTTCAAAGACAATTACATCGCCTTCTGCAAATCTGCAGCTCTTTCGCACCTTTTTGGGTATGGTGATTTGATACTTGTACGAGACAGTAGTCGTGCCTAGAACTTCTTTGTCAGTCATTCCTTTCATGTAAAGAAAGTAGGAAAAATACATAAAGCGATCCCAAGTTTGTAAAGATCTCTTGAAAAGTAAAGCAAAAAAGGCAAGAGAACTTGACAGATATACTCACAAAGATGCCAAGAGACGGAATAATCCCCCTGTCGGTCTAGTCACTTCTGATACAGATCCAGATCAGCCAAGCAAAACATACTCGTATTCGCATGATCTGCGCACGGAACCACAGCTGCAGTGGGTAGGAAAGCAAGAGCAGGCCGAATTTGAAGTAGATACAGTTTCACTGCATGTACATGAACGAATTGATCCGGCAACCATTCTTGCAGAAATCATCAAACAGGAACAAGCGGCGCAAAAAACAATATTCAGCTATTTTGACAATCCGGAAGATCATCTTCCAATTAGCAATGCAATAGAATTTTACAAGCACAATCAGAACTGGTCCAATAGGCTAATTGCCGGAGATTCCCTGCTTGTGATGAATTCGCTCTTGGAAAAAGAGGGAATGGAGGGAAGAGTTCAAATGATATACATGGACCCGCCGTACGGGATAAAGTACGGATCTAATTTTCAGCCGTTTGTAAACAAGAAAAACGTCGTTGACGGCAATGACAAGGATTTAACGCAAGAACCAGAGATGATCAGGGCATTCCGAGATACATGGGAGTTGGGAATCCACTCATATCTGTCGTATTTGAGAAACAGGCTGCTTTTGGCAAAAAGACTTTTGACTGAAAGCGGGAGCATTTTTGTACAAATTTCTGATGAAAACTTGCATTACGTAAAAAGCATAATGGAAGAAATTTTTGGACACGACAATTTCATCAATATAATCAGCTTCAAAACCACAACAGGTGACACTACCAAATTGCTGCCGTCAATGTCAGATTATTTGGTATGGTTTGCAAAGGACAAAAAACGCATTAAATTTCATAAAATTTTCATTGACAAAAAGCTGGGCATTGGCGCAGGAGCTCAGTACAATAATGTTGAAGAAGCAAATGGCAAAATAAGAAAGATCACACTGGAGGAGATTTTAGATAACAGATTGCTACCAAAAGATTGCAAGATATTTACTGTTAGTGATTTGAGACGTGCAGGTTTCAGCAAAACGGCAACGTTTGAATTTGAATTTGACGGCAAAAAATTTCATCCAGGAAACACCCACCAATGGAAGACAAACAGAGAAGGAATGAGTCGCCTAAAAGAGGCAGAATGGCTCATCGCGACCAAAAATACTTTGAATTACAAGAGATATTTTGAAGATTTTCCAATTACGGAATTGGGCAATATGTGGGTTGACACAAAAGGCGCTACAGACAAGCGCTATGTGGTACAAACGTCACGCAAAGTGATCCAGCGCTGCATGATAATGACTACAGATCCCGGTGACTTGGTGTTTGATCCAACATGCGGCAGCGGCACTACCGCATACGTCGCAGAAAAATGGGGTAGGAGATGGATTACGTGCGATACCTCAAGAGTTGCGCTGGCGCTGGCCAAGCAAAGGCTTATGACCGCAAAGTATCGTTATTACCAATTAAGCAAACCCAATGAAGGAGTATCATCAGGTTTTGAATACAGTACAATTCTTCACAAAACGCTACGTTCGGTTGCCCATAACGAACAGCCAGACATTGAAATACTATATGATAAGCCCAACGAACAGAAAAATACAACCAGAATCTCCGGACCGTTTACCGTAGAAGCTGTTCCTGCACCCATTGCAAAATCTCTTGATGTTCTGTTTGAAGAACACCAACAATCAGATCAAACTATGCAGGCAACAATTTCGCACCAACAACAATGGCGCGATGAATTGCTAAAATCAGGCATACGCGGAAAATCCGGGCAAAAAATAGAATTCGGCAGTGTAGATACGCATCCCACTACAAAATGGCTGCATGCTGATGCTGAAACAAAAGAAACAGATCCAAAACGCGTAATGATCTCATTTGGTTCTGAATATGCGCCGCTAGAACAAAGACAGATTGAACTGGCAATTGAAGAAGCAGGAACATTGGTTCCAAGGCCCGCAATGATAATATTTGCTGCAATGCAATTTGATCCAGAAGCGTCAAAAGATATTGACAAACTAAATTGGCCTGGTGTTACCATACTAAAAGCTGAAATGAACAGGGATCTTCTCACGAATGATCTCAAGAAAAACATATTTGCAAACGAGTCATTTTGGCTGATTGGACAGCCGGATGTGGATGTACATAAAATTGAAAATGAAAAGTACATCGTTGCAATAAACGGCTTTGATTATTACAACACAGAAAACGACCAAATTGAATCAGGCGGTTCATCAAAAATAGCCATGTGGATGCTTGATACGGACTATGACGGACGGAGTCTGTATCCGAAACAAATCTTTTTTCCCATGGACGGCAAAAGCGGCGGATGGAACAATCTTGCAAAGACGCTAAAGTCACAAATTGACGAAGAACTTGTCATCAGATACCAAGGAATAGAGTCAATTCCATTTGAGGCCGGTTCCAACAAACGGGCGGCAGTAAAGATAATTGACGATCGCGGAATAGAGTCGCTGAAAATTGTAGATCTTGAGTAAAATGTCCAAGATAGATCATCTCATAATCTGCAATCCGTATGAGATGCCCTCGCAGCACTGGAAGTATGATCGCACCGAAAGAAAATTTGATCTGATTGCCGGGCGCAGGCCCGCCGGCATTTTTAACGCAACGCCCAACAGCAAATCTTTTGACGACCCAGGAGTGTTTTGCGAGTTGCCCCTGGTAAACCGCATACGCGAGCGCGTTGATGCATGGAAGCAGAACGGATACCCAGGAGCAACCGGTACTACCAAAAAGCTCCTGGAGTTCTGGCACCACAACGAGCAGCGTGAAAGCAGGCTGTTCTTCTGCCAACTGGAAGCAGTAGAGACTTTGATCTGGCTGACAGAAGCGCCGCATTCTGAAAGACAGGGCATAGACGTACCATCAGACGGCGGTAGCTTTGCTCGATGGTGCTGCAAGATGGCTACAGGAACAGGCAAGACCATAGTGATAGCAATGGTGATTGCGTGGCAGGCCATAAACAAGTCTGTCCGCAGGCAGGACTCGCGCTTCTCGCGCAACATACTCGTAATGGCTCCAGGCCTGACAGTCAAATCCCGCCTTCAAGTACTGCACCCTACCAGGAAAGGCAACATATACGACGAATTTGATTTAGTGCCAGATTCGTTGCGCGAAAATCTCTTTCACGCCAGAATTGCAATACACAACTGGCACACGCTAGAACCAAAGGACGACGCGCCAAGAAGCGTCGTCAAATTAGGCAGAGAAAGCGATAGTGCATTTGCAAAAAGAATACTGGGGCATAATCTTGACAATATTGTAGTCATAAACGATGAAGCTCATCATGCATACAGAGCAGACAAAGATCAGCCCAGCAGCCTGTCAAAAGAAGAACAGGAACGGGACAAGTTATGGATGGAAGGGTTGGACAAAATCCATGCGGCGCGCGGCATCACTCACTGTTTTGATTTTTCTGCTACGCCGTTTAAGCCGTCTGGAAAAAACATTGCAAGAGACGATGTGTTTAAGTGGGTCGTATCTGATTTTTCGCTCAACGATGCAATCGAATCAGGACTTACAAAGACTCCCAGGATTTCAATACAGGACGATGGCGACAAATTTGACGATGACTACAGATCTCGATTCTACCACATATACATGGACGACGAAGTAAAGCCGGATCTCAACAGAAATGCCAAGCCGTACGAAAAGCTCCCCGATTTGGTGGCAAACGCATACATGTTGCTTGGACAAGACTGGATTGAGACAAAAAAGATATGGGAAGAGAACGAATCACCCATTCCCCCGGTAATGATTACTGTATGCAACAAAACCAATACAGCCGCAAGGGTGATGCATTCGTTTGAAAAGAATCAGTTTGAACTTGACGATCTTTCTGATCCGGAACACATATTGCGAATAGATTCTGCCATGATAAAAAAGGCAGAGGAGCAAGATTCTGTCGGTTCAAGCAGGGAAGAGAAGCTGCGAGAGAGAGTCAGTACCGTAGGCAAACACGGCAAGCCCGGAGAGCAGATAAGAAACATCATTGCCGTACAGATGTTGTCAGAAGGTTGGGATGCAAAAAACGTCACGCACATAATGGGTTTGAGGGCATTCTCAAGCCAGCTGCTTTGCGAGCAGGTTGTGGGACGAGGGCTTCGAAGAATGTCCTATGAAATTGATGAAAAAACAGGCTTGTATCTGCCCGAGTATGTCAATGTGTTCGGCATTCCATTCACATTCCTGCCGCATGAGAAACCATGGCCCCCGCCGCCTCCGCCGCCTCCGCCCCCAATAATTGAGGCAAGGATGCAACATGTGATATCGTGGCCAAACATAGACAGGATTGACACGAACTACAAGCCGATACTTTCTGTAGACTGGAACAAGATAACGGTTCTGAAGATAGGCAAGGAACGCCCAATTCTGACAGTAGGCATGGCTCAGATACTCGCAGGCAAGCCGGATCCAGACAAGATGTCCGAAATTGACCTGCATGAGCTAAACAAGGAAATCCGGCTGCAGAGGATAATTTTTGTGACAGCCAAGGACGTATACGAAAAAATGTCGCCAAACTGGAAGGGCAACAAGGAATTTCTCATTGCCCAGGTTGTCAGAATAGTTGAAGAGTTTATCGGTTCTGGAAAAATTGATGTAATTAATACGGCAGAAGGCGATGCGTTGCGCAGAAAAATGACAATTCTGTTTAACATGAACAAAGTGGTCAATCACGTCTGGGACAGCATAACATCTCAGAACGCCAGCAGAAAGCGGATCAGCCTCAATGCAATAAAGCCGGTCAAGTCAACTTTTGATATGCGCGCGTGGCACACCAAAAAGCCGACACATCACGCCGCAAAGTCGCACACAAGGCTGGCTCCGCACGATTCCGGCTGGGAGCTGGCCGCAATGCAGGAATTTGATGACAATGAAAGCGTCATGTCCTGGGCTAAAAACGACCACATCGGATTCGTAATAAAATACCTGTACAATGGAGTGGTGCGCGACTATTTTCCGGACTTTTTGATAAGGCTCTCAAACCGCATAACTCTCGTGTTGGAAATCAAAGGCGTCGACACCGAGCAGAACCGTACAAAGCGAAGATATCTCAAGGAATGGACGGACGCAGTAAACGATGACGGCAGGTATGGCGCATGGGCTTGGGATGTCGCATTTCATCCAAGCGAAGTTCAGGGAATAATTGCCAAGCATGTCAAATCCAAAATTTCTGCAAGAGAGCAGGCTAAATGCCCCAGATGCGGCAAGACGGCAGATTCCAGGCAGGAGATTGACAAAAAATTTGGATTCAGGAATGTGGACGGAATAATCAGGCCTCAGTCGTGGTGCAAGCCGTGCAGAAAAATACATGCCAAAACTGCATAGATTTGGCATACCTACGGAACTGTTATTTCAGAGAATGATTACAAGACGCTCATCATAGTTTGGAAAAAATCCAAGATGCTCCGAGTGGACGATCAATAATTGGACGGCGTTTTGCAGAGCCACAAGCACGCTTTCAGCAATATGCCGCAAAAATCATGGCACTACTGTTGCGCTGGAAAACTTGGATACTTCAGTCACTATCAGCACCGGAAGTACGCCATCGTCGTTTTGAATTCCCACAGGCTGCAAGTCCAGGATGACTCTGTCGCTGATAGCATGCATTTCAGAATCTCCAGAACCAATCAGTTTTCTTACAATAACAAACGGTTCTGCAGTCAGTCCGAAAGCTGCATCTCTTACTGTCAGGGCAGTTTCATGATCCATTTCTTTTAGCTGGTTTATTGCTCTCAAAGACCACAGCACTATTCCGGCCATTGCTACAGCCCCAGCTCTTTGTCAAGATGCTCGGTTGTGTAGATTCTGCCAGCCCTGATGTCTGCCAGCCCCTCTTCAATTCCTTTTACCAGCAACGGCGAGAGCGCTTCATCGCAATTCACCATGGCCAGTCTTTGAATTACCTGCTCAATGGTTTCGCTTGGATTCAGTTTTTGCCTCTCCAAGGCGTCTTTTGTTTCTTCGCTGAGCCGGACCGTAATTCCTGCCATGGCATGTCATGGTACGGCACAGCATAAAAGTCATGCTTGAAGAGATTCTCGCACAGCTCCGCTGCAAAAGCGCCGGCAGGCGGCGCTACAATGCGGCATGGAGGCTTTAATTCAGAATACACAAGTACGTTCAAGAATTCCCAACAGATGGCTGCGCGATCATATCACAGAACAGCGTTTTGTGGCACGCAGCATTCCAGAACTTTGGTGTAAATACTTTATATGAACGCCTCCAAACGTCAGATCATCTTGGACAGCATAGGCAGCATAATGAGAGTGCCCATCACAGTTGAAAGGGATTCCAGTCTGTTTGATGTACTGCACAAAATGCTTGACAATGGCATCAGCAGGCTTTTTGTGAAAGACGAAGGCGGCAAAATATCCTCAGTTATAGCAGAAAAGGACGCGCTGCACTTTTTGTTCAACGACGATACGGAGCGAACGCTCAGGGATGTTCCAATAGCAGGCATTGCAAGGCCGCTCATTTCAGTCAAGCAGGATACTAGCATAAGCGGCTGCGCCAGAATGATGATGGAGAACATGACAGGCTCTGTTGCTGTATCAAACGGCGCCGGAGACATTGCAGGAATTGCAACAAAGACGGATCTGGCAAAATACTATGCTGAGAGGCGCCCTGGAAGAGAGCGTCTGGTCGGCGAATACATGTCGCCGTACTATGCATGGATGCACGCGGACGCTACGCTTTCCGATATCGTGCCGAGAATGATCGAGGACAAAATTACGCGGCTCATTCTAAGAAACGCCGGCGAAGAGCCTGCCGGAATCGTCTCCATGCGCGATCTCTTTCGCGTATCGCTGACGCACGGCGAAATCTGGCATGTAACAGACAGCAGTAATCCAGAAATTCCAATAGTATTTTCCCGAAAAGGCTTTCTTTCCAAAACAGGATTCGGGGGCACTATTCGCGCGTCTGATATCATGCGGGATGAGATAATTACCGTAAGCTATGACGACATTCTTGCGGACGCGGCAGGCGCTTTGATTGAGCGCAAAATAAACGGCGCCGGCGTTTTGTCCCTTGGCGGCGCCCTGATAGGCATAATCAGCAAAACGGACATTACAAGAGCGCTGTCATTCCTATAGCAAAGCTGCACCAAAGTCTGAAGCGTGCGCGCGGCGCCTTTGCATCATAAAAATAAGAAAAAGATGAGAAAATCTAATCGTGCGCGTGCGGGTTTTCGCCGGCTACTAGTTTCGTGTAGGTGCCTGCTGCTTTTTCGTGCGCTTCCATATTAGATTGATCAACTTTGATGGCCTGAGGCGGGCATACTGATACGCATGCCATGCACCAAATGCAGTCGTGCTCCCGTATTGGATCAGCCTTGTCGGTATAGTCCTTGCGCTCTTCCTTTTCGTAGCTTCCGCTGCCTTCAAACGTCGTTTTTGTAACATCGACTGCAGGGATGTCTTTTTCTGTTCTGTACCACTGAAATACTTGGACAGGACATGCTTCAATGCAGGCTCCGTCTGCGACGCAAGAATCCCAGTCAACGGCGACCATTGTGCCGCTGACTCCCAGCGGTACCTGCTCTTCGCCTCTGGCGGCATATGCTGCCTTTACATCCTCGTTTGTGAACGCTTCGGCATCGCTCCTGCCCGGCCCCCACATAAAGTGAAAGTATTCGCCGTCAGCGAGGCTGATCCTGCCTATTGGTTCCAGTCCTTCAGGAAAGTTTTCATCGATTGGCATGAGTCATCTCTTTTATGAATTATATTTAATCTTTGATGATATTAGTTTAAACTAAATTTTTAGAACAAGATACGGTACAAGGTGTGGTACAAGGCGTGGTACAGGGTGCGGTATATGTACGGAGCAGGGCAGGATGCAAAATTTGGTACATGGTGCGGTGCAGGATGCAATGCGGGAACGGTGCAAGCCTTGGTACAAGGGCTCATAATCATCCAGAATGCAGCAGAACAGAGTGCAGGAACGATGCAAGCATGGGCAAAGCAATCAAGACGCAAGACGAATTATGAAAGTTCATATCATTTCAGGCGCGTCCATGCCATGTGGATATTCATAAGTATGACGTGTATCGCGGCCCCAACATTGGGATATATGCTGCCGCAAACGATGACGTAGCGCTGCTGCCCATGGGATATGCCGAAAGCCGCGGAGAGATGCTTGGAGAGCATCTTGGCGTCAAAGTCATGTACACATCAGTCGCCAATACAAGACTGATTGGAACTCTGCTGGTGCTAAACAACCACGGCCTGTTGCTGCCGGCCACAGCAGCAGAGTACGAGTACGCGTACCTCAAAAAGGCGACAGGGCTGAATGTGGCATTTCTTGATTCCAGGTATACAGCCCTGGGAAATTTAATCTGCGCCAATGATCGCGGCGCCATAGTATCAGCAGAGATGCCAATGGATGCCGTAAGAGTGATAGAAGATGTGCTGGATGTGGAGGCGGTTCAAGGCAGGATTGCAGGATACCACCAGACTGGCGCCATGTCCATAGCCAACATGCAGGGCGGAATCATACACCCAGAAGTCAGCGAAGACGACTTAAAGCAGTGCTCTGACGTGATGGGCGTTGAGATGGAGCCTGCCACGATAAACGGCGGCGTGCCGTACGTCTCATCAGGCATCCTCTTGAACAACAATGCCATAGTGACAGGCTCGTTTACAAACGGCCCTGAAATAATGATGCTTACTCGCGCGTTCGGCGGCTGAGCAGATCGCGAGGATTGGCCAGGAGCTGGTCAAGTTTCAGCATGGTCTCGGTTCTGGCTTCCATGTCCCGAAGTATGATCTCGCCCCTTGCCAGCTCGTCAGAGCCCGCAATGAGCGCAAGCTTTGCATCTGAGGCTGCCGCCATCTGCTTTCTTAGCGGCCTTGCTGCAAGATCCGTTGCGCATGGTATGCCGTTTCTCCTTAGGACGGATGCAATATTGGCGGCCGTCTTCTGCAGGCCGGCGCCTGCGTACAGGACGGGCAGAACCGCGCCCTTTGCCGGCTCGGGCACCTTCCGATTTCTCATGGCAAGAATGGTCCTCTCAACTCCGCCTGCAATGCCTGCAGCTCCCACATCGCCGCGTCCGAATGCTGCAGCGAGGCTGTCGTACCTTCCGCCTCCTGCCAGAGCTCCGATGTCGCTTGCGCCGTCAAATATCTCAAATACAGTTCCCGAATAATAGTCCAGTCCTCGGACTATGGCTAGGTCCAGCACTGCATTGTCAACGCCGCGGTTTTTGATCGAATCAAACAACTGCACGACATGCTCCCAGGAATCCAGCTCGGATACGTCAACGCGCGCTGCAACATCATCGGGACTTCCGGACAGTTCTGCAAAGCTCAGCATGGATTTCAGCTTTTCTGGATCGCGCCCCTTGCCCGCAAATTCGGACACAATATCGTACCTGGGCTTTTTTGCAATCTTGTCAATGGCGCGCAGGATATCAGCCTTGACTGCCGCATCGTCCGTTCCAAAGACTGATTTTATCAGCGACTCGATCAGCCGGCGGTGGCTTATACGTATTGCTGCGCGGTCAAATCCCAGTCGTTCAAAGAGCAGCGAGGCAAATTCTATTATCTCGGCTTCCGGCTCAATTCCCGGCTTTCCGTATATCTCTACATTCCATTGATGAAAGTACCTGTACCTGCCTTTCTGCGGCTCGTCGTATCGGAATACGCCCCCAAACGTTGCAAATTTTGCGGGCATTTTCATGGATTTCTGCGACGACACGTATCTTGTCAATCCAACGGTAAAGTCAAACCGCAGCGCGACATCCCTGTCTCCCTTGTCCTTGAAGTGGTAGATTTCGTCGCGTATTGCAGAGCCGCTCTTGGCCTCCATCGTTCCCAGCAGTTCTAACGGCGAGGGCTCGATCGGCGAAAATCCAAAAAGGCGGGCGGCATCAAAGAATGCGGATCGTACAAGCTCGATCTCTGCCTGCTCATCGGGTTCAATGTCCTTCATTCCGCGCGGAAGATCCAAGTCAAAATCAGCATTGTACGGTCTTGATTTAGATTTTGTGATTTGCTGCGCAGGTTCAAGAGGGGCTCCTGCATCAGGCAGAAGTTTGTTCCATAACTGCGATTCTAGGCACAAAGACCCGGTTGTTTTGTGCATGTTCAGGCATGGTTGCGGAACAAGTTGTCAGGCAGGAGGCATTCTTTAGATGGAACGGTGCGCGGCGCAGGCAGATAAGCAAAACCCGCTCAGAACAGTCATCTTTGGATTTTCAGTAGTCATGGCTCAATGCATCCTTCTGGCGCGGCTTCCGCTTGATCATTTATGGCAGATGCCTGACAAGATAGCTCCGCATGCCGGCGCATTTTGTTCAAGGCAAGAGTGCGGCATCAGTCATGCTGAACCAAGATTGAATGTGCTCGCCACATCCCAAGTCGTCTGGCCAGTACAATGGCAACAGTGGCAGGAGCTGCCAAATACATGCCCAGGTTCAAAGTTATTACCAAAGCTCCCAGTGCCAGAACAGACCATTCAGAGTTTTCTTCTGCCAGCGACATTATTGAGAGCGAGTGAATCATCGGCGTGATCAGCGCTCTTACGGCGTCTCGGAACGCGGAGCTCTCCCGCAGCATGTCGGCTACGCCAGGCGAGAACAAATAGTATGCGGAATTGAAGCTGTCCATAAACGAGGCGCCTGAATCCGTGGAGAAAAGCATGCTGTCCCGCAGCTCTCTTAGCATCTGCACCTGCGGCGCCAGCTCGGTGCCGTATGCGGCAGTGGCAATAAGGCATCCGCCATCCTCGTCATCCGGCTCCGCCGGACTTGTTGAATCAGCATCCGATTCCGCTGGAACAGATGATTCTGCTGCAGGGGACAGTTCCGCCGGAGCCTGTTCCGTTGCGGGAACCGGTTCCAGGACATCCGGCTGTTCCGTTATGGGAACGGGCGCAAAATCGCGTTCTGCAGGCTGCGCGGAAACTGCCTGTATCAGAGATGGAGTGTCTGGAACATACCTTGAATATTCAATCTGGCCTGTGCACTGGTCAAACGTGTTTATGGTCTTGCTCGTGGATGAGCCACCTGCGCTGACTTTGAGCAACATGATTCCGGCATGCGCGCCTGCGGTGTAGATGGTGCGGCCGTCCAAATTCTGATCAGGGTGCGGGACCGGCGTGAATGAATCAGAGCCTGCAATAAGCGCGATCTCAGCAGAGAGATCGCTGTCCAGGATTACGGTAGTTGCAGGCTCATTGCAGTCCCACATTACAGAGTATAGTCCGGCAAATTCGGCTGGAGCGGCCGCGCTGCCGCCTCCTCCGCCGCCTCCCGAGCCTCCTCCGCCGCCGCCTCCTCTAGGCGCAGGTGCTGTGGATTGCGTGACTGGCGCAGTGCCGGCTAGTCTGCTGGAAGCATCAGGTATTTCGTTTCGGGCAAGGTCCGTTACAGCGCCTGCGCCAATTTCAAGTTGCGGATTTCGCAACGAGTTGATTCTATTCAGCTGGCTGTCAGTAAGCCTAATAGATATGGAAGTGCTGTCTGCGTTACGGTCAAGGCTGGCACCAGACAAGCTGACGCCGCTTGAAGAGTCCTCATCTCGGACATATAGCAAGTCCAGATCGATCTCAGAGACATCAACAGGCTCGTTAAAGCTTATTGTCAGCGTACGCGTGTCCTGATCCAGATCAACGGAACTGGTTTTAGGAGGTGCGGCATCGCTCTTGATAGTTACCGTTATAGTGCCCTGCGTGCTGTCTGTGCCGTCAGTTGCGGTATATCTGAACGAGTCGGCGCCGGAGTAGTCCCGGTCAGGAGTGTACGTAATTGCCGTACCGGTAAAGGTCGCAGTACCGTGCAGCGGATTGGTTACTGCCGATATTCTGGGCGTGCCGCTTTTGTCCGGATCAGATATGCTTGGAGTTATAGTCACAGGCGTGTTCTCTACAGTTGAGGCAGACATGTCGGGCGCAACCGGCGGCCTGTTTGGTGCGGATATGACTGTGACTGTCCGAACAGCCGTATCCAGTACGCCGCAGCCTTTGGATGCGGTGTACTGAATTTTGTATGTGCCGGGCGTTGCGGTGCTAATGCGAGTAGTATTGCTGGCAATATCCGCGCCGTCCGGCGTTGAAGCTCCTGCGTCCTCATATGAAGATCCCTGCATGACGGTTACGGTATGGCTGCCATTCAAAACCAGATAGTTTTGGTTGTACAGCAGAGTTACGTCGGTATTGGCTCCGACAGAAAACGGCTTGGCGAGAAGCGTCGTATCCCAAGCGTAAAAATTCGAATTGCCAGGCCATTCAGTAGCCTCCGAAAAGACGCACCTCGCATCGTCCATGGTAATATACAGCGAATCGCGTTTGGATTGCGGGATTAGCCTGTCTATATAAAAGTCGGTTGTAGTAGGATCGGTTTCTTCTGCATAGAAAATCGCGTTTATAGTGTATGTTGCGCTATCCAAGACAAATGTATTATCCTGAGTTGGAGCATGATGTTCTATGCTCCCTGTAATCAGCGGCTCCCAGCCAGCCACAATGCTATTCCCCAGGCTCTGTCCGGCAGTTATAGTCGCATTCCAGAGCACGGTATCAGCGCTCGTTCTGAAAACTAGAATCTGCCCGTCCGGAGCATCGCCGATAGCATTTCCGAAATGATCTTTGACTGCGCCTGCTTCAATGTCAAGCTGCGGCTCTGTCATTGAGATAATCAGGTTTAGCTGGTTCTGGTTAAGCGTCAGAGACAGTATGTTAGAATTAGGTCCGGCAGAATCAAATGCGGCCCCGCTCAGAGAGACAATATTTGCCTCGTTTGCATCGCTCACGTATAATCTTGCCAGCTGGACTGCAGAGACATTAATTGTCTTGCTGAATGTGACGTTCATTACGCCCGTGTTCGTGTCCAATGCTGCCGACTCAAAAGAAGGGTCGGTATCCCGCTCCTCTACTACGATTGTCCGAACAGCCGTATCCAGCACGCCGCAGCCTTTGGTGGCAGTGTATTGAATTGTGTATGTGCCGGGCGTTGCGGTATTAATGTTGGTGGAATTATCAGTGATTGTTGCGCCGTCCGGTGCTGAAGCTCCTGCGTCCTCATACTGTGCGTCCTTCTCAACTACTACGAGGCTAGCTCCATTCAGAGACAGATAGTTTTGGTTGTACAGCAGAGTTACGTCGGTATTGGCTCCGACAGAAAAC
>CAYGAM010000012.1:24284-33272 GCA_964347915.1 uncultured Nitrosopumilaceae archaeon | reverse complement strand
GCGGCGGGGCATTGTAATCAATTATGATTTTCTGGTGGTGGCGCTCGGCAGCGAGACGAATTTTTTCGGGTTGCGGGACGTTGAGCGCCATGCATATACAATGAAGACGTTGGATGATGCAGTCCTGCTGCGGAACCGGGTGATAGACATGCTGGAGAGCGCGGAGAATGAGAGCGACCCCATACGGCGCAAGAGCGAGCTGACGTTTGTCGTGGTGGGCGGGGGCTTTGCCGGAGTGGAGACTGCCGGCGAGATTATGGATTTCTTGTCGGATGCATGCAGGCACTATCCGCACATAGCGCGGGAGGATATAAGCGTCGTAATCTTAGAGGCGCTTCCGTCCATCCTGCCCGGCTTTAGCGAGAATCTGACAAAGTTTGCACATGAAAAGCTCACAGGACGCGGCGTTGAGATCATTCTGAATGCGGCAGTTACCGACTTTGACGGTCGGGAGGTAAGGATGAAGGAGATGAAAGACGGCAAGTCCAGACTGCGCGGCATTACCACAAGGACGCTGATCTGGACGGCCGGCGTTACGCCTGTCAATACGATAAAGCGCTCCGTATTCAAGACCGAGCGCGGCAAGATACTGGTGGACGATTTTTTGGAGGTGCCCGACATGCCTGGGGTCTTTGCCATCGGAGACTGCGCCATGTTTCTGGATCCAGAGACCGGGCGGCCGTTTGCGCCGACGGCTCAGATTGCAGAGGCGCAAGCCAGGACGGCGGCTGCAAATCTGCAGAGTGCAGTACGGAATCAAGGCAAGAAAAAGTTTGCATACAAGGCAAAGGGCCAGATGGCGATAATAGGAAAAAGGGACGGCATTGCGTCATTTATGGGCATGACTCTGTCAGGGTTTTGGGCCTGGGCGCTCTGGAGGAATGTCTACCTCTCAAAGATACCAAGCTTGGAGAAGCGGATCAGAGTCGTAATTGACTGGACTGTTGATCTATTTTTTGGCCGGGACATATCCAGGCTGCGGCTCTTCAAAAAGGGCGGAGAAAAGGACTATCAGGAGCTGGACGAGGTGGACGACGTATGGTAATGCATTCCGGCCTGCGGGCGCGCCCTGCGTCGCTTTTGGATCTGCGCCTTTGCGTACGCGAGTGCGGAGCGCGCCGCTAGCGCGGGGGCAGCCAAGTATATGCCGATATTGGCCAGTATGACGGCTGCGCCGTATGCTAGCATTTCCACATCAGTGCTTATTTCAGCATAGGTCAGAACCGAGAGCGTTGCAAGCATGGGCGTCAAAAGCGCCCTTGCCGCCTCGCGCAATGCAGGATGCTCCCGCTCAAGGTCGGCAATCTGCGGCGAAAAGGAATAATAGATTCTGCTAAAGGCGTCCATGAATGCGGCGCCGGCGCCGGTCTGCAGTACGGTATTATCCCGCAGCTCCCTTAGCTGCTGCACCTGGGCGGCCATCTCCGTGCCGTATGCCGCTGTTGCAATAAGGCAGCCGCCGTCTTCTCCGTTTTGGGCCGGCGCCTCGGCTGCATCGGACGTAAACTCAAAGGTGTCAAGGACCGTCTGGTATATGTCCTCAAACTGCTCAAAGTTTTGCGACTCTGCGGCATAGGCTATTGAGTATATTGTGCCGTCTCGAAGTATCAGCGCTTCGCGATACGTTATCTCCAGCGTCGGACCGCTGCCGAGAAACGGGTCGTCTACCACGACATTTCTGCTAATTCCTTCAATGCCGTCTATTGTGACGGGCGCAGAGTCAATCATCTCTACCGCGGGCTCTGCCAGGATTATTTCATTCGCCTCTTGAACAAACTCTGAAAGTGTTTTGTTGCCTGCCTCCTCTGTTGCAACGTAAATTGTAGCAGGAATGGTTCCCGGCTGAGGGCCGATCATCGCCAGGTCGGGCGCTCCCGGATCTGAGGGTTCCTGAATGCTCCACCCAGGGGGCGCATCAAAGGATATTCCAAGCTTTTCGTTGGTGTACCTGGAGTCGCCTTCTGTTATGGCAGCCGGCGCGTCAGTCCTGGACGGCTCGTACCAGGGCAGCAGGTCCGGTATTGCGCTGCGCTGCGCCGTTTCAGCCCGCATTATCACGGCATCCTCCCAGTCCGCCGGCACGTTGGTGCGGGGGTCAGTCTCCATGGCGGCCAGCGCGTCAAGCGTTCTGTAGCTTTCATCCGTTGCAATGCGGCCAAAGACGGTATATTCGCCGTCAAGGAAGTTGGAATCATCATGCACTATGAAAAACTGCGAGCCTGCGCTGTCAGGTACAGCCGTTCGCGCCATTGATACGATGCCGCGGCTGTGCTTTATGTTATTGAATTCTGCGTCTATTTTGTATCCGGGGCCTGACTGTCCCCAGGCGGACATGGTCGCTTCTCCTTCCTTGGTGGCTGGATCGCCGGCCTGGATCATAAAGCCCGAAATTATGCGATGAAAGACTATTCCGTCATAGTATCCGTCCTCAACTAGTCCGATAAAGTTGTCAACGTGTACCGGCGCATCATCGGGGAAAAACTCGATTACTATCTCGCCTTTTGTTGTCTCAAGGACTGCTACCGTATCCGTCTGGGCTTCCTGCGCCAGGGCGGCCGACGGCGCAAGAACGGCCAGCATAATCATAGCGCCGAGAAGCTTCATGGTTGCTTGTACCGCGGCTTTATAATAAAAATCAGGCGCAAAGGGCCGGGCTGCGCAGTTCCAGGCCGGCTTCTGGTTTCTGCCGGCTGGTTTCTGCAGATGATCTTGATTTTTAAGATGGGCCGGCCATGTACTGTTGATCTTGGAAGAGAAGATTCTGGCTCATATTGTGTCGATCTGGCGGGAGAGCACAAAGTTTCTGACGGTCGGCGGCCGGGAAGGAATGCTGGTGCTGACTGACAGACGCCTTGCATTCATACACAAGACGGAAGCAAAAATGCGGTGGTGGGGCGCCGTTGTTGCCAGGCAGGGGGTCCTGCTGCACAGAAAGAACGATATCATGATACGGCACGACGGCTATGATGAAAAAGAATTTGAAGAAGATATCACAAACGAAAAGAATGTGTCCCTGGCGTTCGGCGAGATACAAAAGATAGAGAGCCGGGAGGAGGTCTGGGGCGGCGCCCTGTACCTGGAATACGCAAAGAACGGCAAGCGGGAAAAATACAGGTTCTCCGTAGCCCAGGACTGGGTCAAGTATCCCATGAAGGAGCCGACCAAGTTTATGAAGGTGGACTGGGAGCCCCTCGTCCGTTTTGTCAAGGAACGGCAGGTAGCGCAATGAAGGTGTTTGCGGTAGGCCTGGGCCCAGGCTCCACTGACTACGTAACCGTAGCGGCGATTAAGATAATGCGAAGATGCGACGTTGTCATAGGGCACAAGCGGACGGTTGACATAATACGAGACCTGATTCCGGAGAAAGAGATCATTGAAGTAACGATGGCAACCCAGGAGGAGGCGTATCAAGAGGTGCTAAAAAGCGGCGACTATGAGCGGATTCTGGTTCCATTTACGGGAGATGCGTGTTTTTCAGAGTCAGAGGTGGTCGACAGGCTGATTGAGTTGTTTGAGGACATAGAGATAGTGCCCGGCATAAGCTCGGTGCAGGTAGCGGCTGCTAGAACGGGGGTTCCGCTTGATCGCGCAACGGTAATTACAATGCATGTCACGGGGCCAATTGAGGACAAAAAGGCCGAGATGTTGGACGCCATAAGGCGCGGCAGGAGCGTAATCCTGGTTCCCAGGCCGTGGCCTGGGCGGCCCGAGAAGAATTTCATGCCTTCGGATGTTGCCCGCTATCTTAGGAAGTCCGGCGTGGATACTTTGCGCCTAAAAGCCGCCGTGTTTGAGAATTTGACTATGTTGAACGAAGATGTCTTTGCGGGCATGATGTCCGAGCTTGAGGGGGAAACGTTTTCGGACATGTGCGTCATGGTGATCCCGCAGCGCCGCCTTGATTCGTATATGAACTATCCCTGGCAGTGGCAAAAGTAAAGTCTGACTCTGCAAGAAGATAGCGAAACCGGCAGGTGCGGCTCAGGACGGCCTCCTGCGCCGCCGTGCCGCGAAATATTACGGCAAGTATGGCATCGCACGAGCAGCCGGCATCTCTGACGGCCTGGACTGCGCGCAGTGCAGAGCCGCCGGTGGTTATTACATCGTCTATGACTGCTGCCGGCTGGCGCAGCATGCCTTCTATGGAGCTGCGCGTTCCGTGCTCTTTCGGGCTCTTTCTTACATAGAACGAGTCTATTGCGTTGCCGGAGTCCCTGGCGTAGCTGTACTGCGATACGGCGGTAGCAATGGGTATTGAGCCGGACTCAAGTCCGCCGATAGACTTGATGCCGCCCATACCCTGCAGTGCTTCATATACCGCCTCGGCCGCTTTGCTGATTCCGCGCGCCGAGCCGCAGAGCCGGCGCAGATCAAAGTAGAACGGCGAGACGGCGCCGGAAGACAAAAGGAACGGTTCGCCATCTGATACTCGAAAGGCGCCGACAGATTTTATCAGCTGCACCATGCTGTCCTTTTGCAATGCCGTACAGGGCAGCGCCCCCTCTTTTTTAGGTTGGCAGGAGCCGAGTTTGTTCTATCACCATGCCTGGACGCGCAAAAACAGCAAAGATTGTTGCGCTTGAAATCACAACTATGGTGTGGGGGAGCGGGGCTGGCTTTTTGCTGAGCCGGCTTGGCTCAGGGAGCGCGAAGGCTGATCAGCCGGTAAGCGAGATGTCTCCAAACTCCTGCCGAACCGATTCGATCGCGTAAAACTCAATCAGCCCTCCCACCAAAAGCAGGACGGCGGCAATGCCGATCTCAATCAGCGTGGGCTTGATTAGGGGACGCAGGCTTTGCCTGCGCGCCAAGTACAGCGCCAGTATGCAGCTTCTAGAGGTGGCCATGGCGTAGGTTGCAACCTCCAGTATGCCAAACGGCGTAAGGAACGGGGCGGCCAGGGGCGGTATTGTAATCTCCGGCGACAGTGTTGCTATGGCAGCAAACGCATGTCCCGTGGACCATGCTACAACGAGCCCCCATGCTGCGCCCGCGCCGGGTATGAACATTACCAGAGTCAGCGACATGTTGTGAAGAAAGATGCCTATGCCGTCTATGTCCGCTATTAATTCCTCAAATTCGTCCATGAATGCCTTGGCGTCTTCCTGGGTAAGCGTGCTTTCTCCTCCCGCATGGAACGCCGCAGCAAAGAGGGCGACAAAGATGAAAAAGTACCATATGCGCTTCAAGGCAGTCCCTGCACGGTTCCATGTTGGTATAATGCTTGACGCCCCAGGCCGGCTGGAGCCGCGCTTTCCTGGATGGCGCAATTTGTCATCTTTAATTAACTCCTTCTGCAAGGTGTGGTGTGAAGCGGGACTTTGATGTGGCCTTAAAGTATGCGCTGAATATGGGACTACAGATACACCCCAATGCGCTGAGCCTGCTGCGAAGCATGGATGGAAAGAGCCTGGACGATGTTATAAAGCGTATAGTAAAGGAAAAAGTGCGGCAGCGCGGCGCGCTGATTGAGCAAAAGGATGTAGAGCATTTTTTGGGAATAGGAGATGCTGCTGACATTGAGGCGGAGGTAAAGACGCTCTTTGATCCTACGCCGAGCATAACGTCGGCCGAGGGCGTGGAAGGGTATGCCAGCCTCTTTAGAAGCCGGTTTGGCAAGCTAAAGGCAATAATGGACGCGCGTATGGAAGGCAAAAAGCCAAAGAGCGTCAAGACTGTCGCGGAGTCTGACAGCGCCGACGAGATGACCGTGGCAGGACTCTTGGTAAAGCGTGATGCAACGCCCAGCTCCGTGCGGCTGACTCTTGAGGACCTGGGCGGAACCATGCAGGTTGCAGTATTCGATCCGGTGCTGCGCGGAGTCGCCGCGTCGCTTTTGCTTGATCAGTATGTCGCTGCAGTTGTAACGCGAGGCGCCGCGGGCCAGTTTGCTGCAAAGGAGCTGATACAGCCCGACATTCCCCTGGGAAAGACGGCAAAGGCGGACGCGGAAGTCTATGCCGCGTTCATCTCTGATCTGCATATCGGGAGCCGCTACTTTATGGAAGATGCCTTTCTCCGGTTTGTGGAATGGCTCTCAAGCGATGATCCCATGGCGCGCCGCGTGGGCTTTGTCGTGGTCGGCGGCGACATTGTTGACGGTGTTGGGATCTTTCCAAACCAGGACAAGGAGCTGACAATACTGACCGTGGAAGAGCAGCTGGCCTGGGCCGATACGCTGCTTGCCAAGATCCCGTCCCGAATCAAGGTTGTCATAACGCCTGGGAACCACGATCCAGGAAGGCGCGCGCTGCCGCAGCCAGCAATACCAGAGCGGTACTGCGAGTCGCTGTGGGAGAGGCCCAATTTTATCATGATAGGAAACCCGAGCATGGTCTCGCTGAACGGCGTAAAGGTGCTGATATACCATGGCCAGAGTCTGTATGACGTGACCGCTCCCGGACTGACCCAAAAGGAGCCCACGGGAATAATGCGGCTGTTGCTGCAGGCAAGGCATCTGGGGCCGGAGTTTGGAGCGTCGACTCCCATTGCGCCCGAAAGTGAGGACATGCTGGTGATAGACCAGGAGCCGGATATTTTTCAGACGGGGCATGTGCATATTGCGGGTACGGAGCATTACCGCGGCGTTCTGCTGCTAAACTCCGGCGCGTTCCAGGGCAAGACGCCGTTTCAGGCCAGCAAGGGAATAGAGCCGACGCCGGGCCTTGCTCTGATTGTAAACCTAAAGACTTTCAAGGTAAAGTATATGGATTTTGGGCGGGGCGGCAGGCTAGATTAAATCGGCAAGAACGGCATCATTCCGAAATGTCTTTTTGATTGTATCCGGCGATATGGTAAGCCTGTACTTTTTGGTTCGGCCATGCAGGCCCTGGTGCACAATGCTTCCGGTTATGATGCCGGACAGCTCTATCTCTCCCAATATCTGGGTGATTCTCCGCTGGGTCAGCGGCTTTTGGGATGTGGCGCGGCATAGCCCCTTGTATGCAGCATAAATGGCGCCTGTTGTGATATCAGTTGACTTTACTATTGCCATAATGGCCAGTTTTTCATGTAATGGGTATGATTTTAGGACGGCTGTCTCCTTACTCTCTTCAATTTTTTGGGACGCTTCCCTAATATGCTTCTCTGCAACTTTTGCTGCCTGCTCTCTTTCGGCTATCTCGCCGGCTACGCGAAGCAGGTCAATGGCCCGTCTTGCATCGCCATGCTCTCCTCCTGCAACAGCTGCGCATAACTTTAGCGCAGAGTCGTCCACCGTTCCCGGCAGAAAGGCGTCGTCTGTCCGTTCTCTAAGGATGCTGTAAAGTTGTTCCGGTGTATAGTTTGTGAATATGATCTCCTCTTCACTCAAACTGCTTATCACTCTGGGATCCAGGTTTTCCTTGAACATCAAATTGTTTGAGATTCCGACAATAGTCAGACTACCTTGCTGCAGCAGTTCGTTGGCTCTGGTCAGTTGATACAGAATGTCGTTGTGTGTCTTTGCAATAAGCTGAGCCAGGTGATCAATCTCGTCTATTACGAATATTGCGTTTGTTTCATTCCGGCTGATCGCTCCCATTATTCTTTTGAAGACTTCGCTTATTGCCAGGCCTGTTGTGGGGAGTTTGGTGCCGTCAAGTCCGAGCTGCCTGCCCAGATGCACTAGTAGGCCGTACAATGTTGTCTCTCGTTTTGAGTTGGAGTATAACAGTTTGATTGGAAAGTTTGATTTTTCTACCCGTTCCTGGATTTTCCCGAGTATTTTTTGGACAACTAATGTCTTACCTGTTCCAGGCTTGCCATATATGAGAAGATTAGACGGCCTGTTTTGTTTGAGTATTGGGAGCAACGACTGAGTGATTTGTTTTTGCTCCTCATCCCTGTGGTAGATTCGGTCTGGGATGTATGTAAAGTGAAGAATATCCCTGTTTGTTATGATGGATTTGCCGCTCTCTGCATTGTTTAGTATCTCTTCAATTGGATCAGTCATGCATCTTTTCAATAGTTTGGATATTTGTGTATGCTTATTGGCCTCTACACACCCAACTCCCACACACCTTTGTTTCCACTAAGATACACATCTCCAATACTAATACACAAGTACACTACAAATACACTATACACATTCTCCAAAAAAAAAATTGAAAGAATAGAGAGTGGAAATAAAGGTGTGTGGGTCTGTTAACATTATGTTATTGTGATGTTAAAATGAGGTTCAAAAACCTCATTTTGACCCCTTCATTTCCACTCTAGGCATGAACCACACTATTAACACTGTTAACAAGTACCAAACCACCCCTTCATTTCCACTCTAGGCACAAACACAACACTCTACTACAAACAACTACCAAATACCATGTTAACATAGATTTACAACCCATACCTAAATTCTAGTCAACTTTAATTCACTGGTTGGTTAACAAAAATTACACGCGTATGTTATATGTTAACTTCTAGAGTATGGTATGTTGAGAAGAAGGATACGGATAGATATTGAGGATGCCGAAGGTACAAGATATGATATCAAACTAGACGGGAACAACATCACCAAAGACAAGATATTGAAAGTGTTTGATATGATGAACATCATAAATGCAGAAGAGGAGACGCAGCCTGCACCAAATACTGTCAACTCCAAAATATGGAATATCGTCGACAAGTATTATTCAACAGGGAGGTTTACATCGTCAAACATTCTGGAAAAGTATGAAGACGAGTACAACGAACCAATCAAGCTTAGTGTGATCTCTACATACCTCTCCAGATTTACAAACAACGGCAAAGTCCAAAGAGACAGAAAAGGTAGGGAGTGGATGTACCAGACCCCACTACAACATGCAAAGCAAAACTAATCAAACTCACACAAAACCACACCCAAAAAATCTACACACACTTTCCAACAAAACAATTCACACTCCAAAACCAATCTACAACTTGGAATCTAAAACCACCTTACACTCCAAGTTTGTTCCATAACCTCACCTGAACACGTAAAAAACAACAAGATTATTGTGCCTAGAACCACAGTTACGAAACAGGCCTTGC
>CAYGAM010000012.1:0-24184 GCA_964347915.1 uncultured Nitrosopumilaceae archaeon | reverse complement strand
CAACGCGCCATGCGCAAGACTGCAAGCTGTGCAAAACTGCAGGCTGCGCCGGCAGGCTTTGCGAACACGCTTCAAATAACAGATATAGTATTACATATTAAAACATCCTAAAATGTAAGAGTTTATAATACATATTAAAACACCACAACCCAGAAGTCTGACACAAATGAAAATGACAAACCTGTTAAAAAAAATACATCTAGACAACAAAGAGTTTTTGACGGCAGCTGAAGTCAAGCGGTACTGCAAGCCCAGAAAGCTCAGCTACGACAACGTCGTCAAATATTTCGGAGAGCAGGAATATTTTGTGCGGATATTCAGAGGAATATTCTATGTCAAGTCTCCAGAGGAAATCAAGCTTGGGCGGTCACGCTACAACCGCCTGGAACTAGTGGCCAAAGGGCTTGAGATTAAAGGCGTGAAAAACTGGTACTTTGGCTTGCACACTGCCCTAAAGATAAACGGCATGACGCATGAGTACTTTACCATTGACGACGTCATCAATGATACCATCTTCAGGCCTAAGCCAATAACAATGGGCGGGTACAGATTCAAGCTGACAAAGATTACCCCACCGCTATTGGACTTTGGCGTCAGGGAGAGAGGGCCGATAAAATACTCCGATCCCGCAAAGACAATATTGGACTTTGCGTATATCTGGCGATACAACGGCATGCCGGAAAAAAAGATAGCGGCAGACGTTTCCGACTGGGCCAAAGATATCTCAAAGAAGACGCTTGACAAATACGCTCCCAAATATCCCAAATCAATCTCAAGGATCGTAGAGATGATTTGATGCACAAAGATCTTGTAGACGAAATATCACAGCCGCTAGGAATCAAAAACAAGGAGATGATTGAAAGAGACACAATTATTCATGAGATACTCTCCGATCTCTCAAAAGATCTATTCTTTTCAGACAACTTTGCCCTCAAAGAAGGAACATGCCTTGTAAAGTCTCATCTTGGCTATTTCCGCTTCTCTGAGGACATCGATTTTACTTGGAAGAAGTAGAACATCCTTGAAAACGAGTCGCAGAAAAGGGCAAGATCACACCTGTCGGACATAATTGACAAGGCCGGAGAGCCATCAAAGCGGTAGCAAAGAAGAGAGATCTGGACTTTAAATACGTCAAAAACGACACAAGATATGTTACATTCGGCGGAAACAGCAAGTTTTGCACCTTCTATCTGCGGTTTGACTCTAAATTTCACGAATGCAGCTTCATTAAAGTGCAGATCAACTTTGTTGAAAAACTACACTTGCCTTCAAGAAGAAGAGGCTGAAAAGCCTGGGTTCAGGTAGCAAAAAGCACAAAGAGATGTTTCCAGAGCACAAAGAATACTTCAAGATGGTGAGCTTTGAAGCATATGACGCAAGAGAGATACTCTGCGAGAAGATGCGCGCAGTTCTGACAAGAAGAGGAACCAAAGCCAGGGATTTTGTTGACGCTTACCTGATATCAAAGCAGAAAGGAATCAAAATCACAAGCATGAAAGAACAAATCATAAGCAAGACCGTCTTTACACTGAGACGTTATGAGAAATACCGAAAGAACCTGAGAAGCAAAATGGAACTTTTGGAATCTGCAGAATTTTTTGACTGGGGGCGCGAGAAAGAAATACTAATCATAAAATTGGATGAAAAGAATTTCTATGCATTCGTAAATCAGCTGCGGCAATTCCTCAAGGAAATCTCTCTGCAAATCAATTCAAAATTTTGACTTTTATTGCAACAGCTCGGTCTGGAAGTTCATGCGTGAATTTTGTCACCTCTGAGGGATCTCCCGGACAGATTCGCGCCTGAAATCAGGAACAGCCTCCAAAATCTGATATGCTGCCTTTTATTTCATAACAGCAAATCAGCCCGCACATACCGCTTGAAAGCAATGCCGGCCTCGCCCCTGTCCGCAACGGCGGGAAGCGCCCCGCCTGCGCGCATTAATTTTAGGACGTCGCGCAGTTTGGCGCTTCGCAGCAACGCATGCCTGCGGACGCCGCATGCATTAATGGACAGCGCTGATCCGAGTCTGGGACGCCGCCGGCCGGCACAGCAGCCAGGCCGCGTCAAGACGGCCTGCTGCCCAGCCTGTTCCGGCCAGGCCCGCCAAAAGAGCCGGCGGCGCTCCAGACTAAAAGCAGTTCTTATCCTGCCCGCTCCAGCCTGGCCAGCCCCTTTGCAGTAATGAGATATGCGTACGGCTTTGCATCCTTGCTTCGCTCCACCAATCCCTCCTGGGCTAATCGCTTCATCAGCCGCGAGGTGTGCTCCCTCGTCTTGCCGATGGCAGACTGTATATCACGTGATGTCTTTGCAGTATCACAAACTAAATGCAACACATCAATCACAACATCACCACTGCCCGCCGAGGCCGGTTTTGCTTCTTGCCTGGCAGGCGCAGCCTCAATCACCGGCTCATTCTCCGGCGCAACCTCAATCTGGAGAGAATCAAGCCGGAGCTTTAGGTCTATCAGTTCCTTTTCATAGTATGCAATTCTGGCAGGGGCGCCGGAATCACCGCGTACGGCAGCGAGGTACTCGCGCACGCGATAAAGAATAAAGAGAGCCAGCAGGCCCGCCACAAACGCTCCCAACAAACTCAGAATATCATCTGGAATCTCTACTAACATCACACTATCTATAATATACTGTGATTTATCTTATACGTTTAGGATTACAATCGGAGCGATATCATATCAAGACCGCACAAATCACACATCACAGAGACGCTTAATCACCAAATCAATCACATTTACAATCTCATCACTCTGGTATGCCGCTACATCATCACGCTTTATCACACTAATGCGCTCTGCCATCTGAAATATTGTACCAAAGTCCTCATCGGTTAATAGATCAAGATTTCTAAGCAGTATCACTGTATAGCAGAACTTGACCAGTTTCTCTTTAGACTGACTCTTCTGCCTATAGTATGACCCGCGCGAGACTCCAGACTCCACCTCCCGCCAGCCGCCCAAATCTGTAATAATTTTAATTTGTTTGCGTGTAAACAGCGATTTTTCTATAATATTATCCATAATTGCATTAAAATTTACTGCCTGATCCTCCGCCATAGCTATACAAATCTGTATGTCATGCATCAATTAAACTTTAAAGTATCATTCGCTGACGCTTGATTATCATGCAAGTTGAAGAGTATCTCAAGGAACGGAGGAGAGAGCGCCGCGCCCTGCTCTTTGTGCTGATAGATTCTGAAATATCAAACATGGAAGAGTCCGCATCCCTTGCCAGACAGGTTGAAGAAGCGGGCGCGTCCGCAATACTGGTCGGCGGCTCTTCTGCGACCGACCAGATCGAAATGTCCGCCATTGTTGGCCGGCTCAAGGAAGCAGTCAAAATACCGATCATACTGTTCCCAGGCAATACGACCGGCGTCGTGCCGGGCGCCGATGCAATACTGTTCAGCTCGCTGATGAACTCGGAGAATCCATACTTTATAACGCAGGCTCAGGCTCTGGCAGCGCCCACCGTACTGCGCTTTGGATTGGAGCCGCTGCCCACCGCATACCTTATTGTCGGCGACGGCACGTCCGCCTGGTTTGTCGGCAGCGCGCGCGCAATTCCATTCGGCAAGCACAAGATAGCGGCCGCCTTTGCGCTGGCAGCCCGGTTCCTGGGCATGCGCTTTGTATATCTTGAGGCCGGCTCCGGCGCCGCGTCAAGCGTAAAGCCGGAGATGGTGTCCGCCGTCCGTAAAGTATTCGACGGACTGCTTATTGTGGGGGGCGGCATAAGAGACGCCGAGTCGGCCAGGCGCCTGGCGGACGCGGGAGCCGACATACTGGTAGTGGGAACCCTGGCGGAAGACGGCAGGATGAGCGAGCTGAAGGAGATCATCGCAGCAATCCGGGAAAACTAGGACATGTCGGGACAGAACATAATTGAAAAGCTTAGAGAGATCGAGATGCCAGAGCAGCATCGCCGGTACTATGAGCATCTTGTGTCTGAAACGTACCGGCACCTTGATGCGGCGCGCGAACCCAAGGCCACCATGCGCGATCTCTCCGGCGTGATCGAGACCAAGGTGGCATTCGACCTGGCCGACCGCGTTGCTAAAATGCACGATATCGAGATCGCCGAGCCCCTGCGGGAACTGCTCGGCGTGCACGGCAAGGAGATCACCGCGCTCATGCTAGCAGAGGAGATCGCCAAGGGCAAGTACCTGCCGCCGGGCGCGAGTCTTGAGAACAGGCTTGATACGGCGGTAAGAGTCGGGCTTGCCATAGTAACCGAGGGCGTAACGATTGCGCCGCTGCAGGGCATAGCCGAAGTCACGATAAAAGAGAACAAGGACGGAACAAAGTACCTTTCCGTCTCAATTGCGGGGCCCATGCGCTCGGCCGGCGGCACAGAGTCCGCCGTTACAATGCTGATAGCGGATCATGTAAGAAAGACTGCCGGTCTCGGCAGGTATCAGGCAAACTCGTTTGACGACGAGACGGGCAGGTTTGTTGAAGAGATTCAAACCTATACGCAGAACGCAGGCAGCTTTCAGTACAGCGTGCAGGAAGAGGACATAGTAACCGTCATATCCAACCTGCCTGTTGAGCTGGACGGCACCGACACGGACCCGGTTGAAGTGGCCAACCACAAGTCCATGAAGCGGATAAAGACAGACAAAGTCCGGGGAGGCGCGCTTCGCGTGCTCAACGACGGACTGATCGGCCGCTCCAAAAAACTGCTCAAAAGGATCGAGGCATACAAGCTGGACGGCTGGGAGTGGCTGCGCGATCTCAAGGGCGCGACGCAGTCTGCCGATACGGAGGACGCGCCGGCAAAGAGGATGCGGGAGGTGATAACCGGCCGCTCCGTCCTATCCATGCCAAACAGCATAGGCGGATTCAGGCTGCGGTACGGCCGGTCATGCAATACGGGCTTTGCAACGGCCGGACTGCATCCGGTCATATCGGAGATACTGGACCATACGGTAACCGTCGGCACCCAGATCAAAATGGACATCCCAGGAAAGGGCGCAACCGTTGCAATGGTTGACTCGATTGAAACCCCGACAGTCCGCCTAAAGGACGGAAGCGTAGTCAGAATCAACGATGTAAAGCACGGCATCAAGATCAAGCACGAGATAGACAAGATCCTGCACCTGGGCGATATACTGATATCGTACGGCGACTTTGTGGAAAACAATGTCAAGCTGGCGCCGACAGGATACGTAGAAGAGTTTTGGACCGAAGACCTTCGCGCAGCCCTTGGGGATCAAGGCGCGGCAGAGTACGAGCGATTCCTGACTGCGGCGCCGACGCTGGCCGAAGCGCTGGAAATATCCGAGAAACTTTGCGTGCCGCTGCATCCAAAATACCTGTTCTTTTGGGATCAGATTGAGCCGGAAGATCTGGAAAGGCTCATGCGCCCCGCGCTGGCGCAAGACGACACAATTCAGTACGGCGCAAGAGACAAGAGCATACTGGAAAGGCTCGGCGTGCCGCATGCAATGGAAGAAAATGCGGTGTTGCGCGGCGAGGAGGCCGCAATATTCAAGCGCCTGCTCTTTGAGAACAAGGCAGCGGCGGAAAAAGACGGCTCGGTTCCAGAAATTCTAACAAGGCACTCTGGCATTGCAATAAAGCCAAAACATTCGGTATCAATCGGCGTCCGGGTTGGCAGGCCGGAAAAAGCCGCGCCGCGCAAGATGAAGCCGCCGACGCATGTTCTCTTTCCTGTAGGCGGCAGCGGCGGCTCTAGCAGGGACCTGCTCAAGGCGGCAACCGTTCGCGACTTTGCCGTGCGAATATCAAACAGACACTGCCCCAAGTGCCATACGCCGTCGCTGGGGCTCCGGTGCCGCGCCTGCAATACTGAGGCGCGCATGGAGTATTATTGCCCGTTCTGCCGGGCGCCGTCGCCCGCGCACGACTGCCCGCAGTGCGGCAAGAATGCCATGGGATACTCGCACCAAAAATATCCTCTAAGGGAGATGCTTCAGGACGCGCAGGAGCGCATGCAGATCAGGGTGCAGACTCCGTTCAAGGGCGTAACGGAGATGATAAATCAGGACAGGCTTGCCGAGCCGCTTGAGAAGGGGGCCGCCAGGCAGCGCGAAGACCTCACAGTATTCAAGGACGGCACGGTCCGGTTTGACGCTACAAACTGTCCGCTGACGCATTTCAAGCCGGCATGGATAAGGACGCCGATAGCAAAGCTTCGCGAGCTTGGATACGACCATGATATCGACGGCAGGCCGCTTGAGGAGCCGAACCAGACCGTCGAACTCCTCACCCAGGATATCGTAATACCGATTGATGCGGGAAAGTATCTTGCCAGGGCATGCAGGTACATCGACTATGAGCTTTCGCAATTTTTTGAAGCCGAGCCGTTCTACCGGGCCAGGCAGATGGAAGACCTTGTAGGACACCTTGTAATAGGGCTGGCGCCGCACACCTCGGTCGGCATCGTAGGCCGGGTAATCGGTTTTACAAACACGCACGTATGCTTTGCTACCCCGAACTGGCATTCTGCCAAGCGCCGGGACGCCGACGGCGATGCTGATGCGATAATGATGCTCATGGATGTCATGCTCAACTTTTCCCGAAAGCTTCTGTCTGGAAAGATCGGAGGCCTGATGGACGCGCCGCTTCTGATACAGCCACTGGTATTTCCACACGAGTCGCAGTCCCAGGCGCACAACCTGGAGGTGGTCAGGCAGCTGCCCAGGGCGTTCTTTCAGAGCTCGCTTGACGAGGCCAAGGCAGCAGGAGTCCGCTCCGTTGAGCTTGTGCGGGACAGGCTGGAGACCCCGCGGCAGTTTGCCGGCTATGACTTTACCCACGAGACGTCGATTCTTGAATCTTCAAAGCCTCGCAGCGCGTACTCGACGCTGGAATCGATGCTTGACAAGCTTGACCTGCAGCTCAAGAACGCCGATATCATAAACGCGGTAGATGCTGACGAGCTCGTCTCAAATCTGATTACAACCCATCTTGTACCGGACATAATGGGAAACCTGGGCTCGTATGCCCGGCAGGGGTTTCGGTGCACAGCGTGCAATGCGAGCTACAGGCGCCCGCCGCTTGCAAAAAAATGCAAGTGCGGCAACCCGCTGATTCAGACAATCAACCGCTCGTCCGTCTCAAAATACCTCAAACTTGCAAAGAGGCTGGTTGAGCGGTACAGCGTAAGCAACTATCAGAGAAACAGAATAAACGCACTCTCAAACGAGATTGATCTTGTCCTGGGCAAGAGCCAGGGAGACCAGTCCCTCCTGTCCGATTTTATCAGCGCATCCTGACGTACTCGTACGCGCCAAGGGCGCTGTCAAAGGCGTAATGCACCTTTTGAAATCCGGCCCTAAGCGACTTTATCTTGGACCGTATGCCGGCAGGACGCTTTTTGTCTATTACCACTCTTTTGATAAGCGAGGCAATCTCAGCCATCTCTGACTCCTTCATGCCCAGCCGCGTTACCTCTGATACGCCAAGCCTGATGCCGCCGGGACGATGATAGTCCCGCCCTGCCTTGATATCGCCGGGTATGAGCTGCCTGTTGACTATGATATTGGCCTGCTCTAGCGCGGCCTCAATGGCGCCGCCGTCCGCATAATCCCAGACGTCGACTGCTATCTGGTGCGATTCTGTAAAGTTTCGCTTTTCGCCCAGGACGCTAAAGCCCGCCGCGCTCAGCGCCTCTGCCAGCGCCCTTGCATTCCTTATCACCTGGTCGGCATACTTTGCGCCAAACTGCAGCGCCTCTGCGAATGCCACTGCCTTTGCAGCTACAAGATGAATGTGGTGGCTGCTTGTCATGCCTGGGAAGACAGACTTTTTTATCGCGTCCGCGTTCCGCTCTTCGCCCAGGATGATGCCGCCCTGGGGGCCAAAGAGAGTTTTGTGGGTGCTCATGGTTACGGTGTTCGCGCCCTCGCGCAGCGGATCCTGAAACTTGCCGCCCGCAATAAGCCCCGCTACATGAGCCGCGTCGTAATTAATATGCACATCGTACCCTGCAAGAAAATCTGCCAGCTCTTTTACCGGATGCGGAAAGAGAAAGAGCGATGCGCCAAACATTGCCATCCTGGGCAGCCGCTTGTCCTTTTTCAGCCCTGCTATCTTTTTCTTTGTCTTATCCACGTCAATAGTCATCTCCTGCGCGTCAAACGGAAAGAACTCAATGTCAAGCCCGTGAACAAGGCCCGCCGTTCCAAACCGCTCTTTTTTGCCGTGTGATATGTGCCCTCCTGCCGGAATCGACGGCGCAATCATAAGATCGCCAGGCTCTGTAAATGCAGAGTATACTGCCAGATTTGCAACCACGCCTGATATCGGCCTTACATCCACAAATTCTGCCTTGTAGAGCTTTTTGGCAAGATCAGTGCACAAGACTTCAACCTCGTCAATGTATGTGCATCCGGCATAGACGCGTTCTCCAGGCCATCCTTCTGCGTACCTGTTCCCAAAATCGCTAGCCATGGCCTCCCGCACGGCCGGACTTGGGGCATTCTCGCTTGCGATAAGCGGAATTGCATTCTCAAACCATGCATGATGCTTTTTTAAAGCTGCAAAGATCGACCTGTACGACTCCCTGGGCGTGGGCTTTCTTGCCATCTACGTACCGCAACTGACTCGCTTGTATTAACTTTAACATTTCTGATGCGTCCTAGAATTATTCGGGGATGCCTGCCGGCCCAAATGCGCGGGAACCGCTGCCCGGCGCGCCGCCCGCAGCGGCCTGGGCAAAGGGATGTGCCGCGAGAAGCCGGCCAGGCGCTCCAAGACCGTCCTGCGCGGACTCTCCGCCCAGGACTTGGAGAAATATGCAGATTCCGGAATGCGCCGCGCCGGCAGACTATCTTCCCTGCAGCCGCGCATCAAACCATTCCATCTTTTTAGATCAAGCCCCCAATGAAAAGGGAGCGCAGATCCGTCTCCTGCAGCCGCTTCAGGGCGCATCATTCCCGCTATTCCTGGACAGTTTGCGCAATGCTGCCAGACTCGCTACATCGGCAGAAATTTTTGAATTTGGGCGGCTTTAGCAGCTGAAGCAGTACGGTTTGCGCAAGCATCAGGCAAGTGCGGGGATTTAACCCCATCTGCCTATGTATATATATTGAGATTGCCGTATGATATAACAAGAAGCGCGGGAGTACGATTCTAGGGAAGCAGAGTCCGCATCTGTGTAGATCTGTTTCCCGAGTTTCAGGCGCAGCCCTGAAATGATACGGAAGCAGAGTCCGCATCTGTGTAGATCTGTTTCCCGCTATTCTATTTCAACAACAGGAAATTCATTAATGCCTGAGCCACACTGTCCTCCGGACCTGTACATCTGCAAATGCAATCTTTCAAACCAGCCTTTGAATTGAGGATCGTCTCTGTAGTGTTTGTGAGTGATATAAGCAATCATATCCGCCAGTTGAATCAGATTCTCCAAGTTCGATTTCACAAAAATAGAGTTTGCAACAACATGATCAATGGATTGCCGCGATCCACCTTCCCGCACCCTTCTCCAAATTGCGCCCCTGATCTCAGATTCGGGAATCTTTTGGCTGGAATCTACAAGAAACAACCCGCTGTTGGTTTTTGGTTCCTGCTGTTTTAGAAAGCGCTCAAAACATTCCGTCATTAATGACCAAGACCACTCCATAACTTCTGGATTGGCATATGCATCCTTTATTCTATCTTTGAGCATGACAACGCCGATCAACACAAGTTTGGATTCGCAAACAAAATCTACAACCTTGGAAAAAATTTCCTGCTTTTTTACAAAATCAAGCTTCAACTTCTCCTCTGCAAAAAAGTTACAGTTATTCCAAACATCATACGCGTGCAATTCCCACCCCGCAGGATCTAATTCCGGAAACATATCCTTTTTTATCATAGCAAAACCCTTTTCAACATCCTTCCACTTTCATGTACTATTACTCCACTCAGAACACACGTCCCATTATTCTGCCGATCTTGATCTATTTTTGTTAGGCCTGAACTGTCAGTATAGAAAAAATACACACCATTTGTCATCATTTGATAAATATAAAATTATACTTTCAGCCGTATCTAATGCCGAACTAAATCAGAAATATTTCCAGACATCAAAATTAATACTCAATGCATAAAATCATCAAAGACGCTCGGGCGCGCCTGGAAATAAAAGTAACGGGCGCTGCCCATGATCAAGAAGCCATGGACATTATTTGAGCTGAAAAGCTGCCTCTGGCGCAAACTCAAAAATGCATGCGCAACGATGCGACGCAGTGTGCAGTTCTTGTACAGAAATGCGTCACGGCATTGCCGCCACAAAGCACTCTGTCTTGAGCTTTTTCCGCAGCGGGGCGGCAGTTAGTCCGACACTCCATCCATTCAGCTTTAATGTAGCCCTGGCCTCACGCCAGCTGATCAGCCTGACCCTGCATAGAACTTGTTGCCAAAGCTGCAAAATTCGGCGGCGCGCCGCCATTCAAAACCATACTTAAAAGCAAGTTCGTGCATTATCATGTGGTGAATAGAACAGTTCTTCTGTTTTTGTTTCTAGCTCCGTCGATGATGCTTCAATCTGTGTTTGCCGAGACCCAGGAAGATATCCGATTTGCATCATACATTGAGGAATTGCTGGCGAGCCTGCATGCGCTTGAAAAGAACCTGGACAAGCAGGACGGCCAGCTTGCAGACAGGCACAGCAGGCAGGTCTATTCAGCATACAATTTGATCAAGCCCAGGCTTTTGGACGCCGACGCAATTTTTGATCTTCGCGTACAGACCGCGCTGTCCGAGCTGCCGGATCGGGTGGCGCCGCCGGCAACCCGCGCCGAGGCGCAGATTGCGATTGACGAGACAGCATCGCTGGCAGAACGCGTGCGCGCAACAGTGGCAGGAGCAAGCTTGAGCGAAGATCCTTACTTTAAGCTGCAGCTTGCAATGCAGGTGCTGCAGATGTCTCTCAAGCAGTACGAGGACGACGCGGCCGGTGTCTATGCGCAGCAGAAAAGCTCTGCATTGGCGTGGCGCGCAGGACAGCTGCTGGCGGAAATTGAACTTGACGGCTATGGCCGCAGTTTGGATGCAATCAGGGAAAAGCATAGCGCCCTGCTTGGCGCATATGAGACGCGGCCTGATTCGGCCGATGTAGCCACACAGATTGATGACATAAGAAGTGATGCGAACATCATACTTGAAGACGCAGCCGAGCGGGCCGCGTACTTTGAGGAAATACTGGCATATCTTAACGGCGCAGTCAGCAGCCTTGACGATGGAGATGTCCGTCTTGCCGGCGCGTACACAGAACACGCGACCGAGGAGCTGCTAGATGCAGTAATCTATGATTTGCCGGATGATGCAGCTGGGCTTGCCAGCCTGCTGCAGACGACATTCCTGGACTTGAGACGCATGGCAGACACTGAAGCGTCACCGCCCAAGATTGAGGCCGCCATAGACAAGGCTGCAGGAGAAATTGTGCAGGCACGACTCTTGGTCATAGGCGAGACGCTCAGCAACGACTCACATTTTAGCCTGATGGTTACAAGAGAGCTCCTTGAGCGGGCGGCAGCAGAGTACAGTTTGGCTGCATCAGACAGCGACTCGCTTCAAAAGAGCTTTGCGCTTGCCATCCATTCCGAGCGGGTCTTTGATACATTCCGAGCCAAGGTTGATCTGGATAGCGCAGACAGGATCAAGGCAGAATACAGAAATCTCCGCGCATCGTACAACGCACCAGACTCTGACAGCCTGGAGCACATGAGCGCGATTATAGCCGTGATAGACGGCATGGTCGGCGTTCAGGAAGATCTAGGATCGGCAGATTATGCTGTACGGACAACCGTACTGTTGCAGAATGCCGGAGAGCAGTACCAAAACGGAGACGCAGGAGCCGCATTGCACAAAATAGCAGTCGCGTATCTTAACAACTATCGGCTTCTGACAAAGGATCTTGACACTGCTGAACTTGGGGCAGAATACCAAGCAATAGAGCATGAGATGCGCACGGAGTTGCGGCAGATGATCCGAAACGGCGAATTCGCACCAGTCGTGAGCGCAAAAACAGGCTTGCTTGAGGACAGAATAATAAATCTCGCGAAAGAGATTATCGGCTCGCCCACACCGCAAATAGCGCAGCAGGACAAGCTGCCTCTGGCTGCAAGCCTTGAGGAGATACTAGGACAGATTCGATCTCTGGAGCAGAGCCTGGACCGCGGCGACGCGGACCTGGCCGCGGCACATGCCGCACATCCGATTGACAGCATATACGACAGCATAAAGACGACACTGCATGGTGCTGATCCAGGACTTGACTTTATGCTGCATGACGCGCTGCTCCGCCTCAAAGACGCCGAAGCATTGGAAATCCAGGACGCAATAGGCCATGCCAGGTTTGTAGTATCGCACATTCAGTACATGACTGTAAGAGAGGATCTGGACAACGATCCGCGCTTTGGACTGAGCGTAGCTAAAGCCCTGATTGAAAAGTCGGCCGCCAAGTATGAGGAAGCAGTATCGGACAGAATAATAATAAATGCCCGCAGCTTTCAGGACGCGTCCTCGCTGGTCTGGCGATCCGAGCTGGCATTTCAAAATGCATCGTCCAGCATATCTGCCGTCAAGTCCAGCTCAATAAGCGAGCATTATGCTGACCTGAAAGCTTCGTACGACGAGCTGGCCGATCCCGTTCTGGTTCGGGAGCGCACCCAGGATCTCATAGCCAAAATTGACGAGATCATTGAGCCGCAGGAAGAGCTGGAACTGCTGGACTATGTCGATAATGTGCGAGAACTGCTGACTGATGTCAAGACTGAGTACCGCGCAGGCAATGCGGATCTTGCCCTGGCATATGCGACAAGAGCATACATTGACAATTACGAGTTTCTTGAGATGCCGCTGGCCGAAGCCGGCGAGGCCGATCTCATGCTGCAGATCGAGCATGACATGCGCGAGGAACTGCGCTCAATGATACGGGACAGAGCGCCGCCGGACGAGGTGGACGCTCATGTTGACATGCTGCTGGAGCAGATGGATGCAGTGGCAGTTGTTGTGCCAGAATTTGGCGCCATGGCAGCAGCCGTATTTGGCGCGGCAGTCATTGCCATCCTGCTTGCCTCGCGCGATGCCGCATCTTTGGCATTTGGTACAAAGCGCGAACAGCATTCCACAATTATGAAATAAATTCAAGCAATCATGCCACTACTTATAACACCGCCGGCGGCGACGCCATATTATGAATATGCCTTTGGTGGCCGCCATTGCCGCTTTTGTTTTCTTGCTGGCCGCGCCCCAGCACCTGTATGCATACACCCAGGACGACATTGACTTTGCATCCGGCCTTGAGGAAACTCTGGGACACTTTTGGGCTCTGGAACTCAACCTTGACGAGGGCAATGCCGAGCTTGCAATAACTCACGCAAACCACCCTATTGAGGAGCTCTACGTTGCAATGAAGCCTGTACTGCAAGACAGCGATCCGGCTCTTGATACCAGAGTGCAAACCACGCTGGTAGAACTGCGGGACAAGGCATCAACCGACGTATCAAGAGCAGAGGCGCAGGCAGCCATAGAAGATGCCAAAGAAATAGTCCAGATCGCACGAGACACCATCGTAGGACCAGAGATTAGCGCCGACCCGCACTTCAAGCTGGAACTTATGAGAATACTGATTGAGACATCCATTGCCGAGTACGGCGAGGCCATATCCGACGGCGAGATAGTAGAGATGGCAGAGTTCCAGGACGGCTCTGCGTTTGTGTGGAGGGCAGAACAGATCCTTGATACGATAACCGAGATTGATTCCGCAGCAGTACAAGACATGAAGGGACACTTTGACGATCTTAATGCCGCGTACGACGCTCGCGCCACGCCGGACGACATGGAATCTCACGCAAATGCAATAATCACAGCCGTTGACGACATATTGGGAAGTTCCGGCGATACGGATCTTTTGACATATGTTGACAACATACGCACGCTTCTTACCGACGCCAAGGCAGAGTACCGCGCGGGCAACACCGATGTTGCACTAAGCTATGTTACAAGGGCATACCTTGACAATTACGAGTTCCTTGAAGGCCCGCTCGTTGATGCAGGCGAAAGAGACCTGATGGTGGCAATAGAGATTGAGATGCGCGAAGAGCTTCGGGCAATGATTAGAGACGGCGCATCGCCGGACGAAGTGGACGCTCATGTTGACATGCTGTTGGAACAGATGGAGACAGTGGCAGTAATCGTGCCAGAGTTTGAAGCCACAGTGCTAATCATCCTGAGCCTTGCCACCCTGTCTGCAATATTGCTGGCTAGATTTTGGGCTGGAAGGCGCCAAGAGCCGCAGCTGGCAGCAAACCTGCAGATCTAAGGCAGGATTCTAAAGACGGGCTGCAGAAAGTTCAGCCTGTTTCATCTGCTGGCAGAATCTGCCGCATGCAGCAATTCCGCCGGCAGGCGTATTTTTGCAGGAATGGAGCAATTCAGGCAGGGACCGGCTCAAGCCCGCCATATGATTCAGTTTTATGATTCTAGAATAAAATGCGCGTTTAAATATAAACCATCCTGCATTACCGACAGAATGAAAACCGGTCGTTACAGAAACCGCCTTTCGTTCATTATAATATTCGCAGCATTATTGTTTATTCCAGGACAATCGCATCAGCAAAGCTACTTTAATTCACCCGCGTCCGTGCTGTTCATTACCGATGCCGGCATAGGCGTTATGAGGACGATGCTGGCAGACGGCGACGCGCAGGGCGCCGCATACGTTGCAAAGATCATATCCGCAAACTTTGTGCTGAGCCTTCAGGATCTGCGAAGCCATGATCGGGAACTGACGGACGAACTTCACATATCTCTGCTGGACCTTCCAGCCTCCATTGAGAGCAGCTCGGACATAACTCAGTTGCTAGACTCGATTCAGGAAGGAACGGCCTCGTATGACATCGCGGAAGAGAATACGGATCTGATCGTCGTAGATCTCTTGACGGTTGCAGATTCAGAGTATCTGATAGCAACTAATGATGAAAATGATGCTGCATACGCCGTATCGCTCGCGCTGTTTCGGGAAGCGAAAGCGATCTTTGAGGATAATGCAGATTTGAGCGTAATGCTGGATCTGGAACAGCAGTCATTCTTCAACGATCTCATAGATGCGGTAGAGAAGAAAGGAAGCTTTGTAACTGTGGGAACGCTGACAAGCTCAATTCAGCGCGACCTTCTTGGGACAGTCGTTGCGCACGACCAGGCTGTCCTGTATGCAAACATAAGGGCGCTGTACGCGGAACTGCTCACGGCAGTTGACGCCGGAGACTATCAAAAGGCGGAAGAACTTGCAATAGAAGCATACCTTGAAAATTTCGAGTACCTTGAGCCTGCCCTGGAAGCGGCTGATGCTGAGTTTATGTACGCGCTGGAGATTGACATGAGGGAAGATCTTCGGGACATGATAAGAACCGAATCTGATCCGGCCGAAATCAGAACCTTTGTCGAAGACTCAATTCTGCCGGATCTGGCAGAAGGCGAAGCTATGACCGTAGCGCTTCTTGTAGATGCGGGCGGCATCGTTCCTGTAGCAGAGAGGGAGCTTAGAGAGCGGGGCGACTCTACCAATGAGCAGCAGCAGGAGGTAAGGGACGAAATAGACTTTATTCGAGCAACACTGCAGGATTTGCTTGCCTCGTACGAGAGCGGCGACTATAATGCGGCATATGTCGCAGCGCGAACCGCATACCTGGACAGCTACGAGTACATTGAGATACCGCTGCGTCCCATCGCTCCAGACTTTACGCTGGAGGTAGAGTACCAGTTTGCCGAACTTCGAAACCTGATAAAAGAACAGGCGCCGTACGACAAAGTCCGCTCCCTCATAGTGGAGCTGGAGCGCAACCTTGACGAATCAGAGCGGCTTGTTACCGGAAGCGGGCAGGTTGCTCCTGCAATTGCATTTACCGCATCGTTTGCCATAATATTCAGGGAAGGGCTTGAAGCTGTCCTGATACTAGGCGCCATCATAACATACCTGGAAGCGTCGCGAAACGCCAGATTCAAGCAGCATGTCTACTATGGAATACTGGCGGCAATAGGAGCCACTGCCGTAACATGGTTTGCGGCATCATACCTTATTGAGATATCCGGAGCCGACAGGGAGCTGATTGAAGCGATAGCGGCGCTTTCTGCCACTGCCGTGCTGTTCTATGTCAGCTTTTGGATTCTAAACAAGATAGAGCACAAAAAATGGATGGAATTTGTAAAGGCGCGGATATGGCAGGCCACTACGACCGGCAGCGCCATCGTGTTTGTGTCGCTGTCCTTCTTTACCGTGTACCGCGAAGGGTTTGAGACAGTTCTCTTTTACCAGGCAATGTTCGGATTTGCAAGGTATCTGGAAGTATACGTCGGGCTGGGATTCGTGATAGGCATGGCGTCGCTCCTTATACTGTACTTTGTAATGAGAAAGCTCGGCAAGCGGCTTCCGCTGCGAGTCCTGTTCGGCCTTACCATGGGAATCGGCGCGTATCTCTCAATTGCCTTCCTGGGCAATGCGATACGCGAACTTCAGGTGCTGGATATCGTTCCTTATACCAGCCTGCTGGGAACAGTGCCGCGCCTTGACATCAATCTGGCTACAATGACCGGCATATATCCGACTCTTGAGACCGTAATAGGACAGGTAGTTCTGCTTTGCGTGTACCTGGCAGCCTCGTCATACGTGCTGATTCTCCGTCCCAGAAAAGAGCGCCGGCTGGCTCAGATGAGAAAGTCAAGGAAAGAAGATGCCTAGGCGGATAAGACTGGGGATAGACGTCGGCGGCACATTTACCAAAGCGGTTGCAATAGACACCAAGGCCGGAGATCTTCTTGCAAAATCAACCGTTCCCACAACGCATGCGGCAGAAAAGGGCGTGTCCGAGGGGATAATAAAGGCGCTGAACAGCATACTGGAGCAGTCGGATATTGCAGCGGACGAAATTGAAATAATATCGCACAGCACGACTCAGACGGTAAACGCGCTGCTCGAGTCCGACGTGTACAAGGTGGGAATCATTGCAATGGGCGTCGGCCCTACAAAGAGCGAAGTAACCAAGCGAACCAGCCTTGCCAACAATAAAAACGACATGCTGGGGCAGATATACCATACATTTTTGGACACATCGCACCTGATTACGGAAGACGAGGCCGGCGGCGCCATAAGCGGGCTGCGCTCCCGCGGCGCCGACGTAATAGTTGCAACCGAAGCGTACGGAGTCGACGATCCGTCAAACGAGCTCTTCATAACAAGACAGGCGCAAAAGCTCGGCGTGCCGGCAACCGCATCGCACGAAATATCGGGAATATACGGGCTTGAAATCCGGACACTTACGGCGGCAATCAACGCAAGCGTCCTGCCCAAGACGTTTCAGGTGGCGGACTTTGTCGAGGATGCAATAAGCAGAACCGGAATCCACGCCCCGCTCATGATAATGAAGGGCGACGGCGGCGTTACAAACATGAGCACATTCAAGACAAAGCCGATTCTGACCATCCTGTCAGGTCCCGCCGCAAGCGTCGTGGGAGCCCTGCTGTACCTCAAGATAACAAACGGCATATTCATTGAAGTGGGCGGGACGAGCACAAACATATGCATTATCAGGAACGGCAAGCCGGAGTTTCGCTACGTTACCATAAGGGATCATCCCACATGCATACACTCAATGGATGTCCGAATCCTGGGAGTGGCCGGCGGAAGCATGGTTGCGCTAAAAGGGAGCAATGTGTCGCGGGTAGGCCCCCGAAGCGCACACATTGCAGGACTAACATATTCCTGCTATGCAGATCCAGAGACGCTAAGGAATGGCGAAATTGTTCTGATACAGCCCAGGCCGGGCGACGACAAGGAGTACGCTGCCGTAAAAGCGGGAAACGAAATATTTGCAATAACAAATACGTGCGCCGCCAACGCGCTCGGAATGATACCGGAAGGAGACTATTCCTACGCCGGCAGGGAATCTGCAAGGGCTGCGCTGGAGCTGCTGGGCCAAAGGCTGGGAGTGTCCTACTTTGAAGCGGCCCAGTCCATAATCCAAACCGCCTCGTTTGAGATTACAAGAACGGTAAGCAGGATTCTAAAGGAGTTTAAGATCAATGCGGCGGCGGCCGAAATAATAGGCGGCGGCGGCGGCGCAACCGTTCTGGTTCCGTTTGTAGCAAAGCAGCTTGGAATCAAGTACCGCAAAGCGGATCAGGCCGAAGTGATATCGTCCATCGGCGTCGCCGCATCAATGATTCAGGAAGAGCAGGAGATATCGATGGTAGACCCCACTCCGGAAAACATATCGCACGAGCACAGGCGGATTCAGGCAGCGCTTGTGGAGCAGGGCGCCGTCCCGGAATCAATCGTAATCAACAGCGAGTTTCTTCCAGACAAGTCGATACTGCGGATTGCCGCAACAGGAAACGTTGAGCTTGACAGCGCGGCCAATGCAAGGAATGTCTTTACCGCATCTGAAGCAAAGGACCGCGCGTCTGAGATAATGCAGACCGACCCCGGCCTGACCGATCTGGTATTTCAATCCAAGCACTATTTTGTATTTGACGGGCGCGTCAGCAAAAAGAAGCTGTTCTTGAAGCGCGAGAGGCACCACATTATGGCGCTTGACGCATTCGGCAGAATGAGGCTTTCCGTTGAGAACGGGAGAATATTTTACGGACAAGGGGCGTACCTGACCGGCATACTGGACAAGTTTTTTGACTCGATAGGCGCCGGCGTAGCGCCGCGCGTATACCTGATAAACGAGCTCAAAATGATGGACTTTTCCAGCCTTACATCAAAGACCCATATCATGGACGCAGTAAGGGGCGAGCTTGGAGCAGAGGACAAGGGAGCAGTAGTGGTAGAGATTGCCTGACTGCGCCGCCAAAAGCTGTCCGCCTGCGGGCGAAGCCGCCGCAATTAATTGCAAAAACGCCCAGGCTCATGCAAAACGCCAGGGCCTTTTTGCGCCGCAAAACCTGCATCAGCATGCATAATGCCGGCGGCTAAGACTATCGCACACTGGATGCTTCCGCTTGAGCATGCGCAAAAGCCAAAATTTGAATGCCCCCAAGCGCCAAGCCTTCTGCAGCAAGGCATGGATGCGACGCCAATTCAGGAATCAAAAAATCAAAGGAAAAATGGAAGTCACTCAAAAGCCGCCCGCAAGAATCATGCGAGGGCATGGCAAATCGAACTTTGAGAACCGTACAGGAAGACGGCGCTGATCTTCCTGTTGCAGGCGTTCTGCGTGCTATAGTAAAGCCAATGACAGAGGCAGGGGCCTGCAAATACGCCGCGATACGGTCTGGCAATGCAAAAAAGGATCTAGTGCGTCCGTCGCCTGATGCTGGAAAGAGAATTTTGGCTAAAACAGCCGATGCTGAAAGCGGTCCATTTCGATATCCTGCAAGACTGACCAGTGCGCCGCTCTGCCTGTATCGCGCAGGAGATTGCAGAGCCGCTGCCGTTATTGCAAATGACAAGCTTGCTTTGAGCCTGCTCAATGCGAAAAACGCTTGAGAGCATGCAGGCAGGCTGAAACCTATGACAAGGCAAAACGCGCCTCTAAATCGAACGCCAAGGCGGCGGCTTGGCAAGAGCCGGCGCGCAGGCATGATCTTTGCTGTGCGCATATCGGGCAGGCAGGAATGGAGCAGGACCGACTCTGCGCCGCCTGGACCAGGCGCACTGCCGTTTTCAGTTTTTTCATTAAAATCTGATTGCAGATGCAAAATTTGAATTGCATGAGGCAAAATTTGGAGTTGTTTTAGCAAAATACGGCGTATTTTCATAAAACGTTCAAACCGTATCGCATGCCAATTCGCGTCATAAAATATAAAATAGGCAATTAGCGGATTTACAGACATGAGCGTAAGAGCGGCACCGCAGGGCAATCTGCCGGTTGTGCTGTTAAAGGACGGCGCATCCGAAACAAAAGGCAAGGATGCCCAAAAGAACAACATTCAGGCAGCCAAGATTATCACCGAGATCGTATCTACAAGCCTGGGGCCGCGCGGCATGGATAAAATGCTGGTAGACTCGCTGGGCGATGTAACCATCACAAACGACGGAGCTACAATACTCAAGGAGATCGATGTTCAGCATCCGGCAGCCAAGATGCTCGTTGAGATATCAAAGACGACAGACAACGAGGTCGGAGACGGCACAACGTCTGCCGTAGTGCTGGCGGGCGCATTGCTGGAGAATGCCGAGGGGCTTGCAGCGCAAAACGTCCATCCCACAATCATAGTAGACGGCTACCGCAAGGCGACAAAGATGGCAAAAGAGTGCCTAAAAGAACTGGCCACTGCCGTCAAGGCGGACGACAAAGTGATGCTGGCAAAGATTGCCAAGACGTCAATGCAGACAAAGCTGGTAAGAAAAGACTCGGACGCGCTGGCAGAGCTCATAGTAGAAGCGGTTACCTCAGTTGCAAGAAAGGACGGCAGCCAGTATATTGTAGATCAGGATGATATCAAAGTAGAGAAAAAGGCGGGCGGCAGCATCAAGGATTCTGCCATAGTCAAAGGCATTGTTCTTGACAAGGAGATTGTAAACAGCGCAATGCCTGAGACAATAACCGAAGCTCAGATTGCCCTAATCAATACGCCGCTTGAGATTACAAAGACCGAGACCGATGCCAAGATAAACATTTCAAATCCGCAGCAGCTAAAGTCATTTCTGGACGAGGAGCACAACATGCTCAAGGGCATGGTCGACCGCATTCTTGAATCGGGCGCAAACGTTGTCCTCTGCCAAAAGGGAATAGACGACATGGCGCAGCACTATTTGGCAAAGGCCGGCGTTATGGCTGTTCGAAGAATAAAAGAGAGCGATCTTGCAAAGCTCTCAAAGGCAACGGGCGGCAGGATTGTTACAAACCTGAATGATTTGCGCGCCAAGGACCTGGGAACGGCAGAAAAGGCGGAGCAAAAGAGAATAGAAGAGGACAAGTGGGTCTTTATCGAAGGATGCAAGCATCCGAAATCCATGACGCTGCTGCTGCGCGGAGGCTCGCAGCGGGTGGTAGACGAGGTTGAGAGATCAGTCCATGATGCAATAATGGTCGTAAAGGACGTAATGGAAGAGCCGGCAATAGTTGCAGGCGGAGGCTCGCCTGAAACGTACGTTGCTACAAAGCTGCGAAACTGGGCCAAGTCCCTGGTGGGCAGGGAGCAGCTGGCGGCAGAAAAGTTTGCAGATGCTCTTGAATCAATTCCGCTTGCCCTGGCTGAGAATGCAGGCATGGATCCGATAGACACGCTGACTGCGCTTCGCTCAAAGCAAAACAAGGGGGAAAAGTGGACAGGAATCGATGTCATGACCACCCAGGTTGCGGACATGAAGAGGGCGGATATTGTAGAGCCGCTGTCTGTAAAGAACCAGGTAATATCGGCAGCATCAGAGGCTGCATGCATGATACTGCGGATTGACGATGTTGTCGCAGCTGCAAAGTCGGCAGGTCCTCCGCCGGGAGCCGAGGGCGGAATGCCCGGAGGCATGGGAGGCATGCCTGGGATGGGCGGCGGTATGGGCGGAATGCCAGACATGGGCGGCATGATGTAGTACGCCAAAAGACTATTTCTAAAAAACCGATGGCTCATTGATGGAGACAAAAATACTCTCTGGGACCAAATACGTCTACATTTTCGTAATGTTTATTCTCCTGGCCGGCTTTTTCCATCCGATTATTACGGAAACGCCTGCGGACAATCTGGTGTACGGAACGCTGGCGCTCTTTCTGGGACTGGGCGCGGTAATTCCGCTCTACAAGGCGGCCAGAATTGAGAAGGGCAGGCCGTTCAACCTTGGCCTGGGCATAGGAATAATTGCCATCTCGCTGGTCTTCATATTCATTCTGACTGGCAGAGTCTGAGCGGCACTGTTTCGCTGATCAAAACTTGCACAAGACAGCCGCCTTTATCTTGCCATAAGATGCTATTGAGGCGCGCCTTGTCTCTGCCGAATCAATGCACTTTGCTGACGCTACTGCAGCATGCATGAAGAACAAAAGCATCCGCCGGTTGCCATGCCCGCGGACACTTCCTGTACGCCGGGCTTAATCGGCCGTCATGCGTCAGATCATGACAATGTGTCCTGAACGGCTTGGCGCCGCACGCTCTGTGACATTCGCATCGGCGCGATCAGACATCAAAGTACAGGTAAAACTCGTGCGGATGCGGCCTGATTGATATATCCCGCTGATCCTTTCTTTCAAGTTCGATAAGCTTGTCTATCACGTCGTTGGTAAAGATGGGGCACAAAAAGTCCCTGTCGCTTTCCAGCTCCATCAATGCCTCGCCCAGGCTTGCAGGCAGGACGCCGATTCCGCGCCTTCTGCGCTCGGCCCTTGTCATCTTGAATATGTCCTCTCTTACCTGGTCTCCGGGCTCTAGCTTCTTTTTAATGCCGTCCAGGCCGGCCGCTAATACGGACGAGAAGACAAGGTACGGATTGGCCGAAGGATCGGGCGCCCGAAATTCCAGACGCTTCAAGTCCGAGTATCCCCTGCCCTTGAAATGCTTGGGCACCCTCACTATGGCGGAACGGTTGCTGCCGCTCCATGCAACGTACACGGGAGCTTCGTATCCTGGAACCAGCCTGTGATACGAGTTTGTCGTAGGATTTGAAATGGCGCACAGCGAGCTTGCATGCGACAGGATTCCGCCGCAAAAGTATCTTCCGGTCTGGCTCAGCTCGTCCTCTCCTTCTGCATCAAAGAAGATATTCTCGCCGTTCTTCCAGAGGCTGACATTCGTATGCATGCCTGACCCAGAGTCCATTGAAATGGGCTTGGGCATCATTGTTGCAATCTTGCCAAACTTTTTTGCCACGTTTCTTATTACAAACTTGTACGACTGCGTAGCGTCGGCAGAGTTTGTAAGATGATCATACTTGATATCAATTTCACACTGTCCCGCAGTCGCAACCTCGTGGTGGTGGTTGTCGCAGAGAATGCCAAAGCACTCGCTCAGTATGTTTACGCACTCGTTTCTGAATGTAGTAAGCGTATCTGAAGGCGTGCTGGGATAGTAGCCCTCCTGCAGGCCCATCGGATACCCCGTTCCCTCCTGCGACCAGGGAGCCTCGGTGGATTCTATCGAGTAGGACTGCCCCTTGTACGGAGTCAGAACATCCCAGTGAATCTTATCAAATACGAAAAACTCAACTTCGGGCCCCCACGCGCTAAAGTCAAAGCCTGCAAGGCCTGCCTGCTCTTCTGCGCGCTGCGCTACGCCGCGCGGATCTCTTGAAAGCCTTCCCCGCCCTCCTCCCCAGTAGACATCGCAGAGCATTCTTGCCGTTCGATTCTCCTCATACCACGGAATAATCGCAAACGTGCTGGGGTCGGGCTTGAGTATGAGATCAGAATCGGCAATGTCGGTGAATCCTACAATGGAAGAGCCGTCCAGCTTGGGCAGGCCGTCCCGCATCTGCTCAGGAGTGAATGTGTTGGCGGATATCGTAGTATGGTGAAACCTGCCTGTCAGGCTGGTAAACTGCAGGTCAATGAACTTGATGCCCGCCGTCCTTATCATCTCAAACACTTCGTCTGAGGTGTATGTTACCTGAACTGCTTTTCCTTCGCTTACTTTGTACGGCATTTTTACTTTAAACAATACAAAATATATCCTTGATTTAAGGATTGAGTCTAGATGTCTGATACAGACAAGATAGACATGGCGGCTCTGTACGAGATAACGCTAAGGGAGGCTGAGACCGATGAGGTTCAGGAACTCAAGGACGGCCTGTATGCAAGCGCGTCAGAGTACGTGGGGCAGATACGGCTTGCAGAGTACGACGGCATTGAGGAGAAGATCAAAGACGAGCTTGTAGACATAGTGACAAGGCTGATCGGGCTGCTGATCAAGACAAGGATAAGAAAGGCAACTGCCGGAGAAGCGGTAAGCTATGCGCGCCTCACGGACGAGGAGAAGTACATAGTTGCGTCGTACGACGAGATGCAGAGCCGGCTGGAGACAATACTGTCGGCCATACTGCACGGAAAGACTGCGCTCTTGGAATCTACGACCGAAAAGCACAAGACAAAGCTGGTGGTTGTCCGCTTTCTTGAGGGGATGGACCAGTTTGTCGGCGTTGACATGGAGGCGTACGGGCCGTTTGACGCAGAAAGCGTTGCGAACATACCGTATGAAAACGCCCAGTCCCTGATAATGTCAGGCAAGGCTGACAAGATCAACTGGGACGACGATTCTGCTGCGTAGCGCGCCGCGGTACAAGC
>CAYGAM010000011.1:12757-33499 GCA_964347915.1 uncultured Nitrosopumilaceae archaeon | reverse complement strand
AAAGTGTGCATAAAAGTACGCCAAAAACGGTCCTAAAAACAGGGGTCCACTCCACAATCAATGAATATTTTGGGCTGTAGGGAATATTTTGGACGCTAGTCACAGGCATCTGCAGCAGCACTACTTGCAGAACATCAGATCAAATGCGTCTTGCTGCCTGTGCGATACAAATGCAGGCGCACACGTTTCATGCCGCATGCGGCCGGCATTGTGATAGATTCGCACCCGGTTAGGGTGAATTTTTGAATGACGCATTGCTTAACCACTTGTCTCTTGAGAGTGGCCCTGCAAGATCCAGGGCGAATTTTTTCCAACATGACATCATCTTAAAATTTCCACTGCTACGCTGTCCTGTACGGTGCTGCCGTCTGCATATTCCACATCAGCATGTATCACATAGACGCCGTGCAGGACGGGCGTCATGTCGTCCTTTGTCTGCTGCCATGTCATTTCAATCTGCTGTCCAGGCGCGATGGGATCGAAACTCCTGCCGATGCCGTATATCAGCGTCGTATCCAGCGCCCTTATGCTCACACCGTACGAGGCTCCGTTCGCAATAGGCTCGGTTCCGGAATTTACTATGGATATGGTGACATTCTCGCCAATCTTGTATGTTTCAGCGTCCGCAAGAACCGATACGGACTTTCCGTCCACAAATATCGGGCTGCCGCCGTCCGGATCAAAAAGCAGGACTCCAAGGACGCCGGCTGCCGCCACTCCAGCCATCACTGATGCGGCAAGGCTTTTTGGTATCAATCCTTCTCCTGAGTCTTGGTTCTCCAGTTTTTGGGATACGTTCCAGGCTCCATTATTATCCTTCTTGTCCTGAATGCGTACCCGCGGACACTGTCTTCCATCTCCTCTTCGCACATGACAGCTTCTGCGATGGCCACTGCCTCGCCCTTTTGCGTGTATACTCCGGCAAGGTCGCCCTTTTGCATTCCGTAGCTTACCTCAAGAATCCCTGGAATCGCAAGCTGCGCGCCGTGGCACAGCGCATCGACTGCCGAGTCCCGTATTACAACGGATTTAATTCCCTGCAGCGCGCGCTCAACAGGATGAATCATTCCTGCCAGAGCATCTGAGTTTCCGGTCTCTTCCCATGACGCAAACGCGTCCGCAAGCTCGTGCAGCGTTACAAGCCCGTCCTCAAGAAAATGGTCCACCCTGGTCCGGCGAAGCTCAACCATCGTGGCTCCAGGCCCCAGCACCTCGCCCATGTCGTATAGCAGCTTGCGGACGTATGTTCCGGACTGGCACGACACCCGCAGGAGAATCAGCCGCTCCTTTTGGTCCAGCATTTCAAGCTCGTATATGCTCCTTGTCCTGGTGCGCCGCAGGACCGCCGAGCGCTGCGGCGGCTTTTGGTATATCTCGCCGGTAAACATGCGCAGCACCTGATCAAGGCGCTCGCCGGACGGCAGCGAATGAAGCCGGCCCAGCGCGTGATACTCTTTAGAACCAAGCAAAAGAACTCCGAGCGCCTTTGTCGCCTCGCCCAGGCCCAGCGGCAGGACGCCTGTGGCCTGCGGGTCAAGCGTGCCGCTGTGCCCTATCTTTGGAAGCTTGAGAATTCGCTTTGTCCATGCCACCACTTCATGACTGGTAGGGCCCGGAGGCTTGTCAAGCAGTATTATTCCGTACCGGAGCAGATCGGCAATGCTTCGAGAATCGTACCGCGAGCCGTACTTTTCGTCCGTAGTGTCGCCGTCCAGAACATGAAGATTCTGCAGTTGCGAGAGCGTCACAGCAGCCTCCCTGCATGCTTGTCCTGCAAGAGCGCCGCAGCCTCATACCTTTGCCTGCCTGTCATGCTAGCACCGTCCATTAAAGGGGCTGCCAGCTTGCAAGAGCGCCGCGGCCTCATACCTTTGCCTGCTGCCGGGACAAAGCAGCCAGCCCAAACTGGACAGCCGGCCTGCAAAAGAGCCGCAGCCTCGCATCCTTGCCTGCGCCAAATTACGGCCTGAACACAATTGCGTACAAACATGCGTCACAGCAACCTCCCTGCAGCTTTTGCCGCAGCCGCTATGACCCCGGCAGCATCCATCCTGTCCGTATCTATTACCGCATCAAAGACTGACAGATCCTCGCCAAAGTCAAAGCCATACAAGCTCTTGTACAGCGCCCGGTTCTCATCGTACCGCATCCTTGTAATCTCCATGGCATCCTCGACTGCCATGTTGTCGCGGCACTGCATCCTGCTCGCGCTGCTCTTGTGCGATCCTGCCAGCCATATTTTTACCCCGCCGGATACCAGCCACGGCAGCGTATAGCTTGTAATTGCCCTGCCGCCTTCATCGTACATCCGGACAAGGCGTTCGTCTACCATTCTGTCAAATTTCGCATCGCCCTGCCTTTTTTTGAGAAACTCCATTCCGGGAACAGTATCCCACCAGTCGTCGCCCTCGCCGGCGTACCCCTCTTTGACTGCCATCTCCTTTAGGACATCGCCTCCGCTGACATACTCTAGCTCAAACTCTGCGGCAAGCGCGCGCGCCACAGTAGTCTTGCCAACTGCCGGCGGTCCTGATATTACAACAGACTTGCTCAACTAAAATCCATTGACGTTTTTGTAATCTTCATTATGATGCCGCTGAATGCAATCGAGGCCAAAAAGTACCATGCCCAGAGGAAGAGCTCGTTCTCCACATTGCAGTACAGGCCCTCTTCTACGCCCTGCGCCGTGCATGTAAGCTGAAACCAGTCGCCCGGAATTACGTTGAGCGGTATCGGCGATACTGCCACCGTGTACGAGAAGAGTTCGGGCAGAACAAAGTAAAAGATCAGTATGAGCGGAATGAACGTAATCATCATGGGACGCATGTTCATCTGCATCATCTCCATGTTGAGCTTGTTCATGTACGAGGACTTTTTGGAAAGCTCCGCCTGCTTTTTTTCATCCTTGGACCGGAATGCGGCCATGCGCTCCTTTTGCCAGGCGCGCGTCTCCTTCATTATGCGCCTCAGCTTTACCTGGTCCACCATCTTTTTTCTTATGCCCGCATTGAATATGTTGAGCAGTATGCCAAATCCTGCAACCGTAAACATTGAAAGTATCATGCCCTTGATGATGGGATCATCGCTTCCGAGCGCGCCCCTGTCTCCGAACCCAAGAAAGTCTCCTCCCTGGAGAAGAATCGATTCAAGGAACAGCGCTATAAACTCCATTCTACAACCCTATTGCATATATTATGGCGTGCGCTGCGTCTTGAACTTTTCCCTCGCGGTTCAGCACTGGTATGAGAGGCGAGCCGGAGAGAACAGAGCATGTGGACAGCATTGCGTCCTGAACGTCCATCTCTCTCTTGATTGCGGATACTGATATTATGTCGCGGTTTCGCGTAGGATCGTTCATCCTGCGCTGATAGATCTCCTCGGGCTTTGCGCTGACCGAGATAAAGTTGGACGGCCGTATGATCTTGAGAACGTATTCGGGAAGGCCTGGGTAAAAGCCGGACGGCGTAGATATGAACGCATGCGTATCCACAATGACCACATTGTCATCCATGGCTGCTATCTTTGACGCCGCATTTGTCTGGAGCTCCTGCTGCTTTTCCATCGGAAGCCTTCGCAGGTCGTCCCTGCCTTTTGCGCCTGCAGCCTGCGCCTCTTGAAGCATTATGGTTCCAAAAGATACTACGGATACCGTCTTGTTCATCTCCTTTAGCAGCCTTACCACTTCTGCTACCAGCGTGGTCTTGCCCACGCCGGATATGCCCACCATGACTATCTTGCGGCTGCTCATCGCTATGTCCTGCCAAGCAATGCCCCCAGCCTGGGCATTACCGTCTCCACCTGTTCCCGTATGAGCTGGTTGTAGTAGTTGATGAGTATGTCGACCATGAGCAGCACGCCGATTCCGGAACCAAACACGCCTAAAACGTCCGATACGCCTGCCAGCGCTCCGAGTATTATTGAGCCTATCAGGGTAACGGAAGGAATGTACTTGTTGAGCAGAGTCTCAACCGGCTTGTTTGATCGGCGAAATCCTGGTATCTGAACGTCCGCATCAAGCAGGTTGGAAGCCGCCTTTTTGGGTGAGAGGCCGCCAAGTTCCACCCAGAGCTTGCCGAATACTACGACGATTCCTATCATAAACAGCACGTACCCTATGGCGCGGCTGGGGTCAGCCGCTGCAAACTCCAGCCCGCGCGGCGGCGTTACATAGTATATCAGGCCGCCTATGGGCGATGACGGAAGCGTAGGATCAAACTGCGCAATTATGTTCATGAAAAAGTTGTTGTTTTGCGGATTAAAGTTTGCCCAAAACATCTGTCCCAAAAATACGGCATTTGCCGTAAGAGCTGACGCCAGTATGACCGGTATGTTTGAGACGTACATGAGCTTGATTGGATATACGGCCGAGAATCCCCTGTACTTTGTGGATACGATCGGAATCTCCACCTTCATGCCCTGGGTAAATACAAGAATCAGCAGCACGCCGGCAGTCAGCAGCAGCCCGAATATGCTCGGCAGCTGGTCTGGCCTAAAGAAGACATTGCTCAGATCGCCTGCTATTGCAGACTGGGCGACGTACGGAATGATTCCTATCGTACCGCCGTCAGTGCCGGGCAGCGGGCTAAAGAGGCTCCACAGAATCTGCTGGGCAACACCTGCCATGATAAAGAGGCTGATGCCGCTTCCCAGGCCCCATCCCTTTTGTATGAGTTCGTCCAGGAACATGATTATGACCGATGCTGCCATCAGCTGCCCTATGAGAATGTACAGCACGGACGGGTCGGTAATGTTGGGACCGTACACTGCAATTCCGTACACGACAGACTCGGCAACTATTACAACATATGTGACTATTTTGGTTGCAGTCTGAAATATTCCGCGCTCTTCGGGCTTTTTAAAGTCAAACTTTAGAATGTCCGAGCCTCGCAAAAGCTGCATCAAGAGGCCCGCCGTTACTATGGGTCCTATTCCAAGTTCCACCAGGGTTCCCTGCTGCGACGCAAAGATTACGCGGGCAAATGCTAAAAAGTCAAACTCAGGCGTGGTGGCGCCAAACAGCGGCGTCTGTCCCATGACCATGTAGATCAAAAGAGCTACCCCTGACCAGAGCAGCCTGGTCTGCAGCTGGAGCTTTTTCTTGGGCTTTGGCACCTGGGGCAGATACGGCTCGGCTACGACCACCAGCTTGCGTATAAACGCGGTAGCTGATCCTTCAGCCATCGTATCTTTGCACCTCGCCGCCTGCATCGGCAACCTTTTTAGCTGCGGCCTCGGTAAATTTTGGAACAAGAACTGTGTATGAGGATCTTATCCAGCCGCCGCCCAGCAGCTTGTCGTATCCTCCTGCCGCCAGATCAATTACGTTTCTGCCGTCCTTGTTTGTTCCAAGCCTCACAAAAGCGTCGTCCAGGTCCCTGACATTCAGCCATTTTTTCGTGATTGACGGCTTTGGCGGCCTGCTTGAATCGTGCCCAAAGTGATCGGGATTCTCCTTGAGCATGGAACTGAAATGGTGCTTGAGCTGTCCGGCAACGCCCACTCCGCCCTTGTGCCCGCTTGCCCTGTGCTGCCCCACCTGGCCCCAGCCGTGAGTGCGCGAACCCCTAAGCTTGCGCGTCTTGCGAAGCCTGACGGCCACCGCTAGATCATCCTCCGGACCAGCTCGCCCAGCTCCTTGTTGTATCCGAGAATGCCTTTCTGTCCGTACATGCGCTTTGTGCTTCGCTTAAAGCCGCTTCTGGGGGGAGCCAGAGCAAACCACGGCTTTAGCGGCTTGAGTTTTGAGAGCGGCGTTTTGCCCTCTGCAAGCGAGGATGCCATCTCCTCCATGCTGCCAAACCCTGCCTTGGATATGTCTTCCTGGGTTATCTTTTGATAGCCGCCTTTGCGCGCCTTTTTGTCCAGCAGTTCCATGGCAAGTTCCTGGTCTATCTCTGTCCATGACACATAGTGCTTTACCTTGCTGAGCATGCCAAGAGTGTTTTCCTTTGCCGGAATTATTGTTGCGCGATACTTTTTTTCAAGCTTAAAGAGCTGCAATGTCGTGGCTGCCCAGTATGGAACATCTGCTTGTCCCTTTATTCTTACTACGAGATATGCCTTTGCCATGACTCCTAACCTTGACTGAATGTCTGGCGCAGGCAGTCCAGTACTGCTTTTGACGTAGAGTTCATGGTCGGCGTGGAGCCTCTTGCCTTTGTCCATGCGTCCTTGAGTCCTGCAAGCTCCAAGAGACGCCTGATCTTTCCGCCCGCTACAAGGCCCAAGCCGCGGGGCGCCGGCAGTATCTCAATCTGCACGCTGCCTCCCTTTCCCCTCACCTTGAACGGCACCGAATGCTTTTGGTCGCATCTGCACTCCCAGCTGCCGCAGCCCATCTTGATCGGGCTGACGTTTAGGAATGCCGCATTGTTTGCCTTTTCTATTGCAATTCGCATCTGCTTTGACTTGCCCTGCCCTATGCCGAGCCATCCGTTTGAGTTGCCAGCTGCTACTATTGCCTTGAATCTGGTCGACTGCCCGTTTGGCGTCATCTTTTGTATTATTCCAACGTCTATGACTTCGGTCTCAAGATCAGGCAGCAGTTTCTTTACAATGTCGCCTTCCTGTATTCTCCAGCCGTTCTCTAAAATCTCTTCCATTGATTTTACAGTGCCGTCTGCCACTTTTTTGCCCAGGATGGTTTTTGGTGTCCATACTGTTTCATGCGTGCGCCTGTCTGATCTGGGGCGGTTCAATTTCTAAGCTACCTCTGCGTCTATCTGCGACTTGACTCCGAGCATGTCGTTTTTTATCAAAAGGTGGCCGCCGCTTATTCTCTCGCCCGCGGGGAATGCATCGTCAGATGCCGGTATCTGCACTCCGGCGTCCCTGACGCCCTTGAGGGCGGCTGCCATCCTGTCGGTGTACCGCCTTGTGCCTGTGTACATTATTGACTTTTCAACGCCGCTGGTCAAAGCCCGCTTTCCTGCAAGGTATCCGGTAAGGTATGCTGCGGGAATGCTCTTTCTTGAGCCCTTCCAGCCCTTTGAGAGGAGGAATCTTGAATGCGCAGATGCGAGCACCTTGTCTCCTGCCATCTCCGGCTTGTGAATCTGAACTGCTACGTTTTCGTTTGATACTTGGATGGTCACAAAGTTGCGCCTGCCCATCAGCATTGCACTGCGCTTTTTATAATTGGTCTTTTCCTCGCGGAGCCGCCTCAATATCTTAGAATAACCCATGACTATAGTGAAAAAATTTCAAATGATCTTATAAACGTTAGATGATGAAAAATTTTGCCGCCCGCTTTCACTTTTTTCACTAAAGTATAATCCAAGATGTAAAATTTTGATTACGCGGCGTGAACTTTTGATCTGATTATGCAGTGGTGCACATTTTTACAGAGCGCCATAGTTGCGTAGCAGGCTGATGATGCGCGGTCGCGTTCGGGCATATGCCACAAAACGCAGCATCTCGGGTTCTGGAAGTTTGGGCGTGAGTTTTACCGCCTCAGAGGCACCTCTCGGACAGATTCGCGCCTGAAATCCAGAACAGCTTCCAGAGACCGATCTGTTATCGCAAAACCGCAAGCCGCAAGGAATTGATAAGCGCCAGATTGTGCAATGGCAGAAAAATGCAATCAGCGCCAGCATGGCGCGGCTCAAAAGAGTTGCTCTATCTGGGTTTCCGCCGGCATCATCGGCTCTGATGCCGTGTTTGCGTGCACTGGCAGCCAGACCGGCAGATCCGCACTCCGCGGCATGCCTGCTTGATGCATGATTCTTCTTGGCGTGAGACGCAGGACAGGCTTGAACTGGGACAATTTTGCGTTCCATACAGCAGCAAAAGTTCAAACTATGACGCCCGTCAGCGCATGTCTTTGGCGTGCTGGATAGCCTGACGGCAAAAAATCCTGCATGAATCTGTTTCTGAGAAGGAAAAACAAAAACTGACAAGAGAAGCAGATCAAAATAAAATAAAACAGCCCAGCATCATATCAATGACAGCGATGCCCGTCCGCATGCCTGCAAACAAGATTTTGCGCATTCTGGGAATATTCGAAGACGCATGCATCTTGAGCACACAAATCGAGTTGAAGGGCGGCTTTATGATTAATGATATATCAGAAATTGGGAATGATTGCATGTGCAGAAAAAGCATGAACAGGCCGGACTCTAAAACTGCAAAAAGAAAACCGTATTATACTATATCATAACAGTAATATACGGGGTTTGTGAATACTATTTTGAGGTAATTGAAAAAAATTCACTTGACATGGGGGCGTTCGTAATGGTTGTGGGCGTTATGGAGAACGAGACAAGGCCGGAACTGGTTTTTGGACTGGTGGGGCCGCTGGGGGTAGATCTGGATCAGATTTACGAAAGCCTAAGCGCATCTCTGCGTGCTGTAAAATACAGCTCGGAGAAGATCGTCCTTAGCAAGGCGCTTTCAGAGGTGCTTGGATTGGAAAAAACGGTCAGACAGGAGCCGGAATACGAACGGGTCATGTCGCACATGGATGCTGGAGACGAACTGCGCAGCCGCGCAGGCGGAGGCGCGGCAGCCATTCTGACCACGATACAGATGCAAAAATCCCGCAAAAATCACACGGGATCTGCAAGAATACCGCACGTTGGCCACGCCTACGTCCTAAAGTCTCTAAAGCATGCAGACGAGATAAGGGACATGCGAAAGATCTACGGCAAAAGCTTTTGGCTGATATCGGCCTATGTATCCAAGAAAAACCGACTGGATCTTCTCAGAAAAACAATGGGAAGCCAGGCAGAAAAGCTTGTCGACAGGGACTATCACGATGATGCTGCAGAGCGCGGCCAGGCCGTAAGGGAGATATTCCCGCAGGGAGATGTCTTTGTGGACGCATCAAACCCGAACCGTGCAAGAAGGCAGATCGACCGCTTTGTTGAACTGATGTTTGGAAATACGTTCCACACGCCTTATCCGGAAGAGTCGGGAATGTTTCACGCGTTTGCGAGCTCACTCAGATCGTCCTCGCTTTCAAGGCAAGTCGGAGCATCCATACTGGACAAGAACGGCGATCTGATCTCTACCGGAACAAACGAAGTTCCAAAGGCGGGAGGCGGAATATACACGGAAGGAGACGCGTATGATAAAAGAGAGTTCAGGCTAGGACACGACCGGAATCAACAGGAGAAAATTGGCATGCTAAAAGACACCATCTCCAGACTCAGAGCATCGGGATGGATTTCTAAAAGCATTCCCGAGGGCGATGCCGAGATGACAAAAGCCGCGTTAAAGGATTACCGGATAAGGGAGTCTGCGTTTATGGGTATTACAGAATACGGCAGGGAAGTACATGCAGAGATGGACGCTTTGGTGGGCTCTGCTAGACGCGGGGGTTCTATCAAGGACTGCATAATGTACTGCACTACATTTCCATGCCACATCTGCGCCAAGCACATAGTATCTTCTGGAATAAAGAGGCTGGTGTTCATTGAACCGTATCCCAAGAGCCATGCAGCCGAACTGTTCTCTGACTCAATTAGCATGGATTCAGGCAACGGCAAGGTTTACTTTAAGCCGTACTTTGGAATATCGCCTAGGCGCTACATGGAACTGTTCAAGATGGGCAGGCGCAAAGACAGCATGACCGGCAAAATGATCGAGTGGAATCCTGCCAGATCAACGCCCAGATTCTGGGAATCCAAGAACTTTTTTGAGGGAGAGGTAAATGCAATCGACAACCTTGTGAGAACCATGGACCAAAATGGACTCTCACTCTAATGGTTGTAAGCGACTGGCGTAAAATCTGATTTAATGTTTATATATAGGCCGCATGCAGATAAATTGTGGTAGAATTAGAAAAAGGCTGGCTTAAGAAGGGCGTAGAGGAAGCGCTAAAAGAGTACGAAAAACTGCCGCCATGGCGCAAGTCCTTGCTCCGGAATGATCCAGGATAGCAAACCGTACTGCTTTTTCGTGTCACATCTGTGCCAAGCACATAGTATATTCTGGAATAAAGAGGCTGGTGTTCATTGAACCGTATCTCAAGAGCCACGCAGCCGAACTGTTCTCTGACTCAATTAGCATGGATTCAGGCAACGGCAAGGTTTACTTTAAGCCGTACTTTGGAATATCGCCTAGGCGCTACATGGTACTGTTCAAGATGGGCAGGCGCAAAGACATCATGATGAGCAGAATAATCACGTGGGCTCCTGCCAGATCAAAGTCCAGACTTTGGGAATCCAAAAACTTCTTTGAGGAGGAAGCTGATGCGATCGACAACCTTGTGAGAGCCATGGAACAAAATTGGGCTCTCAATTAATGGATTGCAAGTAGTTGAGTTGTAAAAACCGATTTAATGTTTATATCTAGGACACATGCATGTAACTTGTGGTAGAATTAGAAGAAGGCTGGCTTGGGAAGGGCATAGATGAGGCGCTAAAAGAGTATGAAAAACTGCCGGAATGGCACAAGAAACTACTTGAGAGTTATCTGAAACATCAAACCGATTAGGTTTTGTTTCAGGCAAGATTTTACGTCCCATAATCGCATATCAGATAAACGAAATGTACGAAAGTACAATAGCGGACATGAGTCGGATGCAACCAAACCACAGCCCAAATTATGCGTGACTGCAAGACGAGGGTGGCAGTTCCGGGCGCATTTCGCTTAGCTGGTACTGGCTACCGTGCAGCAGAAATAAGGACAGGCGGCATGAAATGCCGCACGCCTGATTTTCGGAGCCTAGGGGAGCATGGACAGCAGCAGAGCTTTTTGCGCATGCAGCCTGTTTTCTGCCTCGTCCCAGACGGCAGACTGCGGCCCGTCTATTACGGATGCGGCAACCTCTTGTCCGCGTTTTGCCGGAAGGCAGTGCAGAAATATTGCATCGGGCTTGGCCTGCGCCATGAGATCCGAGCTTACCTGATACTTTGGAAGGAGCTGCTGAATCTTTGAAGGATCGGAATTGTGTATGGAAGAAAATGTATCAGTCATTACCACATCTGCGTCCTGTACGGCCTGCGACGGCTCTGCTGTCAGGCGCACATCAACTGACTGTCTTGCACTGCTGACAGTATCAGGATCAGGCTGAAACTGCTGCGGCGTTGCTGCGGATATGCTCATTCCTGTCTTTGCACAGCCCACAATCATTGAATTGCAGACATTGTTGCCGTCGCCTATCCATGCAGCTTTTAGCGCATCAAGCCTGCCCTTGCGTTCGCGGACGGTCATAAGATCCGCCAGAGTCTGGCACGGATGAAACGAGTTTGAGAGGCCGTTTATTACGGGAACATTGGCCGCATCTGCAAGATCTTTTATTGTCTGGTGCTCAAAGACGCGCGCCATTATGCAGTCTGCGTACCTTGAAAGCGTCCTTGCCGTATCCTCTATTGTTTCGCCCCTGGACAGTTGCATGTCGCTTGACGACAGTACTATGGACTTGCCGCCCAGCTGATGCATTCCGACCTCAAAGCTTACCCGTGTTCTAGTGGACGGCTTTTGAAAGATCATTGCAAGAATCTTGCCTTGCAGATCCGCCCTGCCGTATCTGTCCTGCTTGAGAGATTCGGCCAGGTCAAGCAGGCCCGCCGTCTCGCCTGGCGTTATCTCATCAAATGTAAGAAAATCTTTGGCGCGAATCTTCATCTTCTAAACCTGCCGAACAATCCCTTTTTCTTTTTTGGCTTTGCACTGTCTTTGCTTTTATGCGCATCGCCGGACTTTTCTTGGGGCTTGCGCATTCTGGAATCGGCCGGCTTTTGCTCCTGGCCGGGAGCAGGCCTTCCGTCGGATATCCATCTTCTGATGCGCTTTGCAAGGCTTGCGGCCTGCGAGTCGTTCTCTGGGGGCGGAACATCGTAAAGGTCGGAATACAGCGCAATGTCGCCGGTCTCTATTCCTTCAAATGCGTCTTCCGACTCTTCGACTCTGCGCTGCTCTGGCAGCTCCGCTCCTGCCTTGGTCTTTTTCTGGCTGTCCTGCTTTGATGCCGAGTCTGCTGCATTTTTGCGCGCGGCATCCTGGGATTGTTTTGCCTGCTGCGTGCCGGACGGTTCTACCTTGCGCGAATATTCTGGTTCCTGGGAAGATTTCTGTTCCTGAGACAGATCTGGCTTTGGGGGCCGCTTCTGCATCTCGTCAGCTTCCTGGGACGGCTTTGCTTGCGCTGGTTCCTGAACTGATGCCGCTTTGCCGGCAAGTTTTTGTTCCTGGGCAGATTCCGTCTCCTGAGCAGGCCCTGCCTTTTGGACAAGTTTGGGCTCCTGGACTCGGTTTTCGCCGGCTGTCTTGGCGTCTTTTTGCTCGTCTTGATGGGCCGGCCTGTCCTGCTGCTTCGCGCTCTCGCCAGACTCTTCCTTGGCTTTCTGCACTCTTTCTGTTTTGCGTAAAGCCGCCTCTGAATCGATTTCGTCAATTGAGCCAAAGACGGTCTTTAGGAACACCTCCTTGTCAAACGGTATTAGATCGCCGTACTCCTGCCCCGTTCCTATGAATATTATCGGAGACGATGTTACCTTGACTATTGAGAGCGCAGCGCCGCCGCGAGCGTCAGCGTCGCTTTTTGTAAGTATGGATGCGTCAAACATTGCATTTTCATGAAACTGCCGCGCCTGGTTGACGGTATCGTTTCCAGCCAGAGAATCGCCGACGAATATGGTAAGATCGGGCTTTACAACGCTTGTTATTTTTTTAATCTGCTCCATCAAATTTTTGCTGGTCTGCATCCGTCCTGCCGTGTCTATGAGAACGCAGTCGACTTTGTGCGATCTTGCGTACAGGACCGCATCCCTGGCAACGGCAGCCGGATCCGCGCCGTAATTCTGGGCAATTATTTTCAGATTCAGCCTGTTTGCATGCTCTCTCAGCTGCTCAATGGCGCCTGCTCGAAACGTGTCGGATGCCGCTATTGCAACGGAAATTTTGGAGTTTTTCAGCAGGTGCGCAATCTTGGCCACCGTGGTAGTTTTGCCTGTCCCGTTTATTCCCACAAACGATACAATGTAAGGATCTGCAGAATCCTGCTTGTCCCTGATCTCTTTTAAAAGATCCACCGTTCCTGCGTCGTCAAAGAGCTTGGAGATGAATCTTACCATGCTGTCCCGCACAAACTTTTGCATGGTTTTTTTGCTGACTATTGCGCCTGCAATCTTCTTCTTAAGCTCGTCCCTGACAGAGTTTATGACTTCTGACGCCACATCTGCGTCCATCAGCGATATCTCCATCTCAAACAGCACCTCGTCAATATCGTCTTCTTTGAGCTCTCTTTCGCCAAAACTCTTTGCGGCATTGGAAAACGCGCTGCGAAGCTTTTCAAACATTACAGATCTTGCTTGGGCGGCGCCGATGTCATCTGAGCCAGATGCTGCCGCATGCTTTCCAGCTGGGCGCCAGCCTGTTCTCTCTTTGCAGCTGTGTTTTTGAGATTCGTCTCTATCTCCTTTAGCCTGGTTTCAAGATAGTTTATCACATACTCTCGGCTCTTTTCAATGGCGACTCCGGCGCCCACGCTGAGAACCATCTTGTCGCTTGAAGACAGCTTTACCTTTACAAATGTTCCATGGCCTATTGGCATCAATGCCTCAGAATCGGCATTCTCGCCCAGGCCGCGCGCAGCATCAATGGCCGCGCCGGTCTCTGCAAGCGCGCGATATGCAGACTCTTCATGCTGCACCAGCTGCACATAGTGCTGCTCCAGCATCTGGGCCTGCATCGCCATGTTTTGAATTTTGTCTTCGCTCACAGCTGGCAGGAGCCATGCTGCTGGTTATAAACTCATTTGCAAAACTGCCGGCAGGCTCTGCTCCTGGCTTGCACTCAGACCGGCTGATTTTCGGTGCGAAAATTCCGGATTCAAGACTCTGAGAACTGGCATGCGCTTGCAAAATTTCAACAGCGGCATGTCCGCGGATTGAAAAGCGGGGCGGACCTCTGCTTTTAGGGCCGTTTTCGGCGTACTTTGCGGACGCATCGGCTGCTTGTTTGGCTCCTTGATTTGCGGATAAATTCCTGTGTCGCGTGCTTCATGGCAGAGTGGATTCTGCAGTCTGCATGCGCATCTGCATCCTGGAACCGCGCAAAGGCTGCAGGAACAAATTCGGTCTGCATGAACAAGCCGATAAAGGCCTGACGCGAAATCCATATTGAAGCTGCATGTCCGGCTCCAAAATGTTCCAGCGCACAGCGCGCTTTTCGCGGTTTCAGAAAAGCATGGAATGCAGCCGCCGGCGCGGCCGAGCCTCTGCAGCCGGCCTGCCTGAAATTAGCCGCCTTGCCGGATGAGACAAGAACTGTCCGGCAAGGATGCGGATTCCGGCGCAAATTTTCTAAAATAATGTCCCAAATCTTGGGCGGCTGCGACGCCTGCCGGAAACTGATCTTCATTGGGCATGCGCGGCGCAACTGCCGGCATTCAAATAAAATAAAAAATGAGCTTACTGGGCGTTGTCGAATCTGGCTTCTGCCTCGTTCCAGTTTACTGCATTCCACCATGCGGATATGTAGTCCGGCCGCCTGTTCTGATAGTTCAGATAGTATGCATGCTCCCAGACATCGCACCCAAGAAGCGGAATCAGACCTTCCGTCCTGGGACTTGTCTGATTCGGCATTGCCTTGTACTCTGCGCTGCCTGAGGACGGGTTGTAGACAAGCCATCCCCAGCCGCTGCCCTGAATTACGGCCGTAGCTGCAGAAAATGTCTTTACAAAGTCTGCAAAGCTTCCAAAGGATTTGTCTATGGCGTCAGCCAAGGCTCCGCCAGGCTCGCCGCCTCCGTCGGGCTTCATATTGTTCCAGAACAGCCGATGGTTGTCAAAGCCGCCTCCGTTGAAGTTTATTGCACTGCGCTGCTCGTCAGGCACTGCACCAAGGTCAGCCAATATCTCCAGCAGATCCATGTTCTGTATTTCGGGTGGGCACTTGGCCAAGGCTGCATTCAGCTTGTCTGTGTATGCCTGGTGGTGTTTTGTGTGGTGAATTTCCATTGTTCTAGCGTCAATGTGCGGTTCCAGCGCGTCGTAGGCATATGGCAGTTTGGGAAGTGTGTATTCCATAAAGTATGGCAATCTTCGCTTAATTTATGTCTGCTTGAAAACGCAGCCACGCGAATTGTACTTTGATTCGAATGTCATGGCGGCAATGCCGACATTCATGCAGATGGAACCGCCCCTGCCTGATCCCAAGCCCCTGCCCTGGCCTTTAAGAGTGCATTTCGCTTGGCTGAAACGCAAGGCAAAGCGCGCTCTGGCAAAATGCGACGCAAATGCGGGCAGATCATCGGATTTGCGATGCGGTGATTTTTGCCAAGCGCGCAAAAAGCCCAAGCCGCGGCACGGCAATGCTCAAATCTTTGGATGCAAAGCCGCCCTTGCTCCAAAATGCGCCACTGTTGTCTGCTTTGGAGCGCACCTCGCCTGGCTGAAATGGGTTTTTAGTGTAGAATGCTTGAATATGTGTGATGTATGGATGGGCGGCATTTCTGGCAGTTATCGTATCTGCAGGAGTTTTTTTGTATTATGGGGCAGAAGACCAAAGAGCTGCAACATATCTTGACGACAGCGCCTCGTACATTGGAATAGACGCGCCGAGAAATTCCGGATATTCGGGCGAGGGCGTCAAGATTGCCATAATAGACACGGGCATTGATCCAACGCATCCTGACCTTGCAGGCGCCAGCCAGGACGGAAGGCTTTTGGGCAGAAACTTTGTCGACAGGGCGGCAGAACCGCTTGATTACGACGGACACGGCACTCAGGTGGCAGGAGTCATTGCGGCAGACGGCTCAATACGGGGGATTGCTCCCATGGCTACCATATACTCGTACAAGGTTACCGATGACGGCAATTCGGTATCTCCAAACCTCATAATAGAGGCGCTCAAGCAGGCAATAGCGGACGACGTAGACATAATCAACATAAGCCTGGGAATAAACAGCACCAATTCCAGAATAGACTCGATAGTAACAAAGGCCATAGGCGAAGGCATCGTGGTCGTTACGGCTGCCGGAAACGACGGCCCCCAGAGCGGCAGCATTGGGACTCCCGGAATCAACCCGAATTCAATAACAGTCGGAGCCACATACAACAACGTAACCGCCAATCTGGTTGCCACCCTGAATGTAAACGGAGAGCAGTTTCAGGTAATTCCGATGGTCGGAACCGAGCCGCTGGATCAGCTGATATCGGCGCCGATTGCAGTTGCGGGATACGGCAAAAAGTCAGACTTTGAGGACGCCGACTATCGCGGCGCAATAGTCCTGGTTGAAAGAGGCAGCGACGACGGCTCAATACTGTACTTTTCAGACAAAGAAAAGAATGCAGCGGACGCAGGCGCGCTGGCAGTACTCGTATACAACAATGCCCAGGGAATATTTTTGGGAGAGCTGCTTCACCGGTTTACTTCGCCCGGCTATGAGCCGTCCATTCCGTCGCTGTCTATATCAAGGGAAGACGGGCTGAAGATCCGCGAATCTGCAGGAGCAGACGCCGCGCTTCACGTATTCTCAAACCCGGACTTTGTCGCCCACTTTAGCTCGCGCGGTCCAGTATCGCCGTTCTACACAAAGCCTGACCTGGTAGCTCCGGGCGTGTTTGTCAACAGCACATTTTTGGACGGAGGCTACAACCATACTTCGGGCACGAGCTTTGCGGCACCGCATGTCAGCGGAATTGCTGCATTGCTTTTGGAAAAAAATCCCGCCCTGACTCCGGCAGAAGTAAAGTCCGTCATAGTTACTACGGCAGACCCCATAACGGACGAGTTTGGCGAAGTCTTTGAGCCCGGCGTGGCGGGTTCCGGAAGAATCAACGCAACAACGGCGTTTGCATCTGATCTGATCATACTGCCCACCGCTCTCACGTTTGACATGACGCCGATTCGAAGCTCCGACACCAAGACGCTGAACGTTTCATCCCAGAGAGGCGCGCCATACGATATTGGCATATCCATAGACGACTCTGACGCATTCGATATCAGCTATGAAGCAAGGGAGGGCGGCATTGATGTTACAGTTCAGAACGCGCAGGACAATTTTGGCGCGTACGTTGGAAGAATTGCAGTGCAGCACGGCGGCATCCAGCATACAATTCCGATTACTGTGAGGATTACGCCGGGTACCGTTGATGCGGCAGACGACATGGGAACGCTGAGCTTTGATATTGATGCGCCGTCATGGTCGTTTGCAAGAATATACGTAACCGAAGCCGCAACCGGCTACAGGGACAGCACGGCTTCAACGCCGGAGGAGGGCGGCATGATGAAAGTATACGAGCCAGGCGCATACTGGATAGAGGCCAGAATATCGTCCGGCAGCGAAAGGTACGACGCATACGACGTGATACATGTGACAGAGCCGGCGCAGAGGGGCATTCTGGAATCCCTTGATCTTGGAATACCGTACAGATCAATGATAATACTGGCAGCCATTACGGCGGCCGTTGCCGCTGTCGGAATCGTACTGTCAAGATACAGGACAGAGCAGCCGCGGTTTTCCTAGGCGCCGCATCATTCTGCGCGCGCTATATCTGCGGCCCTGCTGCCAGTATCTGCTGCGGCACGCCGCCAAACTTTTTAAAATTGTCCACAAACATCTGGGCCAGCTTGTTTGCAGACAGGTCGTACGAATCCCTGTCATGCCATGTGGACCTGGGATCAAGAATGCCGTCGGGAACGCCGGGGCACTCTGCGGGAACATCAAGGTTAAAGAGGCCGTCGCGCCTGTACGGTACGATGTCAAGCGCGCCTGAAAGGGCGGCGGTAATCATCGCGCGGCTGTATCTTATCTTGATTCTGGAGCCTGCGCCGTACGGCCCTCCAGACCAGCCGGTATTGACAAGATATGTCCTGGTATTGTGCTGCGCGATCTTCTCGCCGAGCATTTTTGCATATACTGCGGCGGGCCTCGGCATGAACGGCGCGCCAAAGCACTCGGAGAATACGGCCCTGGGCTCGCGAATGCCGCGCTCGGTTCCGGCCAGCTTGCTAGTATAGCCCGACATAAAGTGGTACATGGCTCCGTCCTTTGTCAGGCGGGATACCGGAGGCAGCACGCCTAGAGCGTCCGCCGTGAGAAATATGATTGCCTTTGGATGCCCGCCCATGCTCGGCATTATCGCTCCTGGAATGTAGTCTATGGGATATGCCGCCCTGGTATTTTCAGTCAGCCTGCCGTCGTCAAAGTTCGGCCTTGCAGTCTCTCCGTCTATTACCACATTCTCCAGCACGGCGCCCGACCTTATCGCATTCCATATTTCAGGCTCGGCGCTTTGGCTGAGATTGATGCACTTTGCATAGCATCCTCCTTCAAAGTTAAAGGCTCCCTTGTCGGACCAGCCATGCTCGTCGTCTCCTATCAGCATTCTGTTCGGATCGGCGGAAAGCGTAGTCTTGCCTGTTCCGGACAGCCCAAAGAACAGCGCCGTATCGCCGTCTCTTCCTATGTTTGCAGAGCAGTGCATCGGAAATACGCCGCGCGGCGGCAGGATAAAGTTCATCACGCTGAACATGGCTTTTTTCATCTCGCCCGCGTAACTCGTCCCTCCTATGAGCACGATCTTCCTTGTCAGATCTATTATTATGAAAACGTCCGAGTTTGTTCCGTCGATCTCCGGCACCGAATTAAAGCCGTTCAGGCAGAGCAGCGTAAAGTCCGGATCATGCGACCCAAGTTCGGACTGCGAGGGCCTTACAAACAGCTGGCGCGCAAAGAGGCTCTGCCACGCGTGATCATTTATGACTCTTATGGCAAGCCTGTTCTCAGGATCAGCGCCCACGAATCCGTCAAACGCAAAGAGCTCCTTGCCCCTTGCATGAATCCTCATCTTGTCCAGCAGATTGGCAAACTTTTCTCCTGAAAATTTGTGGTTTATCTTCCCCCAGTCCACTGAATCGCGCGTCAGGCCGTCTTCTACTATGTAGCGGTCGTCTGGGGACCTGCCTGTGTACTTGCCCGTTCTGACTGACAGGGAGCCTGTAGATGTTATGACGCCCTCGCTGCGCTCTACTGCAAAGCCTGCAAGATCAGCTGCTGAAAGGTTTCGGTGAATCGCGCCCGGCTCCAGCCCGAATCTGCGAATCTGCTGCCCAAACATCGTAGTTACCTGGGTTTTTTCGCTTGCCATGCCGTCCAATTCCGCGTATTGAATGCGCTTTGAACTTCCTTAATATCTCTTTACCGGGCAAAAGCGCGCAAAATCTGAAAGCCTGCTGCTTTCAATGCATGCTGCCTGCGTACAAACTGCGAGCATGCCGTGCTTTGAACAAGAACTTCGCTTTGGATTCTGCTTTGTGACTGCCTGAACACGTAAAAAATTGCAAGATCGTCGCGCAAGGGATCGCAGTCATAGAACGGGAAGCGGATTTGGGAACGTATTTATTTTAAATTTCAAAAGGTGCAGTATGCCCATAAACAAGGACAAGATCAAGCTGCGCGAGCAGATTGCATCGCGGAGGCCCAAGTTTAGGCGCCCGGAGAGCTGGAGGTACAAGAGGCTTGATACTACGTGGAGAAAGCCCAAGGGCATAGACAACCACATACGCAAGCAGCTCAGCCGGGGCAGGCCGGGACTGGTCAAAGTGGGATACGGCGGACCCAGGGCATCTAGGGGGCTGCACCCGTCTGGATACACGGACAATTTGATCTTCAATGCTGCCGGACTGGACGGCCTTGATCCCAAGAAAGACGGAATCAGAATCGGGCATTCTGTAGGCAGGCGAAAGCGCGAAGCAATAGTAAAAGCTGCCATTGATCTAAAGTTCAAGGTATTCAATGCAAGGGTGGAAAAGGAATGATCAACTTAAAGGCAAAAAAGCGGCTGGCCTCTCGGGTTACCGGCTATGGAGTGCACAGAATCGTATTTGACACTGAAAATCTGGAAGAGATTGGGGATGCAATAACAAGGCAGGACATGCGCGGCCTTTTGAATGCAAACAAGATCGGAATAAAGCCCGTCCAGGGTACGTCCCGCGGCAGGGCTCACCGCAAGCATCTGCAGAAGAAAAAGCGCGGGACTACTACGGGCTCCAAGCAGGGAAAAAAGGGAGCGCGTGTGGGCAAAAAAGCGGTATATGTAAGAAAGGTGAGATCGCTTCGCTACCTGCTAAAAGTTGCAAAGGACAGAAAGGATATTACAAACGCGGAATTTTGGCAGATCTACAAAAAAGTGGGCGGGAACACCGTGCGAAACAAGGCCCACCTGAGGCAGATTATCCAGTCCACCATACAAGCAAGAAGTTCGGCCTAGCCTGTACTGCACGGCAGGAAAATGCAAAGCAGCTCTGGAATTATTTCACTCTGGCGCTGTCTGGGGGTACGCGCAAGAAGGATCAGGCCCGTCAGAAAATGCAAAGCGGCCCCGCTGATGCGCGGCTTTAGAATTTGTACAACCTGCTGTCAAATTCGGCTACTTTGCCGTTTTGCACCGGGACGCCCTCTTTTTTCAGCATGTTTTCCTTGACATCCTGTCCGTAAAGATATCCGCCTATCTTGCCGTCTGACTTTACTACGCGATGGCATGGAATTATCGGAGGATACGGATTCATCTTCATCATGCGGCCTATTGCGCGCTGTCCGTTTTTCAGCCCGACTGCCCGAGCAAGCTCGCCGTACGTTGTAACCATTCCCTCAGGCACTTTCAGCAGCTCTGCATAGACTCTTTCGCTAAGATTCAAATCTGTATGATCTCCGGTACGGCATATTTTATTATTTTTGCTGTCTGCTGACAATACCATGATCTCTGGAAGCTGTTCCTGATTAGGCGCGAATCTGCCTGGGAGGCCCCTCAGAGGTGGCAAATCTCACGCCTGAACTTCCAGAGACCAAAC
>CAYGAM010000011.1:4738-12657 GCA_964347915.1 uncultured Nitrosopumilaceae archaeon | reverse complement strand
GGTGGCAAATCTCACGCCTGAACTTCCAGAGACCAAACTATTGCCCCAAAAATTCCTCATAATACAGTTCCAAACTCACAATTCAAACTATGCTGCCTGCAGATCCGCATGCGGCCGTCCGCACCGCCATGAATCTGGCGCATTTTGGAAGACCGGAAAACAGAAAGCAGACTTAAGCATCCGTCCTTGCCGTATTTTCATTCAGATTCAAAGCCGTATGATCTCCAGTCCTGCATCTTTTATCATTTTCACTACTCTCTGCTTGTGCGGTCCCATGCCGTCCCAGTCCAGCAGGGCCGCATCCGCTCCGGCATTCTGCTCCAGTATGTGATCGAGCATTCTGTCGTCAAGATATTCAAGATCCCGCTTTGGAACCACTGTTCCCAGTGCAAATTCTCCGTGGATCAGTTCGCGCGTAAAGGCCTGCGGATAGTGCGTTCCTCCAAAGCACACTCCCACGTCATAACTGCTTGAGCCGTTCATGGCTTTGTCCAGCACATCGGCTACGCGGGAGCAAAGATCGGCATCCTCCCACTGCCTGGGCGTTGTTCCAACCTCGACAAATATGGATGGCTTGCCCAGTTCAGTCGGTCCGTGATGCGTCGCCTCTATCGTAATGTCAAAGTCCGCAAACTCGCCCCTATTTTCGTACAGCAGCTTGACGTACCGCTTTTGCAGCTGCGGGTGCGGCACGGCCACGCGCCCGTCTTGCCCTCCAAACTTTGCTGCGGCAAAGTTTCCCGTACTGTGGCATGTCAGCGCAAGCTTTCCAGATTCTGCAGCATGCTTTGAGAGAAAAACGTACGAGCCGTATCCGTATTTTTGATCCAGCCCGTCTGCCTCTATTGCGGGAGTGGATATCTCAACAAGATCATACCTGCTGCCAGAGTATATCCCATCGCTTGGTTTCATGCTTGCCGAAAGATGCTGCGCCATGTTGTGTCCTGCCGGATCACCCTCGTACGCAACTAAAAGATCCACGACAAGAGATATAAGTATATCAATATTAAGCCTCACACATGAATATTATGCGAACTTTAAAGAATATGGAGAATACCATGAAGATGGCAAGAAAGCCCGACAAGGAAGAGTACAAGCAGCACCTGCGCCTGGTTCTGCTGGGCATAGCTTCTGTGGGCTCAATTGGATTTACGATTCAGTTTGTCTTTTCAGTGGTAACGTTTACGTGAGAGTGAAACGGCGGTGTCGCAGGAAACAGAATCGCATCTCTTTGCAATAAGAACATCAGGAGGCCAGGAAAAGGTGGTCATGCGAACATTGGAGGCCAAGGCCAAAATGAATCAGATCGACATACAGTCTGTTCTTTTGGCCGAAGGGCTCAAGGGGTATGTTGTCATTGAAGCGTCTGATCCGAGCCTGGTATTTTATGCAATTCAGGATATTCGACACATACGCGGCCAGCTTCGAGGCGAGCTTAAATTTGAGGACATTGAAGGCTATCTGGTCAAAAAGTCAACCGTATCTACTCTGCAAGTTGACAATACTGTGGAGGTTACAGGAGGACCGTTCAAGGGAATGAAGGCCACTATTACAAGAATCGACCATGACAAAGAGGAAGCTACCGTCATACTGCTTGACGCCCCCTACCAGCTGCCTGTAACCGTTGATGCAAACTATCTCAAGGCAGTCTGATCTGTGGGGCAAGTTTGCAGTGCATTTGACGGCATGCGCCAAGCATTGCCCAGTCATGACGCAAGAGCGGCGTGTGCCAGAATGAAACGCTGCGGTAGCGATATGGCGAGTGAACAAAATGCTGCAAGAGCAATATGACACAAAAACGGCGCGATTCTCAAGCAGCCTGATGCGCGGCTGGCCTGGCTTGAGCAGCTAGCGATATCTTGAATGACCCGGACACGAAATGAATAACGGCTCGGCACCGGTACGCGAGAATGAGCTGCAAGCCTGATAAAGGATTAAATTTCCAAGATTAACGCCATAACATGATGGGAGAACCGCAAAGAGTGTCCTCGCTGGTTACGGGCGGCAAGGCGTCAGCAGGCCCGCCGCTGGGTCCTGCCCTGGGTCCGCTTGGAGTCAACATAATGCAGGTAATTGGGGCAATCAACGAAAAGACAAAAGACTTTGAAGGCATGAAGATTCCGGTTACCGTAATCGTAGATCCTGACACCAAGACTTTTGAGATCGAGATAGGCATACCGTCTACTGCCGCTCTCGTAATGAAGGGGGCAGGAATCTCAAAGGGCTCTGGATTGTCGGGAACAGAGTGGGTGGGAGACATCTCAATGGAGTCTGTTGTAAAGGTTGCAAAAACAAAGATCGAGACCTCGTATGCCACATCGCTAAAATCAGTAACAAAAAGCATCATAGGCACATGCCTTGCGCTCGGACTCAAAGTGGAGGGAATGACGCCTCAAGAAATTACTGCCGAGATAAGCAAAGGCAAGTGGGACGAGAAAATCCATTAATGGCTGTTCTGGACTGGAGCATGCGTACCGCATGTCCCAATGTCCGCAATATTCTGATCATTCTGCGGGCTAGGACGCCTCGCTGATTCGCAAGCTGGATGCGAATAAAATCCGGGCTTGAGCGCATGCTGCGCATACTTTGCTGTGCAGCACTGCAACAGCGCGCACCGCGCCATTATTCGATGCGTCCGTGCGCACCGCGCCGGCTCATGCCGTACAAAAGCGCATACTGCCGGAATGCATAATGCCAAAGCGCATCTCACTGCACTGCATCATGCCATTGAACTGAATAATTCCTGAATGCAATCCATGCATCGGGGCGCATTGCACCATGATGAATCGCGCCTGCGAGCGCCGCGCAAAGGCGAAAGCCGGTTAAAAAATAATGATGCAGCGGTTCTATCTTTTTGAAAGCCACTGCTGGACCATGTCTGTTACAAGCCTGTCTACGGTGATCTCCCTTGCTTCTGCTTCTGCTGCAAGCTTTGCGAGAGCCGAGCCTGACAAATCCAGTTTCATGTTTTTGTTATAGTATCGGTTTGACTTTCTGAGCAGCTGGGCATGAGTGTCGTCCGGGTTGTCTGCCATTGCCTTGATGTATCTTCCGCGCTTTGCTTCGTCGTACTTTGCCAGCGCCTCGATGGTTTTGACTGCGTGCTTTTCGTCTCGGGCCGCCTGCGCCAGGCGTATTGCATGATCTCTTGAAATCTTGCCGGGAACCAATTCCTTGATCTTTTGAGGCACGGCGTCAAATCCCAGATACCGTTCCATCGTTCTTGCGGTTATGCCCAGGTCCTTGCGCGTTTTGGACTTGCCGTTGCGTTCCACAAGGAACCGTATGGCCTTTGAGATCTCCGCGCCTGCCATGTTTCGCCTCTGAAGGTTTTCAATAAGCGAAGTTGTCTTTGCTCCGACTATGCTTTGTCCTTGATCAAGGACAAGAGCCGGAATGTCTTTCATTTTCAGCCTTTTGCAGGCCGCCAGCCTGCGCTGTCCTGATATCAGCGTGTATCTGCCCTCTTCCTCCTGCACAAGCGGCGGATTCTGCAGCCCGTCGTTTCGTATCGAGTCTGCCAGCTCGCCAATGCCTTCGGAATCAAGATCCCTTGCCTGCGCTTCGCGCCATACGTCAATGGCGCCGACCGGTATGTTCTTCAACTGGTACTTCATTTTCAGATACCTGACTGCATGCTATTTTTTAACTCTTACTAACGAGCTTGAATGTCCAGTTTTGGCGCGCTGCATCATTCATGCAGGCGTTATTGAGCCGTCCCGTATGCCTTGTGAAAAGGGGCTGTCCTGACGCAATGCGCTGCGGCGGTTTCCTGCATAATGTCCTGCAATTGCATGCATCCTGATGGCGGCATAAAAGCGCCAATCGGGCAGCCTGGGCTGGAGCCCTGCAAGCCTGCTGCAATGCGCCATTATCCGCATGAATTGCCGCGCCTGGCTTGATGCGCGTCAGGATGCTGCCTCTGTGCAAGCGGCCCGACATCTAGGCTGCCGATTCCAGATATACTGGCACCTTGTCTATCTTTTGCAGCTGGACAAACGTTTCCGTATTGTAAATTCCCTTTATCTTGCCTATCTTTTCTATGACTACGCTGTGCAGCTTGTCCAGATCAGCTGCGAACACGTGTATCATCATGTCAAACCTGCCCGTCACTTCGTATATTGAGATGATCTCGGCAGTATCCAGCAGGCTCTTGTGCACAGATTCTTTGAGCTTTGGGTCGCGGTTGATTCCTACCAGGGCCTTGACGCCTATGCCCAGGAGCGAGTCGTCAATCTCTATTGTGAATCGGCTGATCAGCCCTTTCTTGGTCAGCCTGCGCAGTCTGCTGTACAGTACGGAAGGGTTGATGCCAAGCTTTTTTGAGAGGGCAGGCATTGATATTGAACTGTCTATTGAGAGTTCGTAGAGCATCTTCAAGTCAAGGCTGTCAAAATGGTGCACAAGGCAGATTGAGCATTATACTCTAATAAATGTAGATATTTTTGCATTTAAAAGCTCTTAATATTGAAAAAAACATGCAACCTGATGCCTAATTCATGTAAAAATTGCTTACTTTTCGCAAGCCATCCTGTAAACGATTTTAAATAGCCAGAGTGAAATGCATCTCATGGTAGCCGAAGAGGAAATTACGAGCATGATTCAGGATGCAAAGGGGTCAGACAAGGATCGCAAGTTTACCCAGGCGGTTGAGCTTATTCTAAACTTTAAGGATATTGACGTCAAAAAGGGATTTCAGATAAACGAGACGGTTCAGGTTCCAAATACCGCATCGCCTGCAAGCGTCTGCGTCATAGCCTCCGGAGATATGGGAATAAAGGCAAAGGAGGCAAAGGCCGATCATGTACTGGATACGGAAGGGCTGCAGGGATTTGCTGGCAACAAGAGAGCCGCCCGAAAGTTTGTCAACAAGTATGACTTTTTCCTTGCAGATACAAAGATGATGCCCGATGTAGGAAAGATTCTGGGCCAGATTCTGGGCCCAAGAGGCAAGATGCCCACCCCCGTTCCGTTCAATGCGCCCATAGAACAGTTTTTGGACAGATTCAGGGCGTCCATAAGGGTGAGGGTGCGGGGCTCGCTGTCCCTGTCGTGCAAAATTGGCGACGAGACCATGGACAATTCCACGCTGGCTGTCAACGCGATGACTGTGATAAGCGCGGTGGAGAAAAAGCTCCCAAACGGCGACAAGAATCTAAAGCGCGTAATGGTAAAGACTACGATGGGCGGCGCAGTCAAGCAAAAAATGCAGGCAAGGAGCAGATAATGCGCACAAGCACCAAGTATCCTCCAAAAAAGGCGCAAATGTACCAGCAGCTTCAAGATCTGCCAAAAAAGTACCGGGTTGTGGGAATCGTGAGAACAGCCAAGGTCAGATCGTCTCAGATTCTGCCGCTTCGAAAAAAGCTCAAGGATCAGGTTCTCTTTGTCAGCATCAAGGATCGCATTGCAAAAAAGGCGCTTGAGCAGACTGGCATTCCAGGAATAGCAGGCATCGTATCAAAACTGAACGGCCAATGCCTGCTGATGCTGACGGACATGTCTCCGTTCAAGCTTAATCTTTTGCTTGCAAAGAACAAGATGATGCTTGCAGCCAGAGCCGGCGATGTTGCCAGCGTGGATGTGGTGGTAAGAGAGCAGAATACTGGAATTGCTCCGGGACCAATGCTTACAGAGTTCAAGGAAGCCAAGATTCCGACAAAGATAGACCAGGGCACAATCTGGATCATGAAGGATACGATACCTGCAAAAAAGGGCGAGGTCATCTCAGACAAGCTGGCGCCGCTTTTAACAAAGCTTGACATCAAGCCGGTTGAAGCAGGCATTGAACTTGCGCATGCGCTGGAAGACGGCGTGCTGTACGGCGCAGACGAGCTGACGATAGATGTGGAAGCGGTACGAAACGAATTTGCGCAGCGCTATCAAGAGGCGCTGAATCTATCAATAGAAGCTGGATATGTTACGCCGGAGAATGCTTCATTCATCCTGTCAAAAGCTTTTGCTTCTGCGCGCAATCTTGCAGTAGAGGCAGGCTTTGCAACAAGCGAGACCATAAACGCGATACTGCAAAAGGCGCGCTCGCATGCTGCCGCGCTAGAGCAAGCCGCATCCTAGAGTGGCGCGGAAATATTTTCACGCACGACGCGACTGGCATTGCCGGGATATTCTGCGCGTCTTGAGCATTCATCGGTGCCTGGCGCATCAAAATAATCCCTGCATTTGCGGCAAGTTTGCGGACGCGACGCTTCTTTGCCGGGATGATATTGCCTGAGGCGCGCTTTGCCTTGGCGCAATCCGGAACTAGTGAACAAAACATGAATCCATGCTGCGAGTAAAATCCGGACGCCGTGCGGCACGCTGCTTATCCAAAGAGGGATGAGAGTCCTTCCATTGCGGCCTCTTCTGTCTTTCCTTCGTCTTTTGGCTTTTCTTTGGGCTCTTCCTTTTTGTCTTCTGATTTGGTTTCCTGCGGAGCCGCTGCGACTGCTATCGGTTCCGCCTTTATTGCCTCTTCTATGTTTACGTCTGCGAGCGATGCTACAAGAGCTTTTACCTGGGCGTCGTTGACCTCTGCGCCGGAGGCGCGTACAACATTTGATATGTTTTCCTCATTTACGTCCTTTTGGAGCTTGTGAAGCAACAATGCTGCATATACGTATTCCATTCCAGTTTCAACTGAATTGGTGGAGTAATATAAACTCAAGTATTGCGGCCGAATTTGCCGGATGCGGCTGGGCCGCTGCCCGCGCGCCAATCTGCTGAAATCTTTTGCATATTGTGTTGCAGGTGGGTGCGTCATGTCTGTCCGGCATGCTTGCTGCCGCTCCTGACATTTGCCTGCAAGACGTACTGAATGCGGCTTGGAGGGCCGCGCATAGCATTATTGTGTACTCGCACCAAAATAATGCGCCGCTCTTGCGCAGATTGATCTTGGCAAGATCCCGTCTTGGATAATAATTAATGGCAAGGCCGCTGCACTGCCTGATGCATTTCTTGCTATCATCTTGCACTGCCTGCCTGAATCTCCGGCGAACAAGTCTTTGACTTTTCCGCTGCGCAATGAACGCGCCGGCTTTAATTTTGATGAGCGGCGGCAGCCGCGATTTTTTGAATTTTCTTGGATTCTGCGATCAAATTTTCTAGGACGCACGAATCTGGGCGCCGGCCGTAAAGGCCGTCAAAACATTTACAAGTAAAGGAGATGTCATTTCAGTACATTGATTGTAGGCTTCAGGTACGGGGGCAGGCTGTCCCAGTATGTTTTCGGAGACGGAGGCAAGCAACACCAGACGGTGATGTATAGCAAAGATGCCGCATCCGGCGAGGACACTATCACAATCGACGTATATGAGTCAAGCCCCGACAGGCGTGAAAAACTGCGGATGTTTTTGAACAGCCATGAGATCTTGAAAAACTTGTATGCAGAAGAGATGTTCTGCGAGATGCATGTATGGAAGCAGGGGGATGAGGAGTCAAAGCAGAACATGGAGAAGCTGTTTGAGCTGTACACCGGGATGAATATGTCGAAAGAACAAATGGACGAAATGATTAGAAAGTTTGAATCAATGAGCTCATAAGGCGCGCTCTGCGAATTGCTTCTGCCGGCGTCCTGCAGTTTTGTAAAGCAATGCTGGACTTGCGCACGCCTGACCTGTTCTTCTGTAGTGAGCCAGCTTGCCTGCTGGCGAGCGCCTATTGACAACATGTTCGCATTTTAGACTGCCGGGCGCAAAATTCGCACCCATGACTGCAAAATCCGCCCAAATATTACTTAAATATGCCCGCATTGCTATGCGTGATGTTAAGCATGGACAAAACAGGCACTGACTCTCGCTTGCTCGCTCCTAGTCAGTCTGCTGGCGGGGGGGGGGGGGGGGAAATTAGGCCCCCCCCGCCAAACCCCGCCCGCCCCCCACCGGCGGTTGCCCGCCGGGGGGGGTGTTAACTGCCCATTTTGG
>CAYGAM010000011.1:0-4728 GCA_964347915.1 uncultured Nitrosopumilaceae archaeon | reverse complement strand
ACCCCCCCCCCGCCCGCCCCCCCCCCCCCCCGCCCCCCGGCCCCCGGCGGGCCCCCCCCCCCCCGGAATTAAGCCGCGCACGCCAATCCCAGCGCAGCACCGCACTGCTGCTTGCCGCACTGCTGCTTGTTTCATGCAGCATTTTGTACCATGCATACCTTCCAGTTGAAGCAGCTGCCGGAGCTGATAACACGCGCTGGAATGCCGTCATAACTGCCGGAACCGTCAGCGGCGCAGTTGGCTGGGTGGATGGTTCTGTGGGGGAAATAGCATATCACAATTCTAATACTCATACCTTGAATGACAACGAATTTAGCTTGGGCATAACCATATACACTATAAGCGAGATTAAATATGCAGAAGGCGATGCTGAAACCGCCTTTCATATAGATCGGACCCTTATGCCTACAGTCAATCGGGATGATCTGTATATTGTTATGGGAGATGCGAGATGCGTCTTTTCAGCTTCTACTGAACACACTGGCGGTGATGTTTTTTACTCTTGGCCTGCCGCACTTTTAACCAATCCGTTTTCTGACGGGGAAGATACGACTGTAACCATACTGTTCAACACAAACTATCTGACTCTGAACGGCGGCAATAGAATAACCATTGAGCGCGGCGCACAGTATGCGGACCAAGGAACTTCAACGCCTGACGGCGCGACCATTGACAGCAATGCAGCTGATCTTGATACCTCAACAGTCGGCACGCACAAGATTCAGTATAATGCTACCAAAGGCTGCGGCGTGCTTGATACGGCTGTTCGGACGGTAGAGGTGAGAGATACGGATCCCTCTTTTGTATCTGCATCTTTGGATTATGAAACGCGCGAGATGACCGCAACCTTTGATCAGAAAATAGACATCTCTGCGACCGACCTGGCCAAAATGTACGTCAGCGATGCAGGACAGGTGAACGTAGTTTCTCTGGACGGCGCTGATTTTGATGATGCCGCGCCTGACTCTGATGCAATATCTATGACGCTCACCCAGGCCCAGCTTGATTTGATCACGCCGATGAGCACTCCGCAGCTTGACATTGAAGCGGGCGCCGTATCCGACCTTTTCGGAAACGCTATTGGAGATGCTCCAGACGGAGCTGTTGAAGTTTTCACCATTGGCAACGACAGGACGCTCTGGAATGCGACTGTAACTGCAGGATGGAATCATGATCGGGGCGTAATAGGATGGCATTCGGCTGGATTTGGCGACATAGCATATCACACGCCAGGCAGCCACATATTTGCCTTAAAAAATCAAAATTACAATGTGACTGGAGTGACTGACTCGCGAGAAGGCGGATCCTACGGGCTGTTCCTTGATCGCCCGATTTCGCAGCAAGATCGCGATGCAGTTTATGCTGTAGTGGGCAATGTAAGATGCAGCCTTGCAGTTGCCAATACTGGCAGTTATTATGTATGGTCGTATGGTCCTAATTTGCCTGCTGGCGCAGGCGCCAATCCGTTTTCTGACGGGGCAGATACCGATGTTGCCGTACTGTACAATGAAAACTATCTGACTTTGAACGGCGATGACACTGTAACAGTCCAGCCGGGCGAAGCATACAGGGATGCAGGAGCTTTTACGCCTGACGGCGCGACCATCACCAGCAATGCCACTGACCTTGATACCTCAAGAGTCGGCACGCACAAGATTCACTACAATGCCACCAAAAGATGCGGCCTGCTGGATACTGCAATTCGGACAGTAGAGGTACGAGATACGCCGCCCGCCTTTGCATCCGCATCGCTAGATTATAGAACGGGCGAGATGATGATAATATTTGATCAGAAAATAGACCTTTCTGATACCGACCTGACCAAGATGCATGTCAGCGATGCAGGCCGGAATAATGAAGTCTCTCTGGACGGCGCCGCTTTTGACAATTCCACATCCGACTCGAATACGATATACCTGATGCTTGATGCGGGACAGCTGAGCCGGATTATGCAGATGAGCACGCCGCAGCTTGACATTGAGGCGGGGGCCGTATCCGACCTTGACAGCAACGCCATAGGCGATGCTCCGGACGGGCAGATTCAAGTTTTCACTGCCGGCGATGACAGGACGCTTTGGAATGCAACTATAACTGCAGGACATGTTGTTCAGGACGACGATGTCGGCTGGCGTACTGGTTCCAGCAGCTTGGGCAGCATAGCATATCACCCGCCCACTGCCGGCAATACATTCCCAGTTAACGGCACGGCGTACGTCGTAAAACATTTGTATACGGAATCATTAACTGCAACCCATCTTGTAATTAATGACCACATTCCGACGCAGCATCGGGATTCATTGTACATTGCTTTTGGAGAGAAGAGATGCAGCTTTGACACCACTGCTGGCCGCATCTACCTTGGCGACAAGCATACTTGGGACTCGACTGACAGGCATCTGCTTGGCCGCAGCGCAGGCGCAATAACTGACGTAGCCATACTGTACAACTCAAACTATCTGACTCTGAACGGCGATGAGACTGTAACGGTTCCGCAGGGCGCAAATTATACGGACGCAGGAGCTTCAACGCCTGACGGCGCAAACATTGCCCGCAATGCCACCAACATTGACACTTCAGCGCTAGGCACACACAAGATTCAATACACGGCATCCAAAGGCTGCGGCGTTCTGGATACGGCTGTCAGGACAGTGGAGGTGGCAGACAGCACGCCGCCTGTCCTTGCAGCAGCTGCACTGGATCAGGATGCGGGCAAGCTGACAATCACATTTGATAAGACGATAGATGTTGATGCAGCCGATCTGACTATGATGCATGTCAGCGATGCAGGACGGTCAAGCCAGGTTTCTCTGAACGGAGCCGGCTTTAATCGTACGGCGCCCGACTCGGACACTATATCTATGACGCTTACTGCGAGCCAACTGAGCCGGATTGCTCGGATGAGCACGCCGCAGCTTGACATTGAGGCGGGCGCCGTATCCGACCTTTTCGGAAACGCCATAGATGACGCTCCGGACAATCATATCTTCATTTTCATTGCGGGCTATGATACCGTTCTCTGGAATGCGACTATAACAGCAGGAATGGATGCTGATCGCACAATAGGCTGGAATAACAGACACACTCTTGGTCTTGGCAGCGTCATGCATCACTCGCTTGCTATGGATGGGACGTTTCACCTGAATGGTACAATGTACGAAGTGGAAGGAGTGCATTACTCAATAGATGGCTACCACCCGGCGACTTTTCTGCTGGTCAATTCGCATATTCCAGAGTCAGAGCGCAGTTTCGTGCATCTTGCGCTGGGAGATGCGAGATGCAGCCTTGAGCATGCCGACGCTGATGGCAGCGGCGCAACTTCATTCCATGAATGGACTGATGCCGTCCTTCCCAACCAGTTTTCCGTTGGTACAAACATCAATGCAGCCATGCTGTACAATTCAAACTATCTGACTCTGATTGGCGGCGACAGCATAGCAGTATCGCAGGGAGTACCGTACGCGGACGCAGGAACTGCAACGCCTGACGGCGCGACCATTGCCAGCAATGCTACTGACCTTGACACGTCAAATCTTGGCACATACAAAATTCACTATAATGCCACCAAAGGCTGCGGCCTGCTGGATACCGCAGTTCGGACAGTAGAAGTGAGAGTGACTACAATGCCTGTCTTTGCATCTGCGACTCTGGATGAGAGCACAAGAATGCTGACCATTACATTTGTAGAGACAATTGATATCTCTGCTGCAGATCCAGCCAAACTGTACGTCAGCGATGCGGGGACAAGCGGAGTTTCTCTGCGCGGCGCCGCATTTGACCGGGGGGCGTCTGACTCTAACACAATATCCTTGACGCTTAGGCAAAGTCAGCTGAGAGACATACTTGACATGAATAGCCCGCAGCTTGATATTCGCGCAGGCGCGGTTGCAAGCATTTCTGGAGATGAAATTGATGCCGCATCCGGCAATCCAATCACAGTTGAACGCACGCCCAACAAGCCGCCTGTTGCGCCTAACATACCTGCTGAAACTGTAGCGGGCACGCCCGTGACCATAACGCCTGCAATATCTGATCCGGACGGAGACAATGTCCGAATATCAGCAGTAGCCAATCCGCCCAATGGCGCTGCGGCCTTTACCGGTACGACAATTACGTACACGCCTGATCAGGGCTTTGCCGGCACCGACTCATTCAGATATACCGTAGATGATGGACAGAATACCGCGCAGGGCACCATAACGGTAACTGTCAAGAGCGATGCTGAGCCTCCGCGCATTGTCGCTGCATCAGTGAATCAGGACGAGCGTACGCTGACAATAACGTTTAGCGAGGTGGTTGATGTCTCTGAGATCAATTTAGCGATGCTGTATGTCCGAGGCGAGGGATATTCAAGCCGCGTCGGCTTGTCCGACGCAACAATTCTCACTACCGGCGACAGTAATTCCATCTTGATTGATCTTACAGATGGCCGGCTTAACTCAATCAACTCGCTGCCAAATCCGAGTATTGAAATTGACGCAGGCGCCGTGACCGATCTTGCACGAAACGAGATTCCTGCAGATTCCAGCCGGCTGGCCGGCGCCATATTGCCTGATTTAGGCAGAACCGGCGATGTGCTGGAGCAGCAACGCCAGCCAATTGCAACTGGAGGCGGTGGAGGAGGAGGCAGCCGAGGCGGTGGAGGAGGTGGTGGTGGCGGCGGAGGCGCGGCCGCCCCAGCCGAATTTGCCGGACTATACTCTGTAATGTGGGACTGCAATGAGCCTGCAA
>CAYGAM010000010.1:0-36593 GCA_964347915.1 uncultured Nitrosopumilaceae archaeon | reverse complement strand
ACTCTGAACGGCAACAGTACTGTAACGGTACAGCAGGGCGATGCATATGCGGACGCAGGAGCTGCGACGCCTGACGGCGCAACTATTGCCAATAATACCGACCTTGACACTTTGGTGCCTGGCAACTATACAATTCAATATACTGCATCCAAAGGCTGCGGCGTGCTGGATACAGCTGCTAGGACAATAGTGGTAGAAGCGGAAAAGACCGCAAAGCCCGAATTTGCATATGCAACTCTGGATCAAGATACGGGCGAGATGACCATTGCATTTGACGTGACAATCAATGTCAATGCAACCGATCTGACCAAGATGCATGTCAGCGATGCAGGACAGTCAAACGAGGTCCCCCTGGACGGCGCTGATTTTAACAGTACGGCGCCCGCCTCGGATACGTTATCCATGACGCTTACTCCAAACCAGCTGAGCCAGATTACTGCGATGGACACGCCGCAGCTTGACATTGAGGCAGGAGCGGTTGCACTCGCTTCCGGAAACACCATAGATGACGCTCCGGACAACCATATCCTAATTTTTAGAGCGGGCTTTGATACCGTTCTCTGGAATGCGACTATATCCTCAAAAACAGGATCTGGTGGAGAACGCGTAGGCTGGACTTTGGGCAGCCTTGGCAGCATAGCATACAATCCGCCTACTGCAAACAATATGTTTGTCTTGAATGAGACGGCGTACGCCGTGTCTGGCTTCTTCATGAATCAGTTCGTTTATGTCGAACTTATACTTAATGCTGGCATCCCAGAGTCAGAGCGCAGTTCGCTTTATGCTGTTCTGGATGACAAGAGATGCAGTTTTTCGACTGTCGTGGATGCTGCAGCATCTGGGGGCAAGAAGGCGCATCGGTGGGATGCTAATGTTCTTGGCTTTCCATTCGCTAACAATCGAGATACTGATGCGGCTATCATACACAACCCGGACTATCTGACTCTGAACGGCAATAGTACTGTAACGGTACAGCAGGGCGATGCATATGCGGACGAAGGAGCCACAACGCCTGACGGCGCAACTATTGCCGATAATGCCAACATCGTTGATACTTCAGTGCCTGGCAACTATACAATTCAATATACTGCATCCAAAGGCTGCGGCGTGCTGGATACAGCTGCTAGGACAATAGTGGTAGAAGCGGAAAAGACCGCAAAGCCCGAATTTGCATATGCAACTCTGGATCAAGATACGGGCGAGATGACCATTGCATTTGACGTGACAATCAATGTCAATGCAACCGATCTGACCAAGATGCATGTCAGCGATGCAGGACAGTCAAACGAGGTCCCCCTGGACGGCGCTGATTTTAACAGTACGGCGCCCGCCTCGGATACGTTATCCATGACGCTTACTCCAAACCAGCTGAGCCAGATTACTGCGATGGAGACGCCGCAGCTTGACATTGAGGCAGGGGCGGTTGCACTCGCTTCCGGAAACGCCATAGATGACGCTCCGGACAACCATATCCTAATTTTTAGAGCGGGTTCTGATACCGTACTCTGGAATGCGACTATAACTGCAGGATCTGAGACCACTGACGGCGCAACTGGATGGAGCATTGCCACGTATCCCAGTCTTGGCAGCATAGCGCATCACTCGCCTACTACAAACAATATGTTTGTGGCTAACGGCACAACGTACGCACTAAGAGGCATGTTTTATGTCGGGGGATCTGACACCTACATTCAAGTTGACAATCACATTGAGGAATCCGATCGCAATTCACTGCATATCACTTTTGAGAATAAGAGATGCAGCTTTTCAACCAGGACTCCTGCTTGGGCTGGGATTGACGCGCATGTCTGGCATTCCTCTATAATTGTGAATCCATTCCCTTATTCTGGCGCAAAGACTGACGTAGCCATACTGTACAATTCAAACTATCTAAAGCTGAACGGCGCCGACGCTGCAACGGTGCGGCAGGGAGATTCATACACGGACGAAGGTGCTGAAACGCCAGACGGCGCAACTGTTACCAGCAATGCCAGCCGGGTTGACACTTCTGTGCCTGGCACATACAAGATTCACTATAATGCCGCCAAAGGCTGCGGCGTGCTGGACACTGCAATTAGGACAGTGGAGGTGACAGATGCCAGCCCGTCCTTTGCATTCGCATCCTTGAACACAAGGACGGGCGGGATGACAATCGCATTTGATGAGAAAATACATGCCTCTGCCGCCGATCTGACCAAAATGCACGTGAGCGAAACAGGACAGGCGAACGAGGTTGCCCTGACAGGCGCTGATTTTGACTCTGCCGCGCCCAACTCGACTGCACTATCAATGACGCTTAATTCCGGCCAGTTAAGCCGGATAACTTTGATGGCTGCGCCGCAGCTTGACATTGATGCGGGCGCCGTATCTGACCTTGCAGGAAACGCCATAGATGCTGCTCCGGACAGCCAAATTCTGACTTTTGCCGTCAGCCCTGATATCGTACTCTGGAATGCGACTATAACTTCAGAATATCGTGGCTTAGAAGGCGCAACCGGCTGGGATAACGGCTCCTACGGCAATATAACGCATAACGCGCCTACTATGAATAATACGTTTAGCTTGAACGGCACAGTGTACACTGTACAGAACTTGGATTACCAAGAACAGACCACTCCACCCACTACTTATTTGGGACTCAGTTCGTATATTCCGCAATCAGAGCGCGATTCGACGTATATTGCTATGGGAGATGCAAGATGCAGTCTTAAGACTGCTGAAGCTGCAGGCGGCGGCGCACGCCTGCAGCATTCCTGGTACCATACAGTCCTTGCCAACCCATTTACTGCCGGCGCAAATACCACCGCAGTCATACTGTACAACGAAAACTATCTGACTCTGATTGGCGGCGATGCCGCAACTGTCCCGCAAGGCGGCGCATATGCAGATGCGGGAGCGGCCACGCCTGACAATGCAGCCATTGCCAGCAATGCCAGCAGGCTTGACACCACTGTACCCGGCGCATACAAGATTCAGTATAATGCCACCAAAGGGTGCGGCCTGCTGGATACTGTTGTTAGGACGGTAACAGTAGAAGAGCCGAAGACTTCGCCCGTCTTTGTCTCTGCATCCTTGGATCATAACACGAGCGTGATGACCGTCGCATTCAGCGAGACGATAGACGTCTCTGCCGCAAATCTGAGACTGCTGTACGTCAGCGAAGCAGGGCAGGCAAACCAGGTTAGCCTGAACAGAGCAGTCATTGATGATGCAGCCTCTGACTCGGATACGTTGTCCATGACGCTCAGTACGGCTCAGATGAACCGGATTATCCGGATGAGCACTCCGCAGCTTGACATTAGAGCGGGAGCCGTATCCGATCTTGACGGAAACGCTATTGAGGCCGCGCCCGACAATCCGATCACCGTCATACCCGCATCAAACAGGCCGCCAATTGCGCCTGACGCAACTGCTGAAACTACGGTAAACACATCTGTGACCATAACTCCTGCAATATCAGATCCTGACGAAGACGCTGTCCGAATATCGGCAGTATCAAGTCCGTCCAACGGCAATGCGAACCACGCCGATACGACGATCACGTACACGCCCAACCGGGACTTTGCCGGCACCGACACGTTTAGCTATACTGCAACCGACGGACAAAACAGTACGCAGGGCACCGTAACGGTAACCGTAAATCTTGACTCTGCGCCTCCTGAAATTGAATCTGCCGAACTGAATCGGGATGGAACACTGAGAATAACATTCAGCGAGCCGGTTGATGCATCTGAGATCGATCTGGGGATGCTGTATGTCACAAGCGGAGATTCCTCAAGCCGCACCTCCTTGTCCGGCGCCCGCCTTGCCAGTACCGCAGACGGCGATACCATATCCATCATACTTGCTGGCAATCATCTGAATACGATCAGTCTGCTGCTAAATCCGCAGCTTGAGATTGGCGCAGGCGCCGTATCTGATCTTGCCGGAAATGCAATATCTGACACATTCGGCAATCCAACCAGGCTGGCCGGCAGCCTGTCGCCTGGTCCAGGAACAAGCGGCGCCGTGCCGCTCGGCGGACAAAACCAGCCGTCAACTCCCGGAAGAAGCGGAGGCGGCGGAGGCGGCGGTGGTGGTGGAGGGAGCGGCGGCGCGGCTGCACCAGCCGAATTTGCCGGACTGTACTCTGTAATGTGGGACTGCAACGCGCCGTCAACTGCAGTAATCCTGGACAGCAATCTCGCCGCTGAGATCACCATAATAGCAGGCTCTGAGTCATTCACGCCCGTGCAGGACGCGGTTCAAAATTTGGACGGCCGCGCCATCTACACCGCAGGCGTGCATGCCGGAATTATGCTGCTCAAAGTCAATGCAAACGACGGCTCATCAACATCCAAGACAATAAACACGCTTGACAGATGCACAGGACAGATTGAATATTCAAGGTACGCTCCTGATGCTCCGGCGCCGGTGCAGGCAGTTTCCGCGCAGCCTGCAGTACAGCAGCCGCCGGCAGAACCGGACTTTGCGCCTGTTCCTGCGGAACCGGACGATGCATCAGAGCCGCCTGACGCAGCAGTGCCGGCTCCTGCAGAGCCTGACGAGATCGCAGAACCCGGCTGCGGGCCTGGGCAGGTCCTTTCAGGCGGCGAATGCGTGCCGCGCCCGCAGGCGCCGCCTGCAGACGACAGCGGATGCCTCATTGCAACTGCCGCATACGGCACCGAGCTGGCGCCGCAGGTGCAGATGCTGCGAGAGCTGCGGGACGATGCTCTTCTCTCCACGGATTCGGGAGCCTCTTTTGTGGACAAGTTTAATTCCATATATTACACGTTCTCGCCTGGAATAGCCGACATGCAGCGCGAGAGTCCCGCGTTCCGCGAAGCTGTAAAAGCGCTGATAACTCCGATGATTCACTCGCTGTCAGTAATGTCGCTGGCAGAAGAAAACTCCGAGGCATCAGTCTTGACTATGGGATCTTTTGTAATACTTTTGAACCTGGTCATGTATTTGGCAGCTCCTGCGGTGACTGCAATTGCCATAGTCCGGCGATTTGGAATGGGCCGAATTTGCGGCGCTGCTGATATCGCATCACGGCGAAGCGGCCGCACTGGCCGCTTTTGACGGCGCATAGATCATGAGACTGCCGGCAAAAGGACAGGCCGGCATGGCCCTTCTAATCATGGAGGCGCGGACTTTATTGGTTTTAGAAATTTCCCGCGCAGCAGAATTTGCAGCCCATTTTTGTTTCGGGCAATTGAACTGCCGTGCCGGCATTTGGCGCGCCCGGACTCGCAGCGGCCCGCCGGCAGGGACGCATTAAACTGCCGGATTCTATTTTATGCGGAAAGACTGATCTCCAGAATGCCGAAGCAAGTTCTGAATCCGGGACCGTCATTTTGGGATGCGGCTATGGCGGCAATTACAAGCGCCACTGCCGAAAGGAAACGATCTGCGGGCATGACATTCCTTTGACGCGGCATTACTTTTCCTCGAAAGCATGCGGCCTAGTCAAATATTTGCGTTGACGTAAGAGTTTACGTCCCACGTGATTTATTGTACAAATTTTACAATAAATGCAATAATTGTACCTAAATCATGAATTTTATGTTATATGTAAGTCATATTTGGCGTAGATTTAATCGTGTTTTGGCGGGACGTAAACTCTTACTGCGTTGACATATGATAATATTTTATTGAAGCAGTCGCTGGCCAGCTGCACATCGCTCGGAGTTATGCAGCTGTAACTTGATTGATATCTTGCTTTGATGTTCATATCGTACAGCTTTTGGTATTCTAAATCAATTTGACAGAGATCTTTTTTGATCAGTCTGCCTCTTTGCATGTGATTTCTTGGCTTGGGCATGTTGTTTTGAACAAAATATTCATTGATGATGTGCAGTGCAGAGTAAAACAGAGTTGTTATTTCCCAGTCCGGATATGTGTTTTGCAGCTTTGCTGCAATGTCGCATGAACAATTCTTGTTGTGCCGGCTTTGTGACGCGTGCCATTCCTGAATCTCATCGGCCATGTTAATACATTCGCGTACTGTCCTGCAAAACGTCTTTTCGAGCTTCGGCTGTGCTCAGTATCCACCGTTCAAAGTATGTTTCTGGAAACGCTTCTTCTAATTTTGCCGTCCCAACATGAATCTGATCCAGGACATCTGCCATGCTTTTTTCCTTGTGAACTATTATGAGTATCATGCCTGATGGTATAGTCTTGTATGATACGCTGTCAACTAGCGGCATCCCTGAAAATATCTTTCTTGCAAAGATTGCTATTTCTTGGTACGGCGGCATGTCTAATTTGCTCTTCATGTCATTTATCTGCAATGACAGCTCATGGTAGCGGCTTGTCAGCTTGTCAATCTTGTCATCCATGTAGGATAGCAGGCCGGACTCGCTGCTCTGAGGCGATTGTTGCTGCAAATCGGCCGGAGTTTTTGGGACACTTTCATCTCGTGACGGCTTTGTTGTGGCCGATAATACTGCTAGCAAATCGCCCGCAACTTTTTTGTAGTTTTCAAGTATTTTTGCCGCACTATCTTCATCAATTAGTTTTTGGCCGGCAGTGGGCTTGTCATGCATGATGCTGACTGCCAATTTTTTTGCCAGATTTCATCAAGTTATGTTTGAATGCCGCATCTTAAAAACATTCTATGCTGCGTTGCACTGCGCAGCTCTGGTATTTTGCAAAGGCGCGCTGCGCTTTGCCAAAACAGATCGGCTTGCAGTTCTGATGAGCATGCTCTTGCCGGGCTTTGATTCGCGCCAGGCTTGCAAACCTGTGAGGCGTCTTTGCGCCCGCATGCCAGCCAAGACGCAGCGGACATACGCATCCGCAGACTTTGCGCATGCATTCAAATTTTGCATCCTGGGGAGAAATTTAATGAAAAAACTGCGATTGCGCAGCCGCGAAAAAAATACAATAATGTTATAAAGCCCTAGAATGAAATTGCAACTACCAATGAACAAGTTGCTGCAAAAGACGCTTCGGGACGAGATAAAGGAAAACAAGTGCATCCTGGGTTCAAAGAGGGTGCTGCAATCGCTGCCTGACTCAAAACTGGTCGTACTGTCAAGATCGGCGCCAGAGTCCGCGGCAGGCAGGATAAGAGAAGAGGCAAAAAAGCATAATGTGCATACGCTCAATTTTTCAGGAACATCCGTCGCACTGGGAAGAATGTGCGGGCTGCTGTTTCGCGTATCCGCCGTATCATTTAATTCGCTGGCAGAAAACAGCGTAAAGTCAATCATCAACGAGTCTGAAACAGAGTGAGTATTACGCGCATCAAAAGTTTAAATGACATTGATCAGGATTCGATCAAAATGGGGGAAAATTGACTCAGTCAATAAAACTGACAAACGATCAGATGCAGCTGATGTCGCTGTTCCAGAACGTAACCTCGGTTACCGCGCGGGACTGCATTGAGGACGAAAAGCAAAACCGCGTAATATTCGTAGTAAATTCCGGCAAGATGGGGCTTGCAATAGGAAAGCACGGAGCCAACATCAAGAACCTGCGCAAGATGATAAAGCGAAACATCGAAATGGTAGAGCACAACGACGATCCTGCCGTATTTCTCAAGAATCTGTTCCGGGGAAAGCTTGTTGAAGAGGTCAAGCTGAGCAGGCGCGCCGACGGAGCGCTGCAGGCGATTGTAATGGTGGACCCGGTAAACAAGGGGCTCGTTCTGGGAAGGGACGGATGCAATGCGCAAAAGGCAAGAATGCTTGCAAAGCGGTACTTTGAAATCAACAATGTTCTTATTAACAGCACTGGACAGTCCAGGATGGAACTATAGCATGGCAAAGTCACCGCTGGGATTGTTTGCAGGCAGAGTCCTCAAGGCAAAAAAGAAGAGGCAGCGCTGGTCGATATCCAGGTACAAGAGAAGGGAGCTGGGACTGGACAAAAAGTCAAATCCGTTTGCAGGCGCTCCCCAGGCTCGCGGCATTGTCCTTGAAAAGGTCGGCGTGGAGGCAAAGCAGCCGAACTCTGCCGTAAGAAAGTGCGTCCGCGTGCAGCTTATAAAGAACGGCAAATCCGTTACGGCATTCCTGCCCAGGGACGGCGCCATGAACTATATTGACGAGCACGACGAGGTGCATGTTGAAGGAATGGGAGCGACGCAGGGAGGAGCAATGGGCGACATTCCCGGAGTCCGGTACAAGGTCTTCAAGGTAAACGGGACATCGCTGCACGAGCTGGTTATAGGAAAAAAGGAAAAGCCGAGGAGATAGGAGCATGGCTGAGACAAAAAACCTTTTGCTTTTTCGAAGGTGGGACGTATCGGGCATTGAGGTAAAGGATCCGGGGCTCCGGACTGCAATATCAATGAAGAAGATGATAATGCCAATGACCTTTGGACGCTCCGCCCTCAAGCGGTTCAACAAGGCGGATGTCAACCTGGTAGAGCGGCTTGCAAACAAGATGATGCAGTTTGGAAAGCGGTATGCCAAGAATACAGGCCGCATGGCGGGAAAGAAGATGACAATATTCAATATCATAAAAACCTCGTTTGAGATCATACACTACAAGACGGGCGTCAACCCGATTGAGGTTTTGGTGCGGGCAGTTGAAAACTCTGCTCCAAACGAGGATACTACAAGAATAATTTATGGCGGAACGGTCTATCATGTTTCAGTAGATGTGGCGCCGATAAGGCGCGTGGACTTGGCGCTGCGGTTTATAGCCGACGGGGTGCGGGACGCTACGTTCTCCAACCCAAAGCCGATAGAGGAGCACCTGGCCGAGCACCTTGTTCGGGCGTACCGGAACGAGGTAGAGGCTCCTTCGGTCAAGAAAAAGATCGAGCTGGAACGCATCGCCCAGGCGTCCCGATAATCTTTTCCATGCATGTTAAAAAATAGCCCGAGGCAGATTCGAACTGCCGTCCCCGCGTATCCACTCAAGTTTGATCCAGAGCGCGAGATCCTTGACCTAACTAGACTATCGGGCTGTTGTGTTGTTGTGATGCTAGTTGTCATATAATTATTCTGTGATCCGGCAGTTTGCTGGCAGATGCGATGATGCTTGTGCGATGGCGCAATGGCGTCATGTTGCGGCAGCATTGCGTCATGCGGGCGCCGCTGCACAACGGTACGCTCGCACGGCGATATCAAGACGCGCGCACCTTGTGCGCACTGGAGATGACATGCCTGCGGACTTGAAACTAGCGGGCCAGCTTTAGCTCGCCAAGCGCCGTGGCATAATCGCACTCTGCCTTGAGACGCATGTATGGAATATGGCGGTAATGAATAGAATAGATCTTTTTCTCTTTGAAGAGCAGCCCCTTTTGCTGCAGCGATGCCAGCCCCCTTGAGAGCTTGTGCACGCCGATATCGTGCTTTGCAGATATCTCGTCGCGCTTTTTTTGGTACTGTTCCAGCGTAAATGCCACATCGTTTATCTCAAGTATGAGCGGCCAGACTATGTTATTCCAAACGAACCGCCTGATCTCCGTTGCAGACGCATGCTTGCCTTTGCCCAACATTAATAACATTGGAAGGCGGGTTATAACTTAATTTGTCCTTGCGCGAGGTTGCCGAATCCCTGGATCTCCTGGCAGCCGACTGGAAGATAGACCCGGTGCTCAGGGACTTTGTGCTGCAAAAAATAACAAGCGTGTCCGATTATGCGGTCCGGGCGGGCGATGTCACATTCCACATTCCGTACCTTGAAGATCACAAAAAATACGTGCTCTGGAAATGCTACTGGCCTGACTGCCACAACTGCTGCGAGAGGCAGGGGCGGCTGCCGCTGACATCCGATGATCTCATAACAATAGGCAGGGGACTAAAGTACGATCGCGTTTCGGATTTTGTAAAAAAAGAGACGGTTACTGCTACGTGGAGCGAGGCTGCGCCAGGCGGCGCGAGCACGATGACTATGATAAACCTCAAGCGAAAGCCTGACGAGACTGAAAAAGACGACGGGACGCGCATACCGTGCAGGTTTTTGGACAAGGAAGGCTCGTGCGGAATTCATCCCGGCAGGCCCGGAGTCTGCTATCTGTATCCGTTTGCGACATGGATTGCAAGCGAGCAGGACCGCGCCAGGATACATGCCGCTTTTCAGTTTACCGGCGATTGTCCGGGATTTTACCTTGCGGATTCAGCTGACGAAATGGCGCCTGTACTGGAACAGTACTCTGAGATAATTCAAAACTATGCTCTCCAGTCCATGAGAACGATACGCGAAGGGTTTGGAGCCGCAAGCATCTAGGACACAGACGCGCTGACATCCGCTGCATTTTTGCGCAGGCCGGCCAAGCTGAAATGCGCGCGCAGCGCAGCATTTGAAAAAAAATGCCTGAATGATATCCTGCGCGCCCGGTGCAGCTGCATGTCCGGCCATTTCTGTGCCGCTGCTGAATGTTTTGCATGGAATGCGCGGCAGAGTTTCCTGGGGCAGATGCCTGCTTTTTGTACCCTGATTCATTTCCGAGCGGCGCAGCTTGCTTTCGGGCAACGCGATTCATTCGCTGGCAATGCAATCCGTTCCTGGGCAGAATGGCTTGCTTTTGGGCAGACGCCTGTTTCCGGCCAGCCGCTTGAGGCTGCCGCAGGGCAGGCTCTTTTCCTGTGCGATCTGCTTCCGTGCAATGCAGTCCATTCCTGCTCATCGCGGTTCGTTCCTGGGCAATGCCATCTATTCCTGGCGCCCCGTTCTTTCCTGGAAAGTCCTAATCGTGTACGTTTGTTCAAATTTGGCATGCATTTGCATCAAAATATTACATTTGTTTGCTGTTTGTACCATTCTAGGAACATTTGTTAATATAATTTGTCATATTACTGATATAGCAGCAATCGTTACTAGTTATGTTTGAGGGGTATGAGGATTTCACTGATTGGCCTGGCAGCGTTCGCTATGCTCACCGGCGCGGTTGCCGCATCAAGCGCGCAGTTTCAAGACACGATTCCGCTGTACATCAAAAATTACGTTCTTGCATGGGCGCAGGGAGACGTAGATGATCAGGGATTCATAGCTGTTGTTCAGTTTATGATAGAGACTGGGATGATCGAGGTTCCGCAGGTTGAAATGCTAAAGCAGGACAATCAGGAACTCCAGGAGCAGATTGCAACTTATGAGGGAATAATCCACAATTTGAACCAGGAGCGGTCGGAGAATCTTACCATATCCGTACACACAAACAAGCGTGAATATGTTGCAGGAGATACTATTATGATATTCGGGTTTGTAAGCCATGTTGTGCCGGATCATACCGTGGGCATTGTGATATCTGATCCTGTAGGGAATATACTGGCAATAGCTCACATTCCGCCAAACATTGACGGTTCGTACGGATTTGTTGCCGCAGATCCGATATTCCGTGAGTTTGGAGAATATTCGGTTCATGTATACTATGGCGGCATGGCGTATTCGGATCTTACGTATCTTTACCGGCATGCGTGAAGAGCCAGGACTTTGCTCCTGCATTTCGACGACGGCGTACCGCCGCAGCTATAATTCCATGCAAAGCCTTGATTTTTGCATATTCCAGCAGGGCTGCGAAACTGCAGCCGCGAGCGAGCCTGTTCCATGACCTTGGCCTAAACGCGTAAAAAACGACAAGATCTTTGCGCCTGGAACAGCAGTTATGGAACAAGATGCCGCCAACCGTACATCTTTATCATAGCCTGATCCTGTAGATACTGGGAAGACATTTTGGGAAAGCCGTATGCGCAAGAGCTGGAAAGACTTTCAGAGGCTTATGCCTGGGCAGCCCGAACGCCAGTCTATGCTCTTTCAAATTTTGTAAAGCTATCCGCCGACTCGCCGATGTATGCAGTAGGATCCGGAGGATCGTTTTCTGCTGCCGTGTTTGCATCAATGCTGCATCAGCAACTCGGCTCAATGGCAAAGCCTCTTACGCCTCTGGAGTTTTTGAAATATGAAAATCTCAACAAGTCATACTCCGTTCTGCTGGTAGCTGCCGGAGGAGACGATCCGGATATCCTGGCTTCTTTTGAGAGATCTCTAAACAGGTCCAAAAATCTTGCGGTTGTATCTGCAAGCGCGTACGCCAAACTGACGCTGCGCGCACTCAAAGTCAAAAGCGCCTTTGTTCATTCGGAAGATCTGCCTACAAAAAAGGACGGCTTTCTTGAAACAAACTCCCTGATTGCAGCCATGATCTGGCTGTTTAGATCCTATGCAGAGAGCAATTCGCTGCCTTTTGAGCTGCCGTTCTTTAACGATCTTGCTTTTGGCGGACTCCCCCAGCAAAAATTTGCCAAAGAACTGAGCTGCCGGCTGGAACAGCTGGCCGGCAAAAGAACAATTCTCTGCCTTTATGACAACTGGGGAAAGCCGGCCGCCGTTGATGCAGAGTCCAAAATGTCGGAGGCGGGACTGGCCAATGTCCAGCTTGCTGACTATCGCAGCTTTGCTCACGGCAGGCACAACTGGATTGACAAAAACAAGGACGAGACCGGTATTGTGGCCTTTGTAACCCCCGAATGCAGAAGCCTTGCAGAAAAAACACTGAGCCTGATTCCAAAATACGTCCCTGCCGCATCCATCTCCACAGAATTTGACGGCCCCGTCGCATCCATCGGACTGCTGATACAGTCTCTCTTTATGATAAAATTTTTTGGCGATGCGCGAGGCATTGATCCTGGAAGGCCGGGACCGCCTGCCTTTGGCAGAAAACTTTACCGCTTGTCCGTGCCAGGTGTCATGTTTGCGCCGATGACCAACTTTGGAATGCTTGCCCTGCGCAGAAAATTCGGCAACGCCATGTGCGGCTTTGATGCGAATCCCACGTACAAGTACTTGGAGAAATTCACGAATAAAATGTCCAAAGCAAAATTCGGCGCGGTGATTTTTGACTATGACGGCACATTATCCGATTATTACAGCAGCCATGACGGCATGTCCAAAAAAGTTCAAGCCGGACTGAACCGCCTGCTGGAACGCAATATTCTTGTGGGCGTTGCAGCGGACGGCGGAGAATCAGTCAGGCAGGAACTTGAAGCGGTAATCCGCACCAGCCTGCGGCCGCGTCTGTTCATAGGATATTACAACTGCACGGAGATCGGCAGCATGGAAGATGAAGGCATTCCCAATGCCGATCCGCCTCAAGATCCAGGCATGCTGTCGATTGCAAATTTTCTAAAGAAGCGCAGCATCATCTCGGAAAAGGACCATGTTGTTCTGAGACCGTCCCAAATTACGATCGAGCCTGAAAAGCATGACTTGATGGAATTGACGGATTTGATCCAAAATACAGACAGGGCAAAGCGTGAAAATCTCCGCGCTGTTGAAACAGGCTATTCCGTTGACGTTTTGTCCAAAGAAGCGTCAAAACTGAACCTGTACAAGTTTCTCAAGAAGCGGATTTCCCCAACGCGCGAAGTTTTATGCATTGGCGACCGTGGAAAGCAGCCTGGAAACGACTTTGAGCTGCTGTCCTCGCCCTTTTCGCTGAGCGTCGGCGCCGCCTCGCTCTCAAAAGACACATGCTGGAATCTGCTGCCTGCCGGCTCAGGCGGCGAGGCCGGCGCAGCGTACTATATGAGCTACTTTAACATCAAAAAGGGATATTTTGAATTTGACGCGCCAAGGCTGAAGCGCCGCATTATGGGGCAGCTGTGGGGATGAATGTGAAATCTTGCGGGCTTTGGCTGCGGCGGCTGCCTGCGGTTTGATCCGGGACGGCTGCTGAAGATGCCTGCAGGAAGCTTTGCATGCATAGCCTGCCGCACCCCAAGCAAAAAGACGATGGAAGAAAGGGAACTTGTGCGCGCAAGGCGCAATCTGGTCAGCAGCCGAACCGCTCAGAAAAACCGCATAAGCGGAATGCTGCTGCAGAAAGGGATTAAGATAAAGGGCGACAAGCTTGCATGCCCATGCATTGCCAGACTCCAAAAGCTGGGAGACTATGGGACAGCCATGCATCTGCGGGACATTGAGACGCTAAATGACTGCATCATCAAGACAGATGCCAAAATAAGAAATACGGCAAAGGAAAACCCCGGCGCGCAACTGCTGATGTCCATAAAAGAAGCTGGGCAATACGCGGCGCCGGCCGCAGCTGCCACAATAGGTGGCGTTTCCAGATTTTCTGGTTCAAGCAAATTGTGCTCATATGCAGTAGCGGCTCCATCGGCAAGAAATTCGGCGGATGCGGTTCATCACGGACACATAACCAGGCGCGGAGACTTGATGGCGCGCTGGACTCTGACGGAAGCTGTCAAGAGCCATATCAGATGCAAGCCGGATTCCCGCATCGCAGAATTCTATCTTCACATTAAGAAAAAAAGAGGACATGGAAAATCTGTCGTTGAGGCAGCTTCCAAGCATGCTGAAGCGCATTGCGGAAGAATACAAGAAAAGATGGGGAATTGAAACCGGATACAGATGCATAGAGCAGATGCGCCCGTGCGCCAGCAAGAGTGCATCAGTCAGAATAATGCTGTTCTGCATGGCAGTGATCATGCACAATATGTGGATGCGCGAAGGGGAACGGACAGCGCAAGACAGCGAACTCGCATTGGACATGCCGATTCCATGCATGGTTATGCTAGTCTGTGCTCTGGAAGAGATGCCATGGGCGCACGACCCTGGCGGCTGACTCCAATATCTGCTGGAAAGTTGGCTTATTGTTGCCGGACAAATGCTGAACTGCTGTTACAAACCGTACATCTTTATCATGGCCTGATCTTGCAGATACGGAGAAGACATTTTGGGAAAGCCGTATGCGCAAGAGCTGGAAAAACTTTCAGAGTCTTATGCCTGGGCGGCCGGAACACCAATCTGCGATCTTTCAAAATTTGTAAAGCTGTCCGCCGAATCGCCGCTGTATGCCGTAGGGTCTGGAGGATCATTTTCCGCTGCCGTCTTTGCATCAATGCTGCATCAGCAAATCGGCTCAATGGCAAAGCCGCTTACGCCCCTGGAGTTTTTAGGATATGAAAATATCGGCAGGAACTGCTCCGTATTGGTGGTAACTGCCGGCGGAAACAACCGTGATATTTTGTCTTCGTTTGAGAGAGCAGCCTCTATCGGGCCCAAAAATCTTGCGATTGTGTGTGCAAGTACTGACAACAAACTGACAAGACTAGCATCCAAAACCAAAAACATCTTCGTTCACTCAGAAGATCTGCCTACAAAAAAGGACGGCTTTCTTGCAACAAACTCCCTGGTTGCAACCATGATCTGGCTGTTCAGATCTTATGTGGGGAGCAATTCGCTGCCTTTTGTACTGCCGTCCTTGAATGATCTTGCTTTTGGCGGACACGCCCGGCAAAAATTTGCCAAAGAACTGAGCTGCCGGCTGGAACATCTGGCCGGCAAAAAAACCATTCTCTGCCTTTATGACAACTGGGGAAAGGCGGCCGCTGTTGATGCCGAGTCCAAAATGTCAGAGGCGGGACTAGCCAATGTCCATCTTGCCGATTATCGCAGCTTCGCTCATGGCAGGCACAACTGGCTTGATAAAAACAAAGAAGAGACTGGACTTGTGGCTTTCATAACTCCTGGTTGCAGGAGCATTGCCGCCAAAACACTACGCCTGATTCCAGAATACATTCCCTCAGCATCTATTTCCACGAAATTTGACGGTCCCGTTGCATCTCTTGGACTGCTTATACAATCCCTCTTCATGATCAAAATTTTTGGCGATGCGCGAAAAATTGATCCTGGGAGGCCGGGAGTGCCTGATTTTGGTACGAAAATCTATCACTTGTCGGTACCAGGCAGCAGCTCCGCCCCAATGACTGCATTTGAAGAGCTTGCACTGCGCAGAAAATTCGGCAGCGCCACTGGAAGCGCCGCACAATCTCAAATGAAATCCCTAAAGAGATTCGTAGACAAGGTATCCAAAGCGAAGTTTGGCGCGGCGATTTTTGATTATGATGGAACATTGTGCGATTATGATCGCCGCTTTTCTGGTCCGCCCATGGAAGTTGGAGACATGCTGACTAGCCTGTTGAAAAACAGCATTTCTGTGGGCGTCGCAACGGGCAGGGGAAGCTCAGTTAGAAAGGATCTTAAGAAGTTAATATCCAAAAATCTGTGGCCGCAGCTGTTCATAGGATATTACAATTGTTCAGAAATTAGCAATCTGGAAGATGAAAGCTTCCCTAAAACCGATTCGCCTTGCGATCCAGATTTGCGGTTGCTTGCAAATTTTTTGAAAGAGCATGATATCATTTCAACTAAAGACAAGATTACTATGCGGCCATGCCAAATTACGATAGAATCTGAAACGCATGGTTCAATGGAGCTGGCAGATTTGATACAAAAGACAGGCAAGGCAAAACGTAAAAATCTCCGTATTGTTGAATCTGGTCATTCTGTAGACATTATATCTAAAGGCGTTTCGAAACTGAATCTGCATAAATTTCTCAAGGAACGAATTCCTCCAATGCATGAAATTTTGTGCATAGGCGACCGGGGAATGCAGCCTGGCAATGACTTTGAGCTGCTGTCCGCGCCTTTTTCATTGAGTGTTGACGCCGCCTCGCTCTCAGAGGACACATGCTGGAATCTGCTGCCTGCCGGCGTAATCGGAGCGGCCGGCACAATATATTATATGGATTTCTTTAATATCAAAAAAAGACATTTTGAATTTGATGCATCAAAACTGAGGAGCCATAATGAAGGAAGTCAATGCTAGGGCGCTGCTCAACAAAATCATGGGATGGAAATCGGCAAAAGACGAAGACAACGAATATCCTGATTTGCAAGCTTTGGCAGAGTTTGGTTATGACGACTATCAGCAATTCAGGCCAGGAATGCGATTTATCGAAAGTCTCGCCATATGGCTTGCAAGATTTCCACAAAACCAGCGAAAAGCTGCGTTTGACTTTGTCAAAAAAAGAGTACTCTACATATCCCGGCCACAAATGGAACATGTTGTTTATACGGCGTATCCGGACTATGTAGTACCAGAACTTCTCAAACGGATTTCTTACAATTCTATTCCTGAATGGAATGTAAAGAAGCTATCCGAATCCATCGACTTTAAAATTTTACAGAACCAGACGCTATTCCTAAGCCTCAGCGATGGTGCTCACATAGATTATTTTCGTCGAAGCCATTTCGATATTGATCATGAGCAAGTTTCGCGCACTCATGAAATAAGCTCTCGAAGGGCTGATAAAATGATTTCGAAGTTGAAGGACAGATTACAACAATTTTCAGGCAGAATGCCAAAGAAGTATTTTCGGAACATTTTTCTTTTAGATGATTTTTCTGCCAGTGGACTCAGCTATCTTAGAGAAAGCGCCGCTTCTGATACTGGCGCTGAAGGAAAAATTGGCATGTTCTTGAACTCCATACAAGATAAGGATGATCCATTGTCTAAATTAGTTAATCCTGATGATTTGAATGTGTGCCTCATATTGTATTTTGCAACTGAGAGCGCGATTCAGCACATTCGCACTATTGGCGAGCAAGTTTTCAAAAAAATTTCATTTTCTGTCATTCCAATTCAAACTCTCCCTGACAGCATCAAATTTGATGAAATCAGAGACCATGATTTTGGATTATTGATAAAAAACAGAAACAATGGATGGGACAAGGTAAGGGATGAGCACATGGAACGGGGTTCTGTTGATAAACTCTATCTTGGATTTAATGGCGGCGGGCTTCCGTTAATTTTATATCACAACACGCCAAACAATTCATTGCCAATCTTGTGGAGAAACGATCCTAAGACGCCATTCAAAGGACTGTTTCCTAGAGTTAGCAGGCATAGATGATCGTGGTTTCTAGAAATCCTTTCCGAGTACGAACATCTGAATACGTTGAAGAAGATGAATTTCTCTATCTTTTTGGTTCAAACGCCTTGGATATTTTTAATGTTGATGATATTTGGACAAAAATTCAAATAATAAGAAGCGCACGCGGAGGAGGCAAATCGTCCATATTGAGAATTTTTACTCCTAAATCTCTTAATAAAATTTATGACTCCGGCCCTTCTGATAAAAGACTTGGGCCGCTTTATACACATCTTGAGAATCTAGATGTTTTTGATGATAAAAAAAACGGCCCCAAAGTTTTAGGAATTTATTTGTCGCTGTTTGGAAATTATCCGGTCTTGCAGCAGTTGAGGATTGATTCTCACAAACAAATGAAATTCTACTATGCGCTCATTTCCAGCCGAATTATTCTTGCAACGCTGAGAAGCATTGCTGAATTGAAGAAAATTGAGTTTCCTGCAGACCTTGACAAAATTCATTTTAAAAAGCCGCCAGAACCAAACATTCCTGCTTCAATTCCTTTGCCGTGTACGGGCAATGAGCTGTATGAATGGGCTTCTGCGATTGAAGATCGCGTGTCAAATATTATTGAGGATAATGGATCCGATGAAAGCGAATTGGGAGGTTTTGAAACTCTGTCCATACTTCACGTAATAAAATCTCAAAATATTATCTTTAATGATCTGCCTGTTGCTCACAGATCTTTATTGATGCTGGATGATGTTGATAAATTGACTTCAGAACAAAGATCACACTTGTCTGAAACCTTGACTAGCCTTAGGGCCCCGATTTCAATATGGCTGGCCGAGCGTTTGGAAGCACTCAAACCCGAAGAACTGATTTCAACTACTGCCACTCCAGGAAGAGAGTATGATCATCCGATTATCCTTGAGAAATTTTGGAGAAAGCGAGTGAACCGGGGCAAGTTTGAAAAACTGCTTTCTGACATTGCTGATAAACGCGCTTCTATGCACAGGCAATACAACATATCTTCTTTTGGGGACCATTTGGATGAAAACTTAGGCAAAACATGGAACAAATCCTTTCAAAAGGCAATTGACGAAGAGTCACGCCGTTTAATTGACAAATTTGGAAGTTTTCAAAAATATAAATTCTGGCTTGATGACTGTGAGAACAGTTCTAAACCAATTAACGAAAATGCCGCGCAATGGAGATTATTGGAAATATTAATTGAAAGAGATATGCACAAAGAGCAGGAAAGATTATTTGAGAATCAGCCTCTTTCATACGATGACTTTCGACCAACTAGCAAAGAGGAAGATGTGGCTGAATATTACATACGTCACAAGTACAAGATCCCATATTATTTCGGCTTTCCAAAATTAGCCAAACTAGCATCCTCTAACATCCAGCAATTTTTAGAGCTTTCGAGCGATCTTTTTGATGAGATTGTTTCATCAAGATCATTTGCAAATGAGACTCGCGTATCTGCGAACAGGCAGGAAGAGCTTCTTTCAAAATCTGTGGGCAAATACTGGAATACCATCAAAACAATGATTCCTCATTCCAAATATGTGATATCGTTTCTTAACTCTCTTGGAAAATTTTGCTTTGCAGAGACGAACTTTCCTGCGGCGTCATATGGACCAGTAACAGGAATAGCAATTTCTGACATTAATGTGAGGATTCTGCAAAATGAAAGCGTCAAGCAAACCAATCGCAGGTATGGGCTATTGTCTGATGTCATTTCAACATGCCTTGCATACAACCTTCTTGAACAATTGCCTGACAGTTCGCAAGGAAAAGCAGGTACTACGCATTTGATACTGTATTTAAATCGGCAACTCTGCTTCTGGTACAACTTGCCGTTGGTATATGGTGGCTGGAGAGAGAAAAATTTAGACACGCTATGCGCCTATTGTGAAGAAAAATTTTCGACAACGCGCAGACAAACGCTAAATTTTGAATCTCAAAGAATTCTTGAGGTTTGATATGGCGTCATTCGCCTGTGAATTGTTGTCAAAATATTTTCTCCGCAAAGGCGACGCATTCAAAGATTTTTGGACATCTTATCAAAAGGGAAATCGAAAAATATTATACGTTATGGGATTGGACTTTGATCCAAGAGCCTTGAGCTGCTTTGAAATAATTTTTAGCAACAAAAGCAATTCTGCTATTGATTGCATGGTGCTTGAATATGATGACAATTCTGACTTTAATGATTTGATGTCGTCATCATTGAAATCCAATATTGCAGACTTGGAAGTTTTAATTCCAAAAAATAATTGGAAGATCAAGAATGTCAAAACGCGTTCATCTGCAGATTATGCCATGTCTGTTGATTTAGTAACACAATTGGAAAAATCAGAATTTTCCAACTATTCTGATATTGTCGTTGATATTAGTTCGGTGCCTAGCGGCATCTATTTTCCGCTGATTAAGACCATTCTTGATTGGATAAATTATGATGAAGCATGGGGGAGAAAAGGCGCAGCAAATCTGCATGTTGTTGCAGCAGAGAATTCGGAGTTTGACGGACAAATAAACGCAGTTGGAATGAATGATAGAGTAACCTACATGTATAAATTCAGCAAAAATTTGGAAAGCCAAGCTAAAATAGGCCTTCAAAAAATCTGGCTTCCGCTCCTGGGTGAAAACAAACTTGGACAGCTTGACAAAATCTATCAAGAAATATCTCCTAAGGAAGTATGTCCAATTTTTCCATCTCCTTCAATTGATCCGTATAGAACACAACGCCTGCTATTGATCTATAGAGAATTTTTATTTGATACTTTGGACATAGACACCCGAAATTTTATTTACTCGAACGAACAAAATCCGTTTGAAACGTTTAGGCAGATCTACAAAACATCAATGCACTATTATGATCTGTTTCGTGAATTGGGAGGATGCAATATTGTCATATCTCCGCTGTCAAGCAAACTGCTGTGTTTGGGATCATTTTTAGCGTCATATGCTCTTTTAGATGAAGGTTTGAATATTGGAGTAGCGCACATTGAGAATAAAACCTATACTATAGATTCCCTTGCCAATTTTGGTGATGTTAAAAAAAATTCCGTCCCCTTTACCCTCTGGCTTACCGGTGATGTTTATGAGCAATGACATCGCCCTTTTATAGCCTAGATTTTTGAGTACTTTTGCTGATATGCTGATGATTAGCAAGAAATGCTTTTTGCCAGCCGAGAACGGTGGTGATTGTTGAAGGCGCCCGCAAGCAGCCTTGTCTGCGTCGGTTCTGGCTTGACATCTCTTGATGTAATTTATGGCGGCAAGGAGGGCAGGCCGCAGTTCTACGCTGGAGGCTCGTGCTGCAATGTATTGACCATTCTTTCCTACCTTGGCTGGAATTCATTTCCTCTTGCCAGGCTGGGAAAAGATCCGGAAGGAGATAGAATAATTGAGGATATGAGCAGCTGGGGCGTAGATACCGAATTTGTCATACAGGACACTGGAGTAAATTCACCCAGAATCATTGAAAGGATATTCCATGGACCAAGACCAAAGCACAAGTTTCACCTAAGATGCGAGCACGGCAAATGGCTGCCTGGAAGAAGGCCGTACCTCTTAAAGTCGCTGGAATCAATCCGGCACAGGCTGCCAAAATCAAACGCATTTTACTTTGACAGGGCCGATCCCAGTGCTCTAGTTGCTGCAAGAATGCTGAAAAAGCGGGGAGCTGTCATAGTTTTTGAACCGCAAAAATTTCTTCACGACAGGACATTCTTGCAATGCCTGCAGACTGCCGATATTGTGAAACATTGCTATGGGGAATCATATGAAACTGCAGAGTATAGAGTAAAAATTCCACTGGAGATACAGACAAATGGGAAGGACGGCCTTGCGTACCGGGCAAGATTTTTGCGGCACAGAAGCTGGCGGCGAATGGATGCATTTCCTGTCGCTGGTTTGGTCGACGCCGCCGGCTCTGGAGACTGGCTCACTGCCGGACTGATGCATGTTCTGGCGCAGAATGGCCCAATGCGAACTCTGACTGCGGAGAAGCTGGAATATGCTCTTCGGTTTGGCCAGGCGCTGGCATCGATCAACTGCAGCTTTGCAGGGGCGAGAGGAGCGATGTACGGCATGAAAAGATCTCAATTATTGTTGCTGTCTGAGAAAACGATCGCTGCAAGGAAATGTCCTGAAATTGGGATGTTTGCAAGGCCCGAAATTGAGCCTGTACAGTCCGCTTCCGTTGCGTGCAGGGAATGCCTTTGTTCGGATGAGCTGGACGCGCCGTGATGCTCAGTTGCTACGCCTTTTGCAAGAATTTTTTTTGGATTAGCAGGCCGCTTTGCCGCGACGGCTTGGCCTTGCCTATCCCGATGCTTTTGCGGCTTGCTGAATGAGCCAGGCAGGACTGCTCATGGATCAATCTCTCCGCACAATCCACTGCTTCATGGGCAGTAGCAAGATACGTTCCTGCCGCTCATGACAGGCTCTCCAAAGGCACGCTGCCGACTTGTCATAGCGCATGAGCCATGCCGTACCGTCACGATTCTGCCAAATCTCAGGTGGTTGTGCGGCGGGAAATTATTGCGTCTTGACTGCCTCTCCCAGCCGCGCATGGCATGGCTGAATCCGGTGCGCTCGGAATATTCAGATATTGCATTCATGAATAAATCGGCAGATTTTGTCATGCCCATGAAATACTGCCTTGTTCCTGTGTATTTTGTTCCTGCTCTTGCACGGCATCATTTTGGAACTGCTATGCGCGCGCCACCTTGATGAGATCGCCCATCTTAATGTCCATTCCAAAGCGCGCCTCATGCTTTTTCATGTACCTGAATATGGATATAAAGTCGGGCAGCGATTTTGCAATGCTAAAGTTCTTGTGTATTTTGGCGCGCACAAACTTGAAGACCTTGTCGTACACCTTGTAGTGCTCGTTCACTGCTTTTTCGTACGCTGCAAAGTCGTGCATGTTCTCCAAGAATATCTCGGCGCACTGCATGCTTGGAATTATGCCCTCGCCTAGCAGGGCGTATACGGTTCCTATCGATTCTCCCACTCCGACGACCTTGCCGCGATAAAACGGCTTGCACTGTCCCGGCGTGGACAGCCTTATGGGCCTGCCCTTGGTCTTGAGTATCTTTCCGCCGTGCTTTTTCAGAAACTCATCAGTTGCCTTGATGTGGTTCTTGTTGTAGTCTCCTGCGCCGATGTGCGCCTGCTTTTCGCCCAGGGGAAAGTACCAAAAGTATCCGCTCATTCCTGGGAACGGCTCTATGTAAAAGTCATCGTACGGAACCCTGTCCTCATACTCTACCTTGTATTCGTACGTTGGAAGAAAAAAGTCCTTTTCAAGCCTTGGAAGATAGACGCGGTGAAATCCTGTACAGTCTATTATCATGTCGTACTCTGCCTCCAGCTTTTCAAGCCTGGGCGCGCTGCCGTACCTTATGTCCGAATCCTTTATGAAATCTTTGATCAGTCCAAGCTTGTCGTACGTGCAGAGCCCGTGCAGCCCGATATCAAACTTGACGCCGCTGTTCATTCTGACATGCATGCTTTTGCCGTCGTGTATCATGAAATCGCCAAAATTTCTTCCGGTCTTTTTGCAAAATTCTTCCAGCACCGGCTTGATTGTGCCCCATGCGCAGATCGAGTCGTGGTACTGCTCCTTGTTTCGCTCGTATCCTACAGCCTCATGCTCGGAGTTCTCCAGCCTTGCCATCAGGTACGAACCTGCAACACCCATTCCCATTACGGCAATCTTCAAGCATTCATCCTTTGCCTGCGCCCAAATAAATAGACTGTCTGCTCTGCCGGCGCTGCTTGGAACAGCGGCAGCTTTCGTGCAGCGGCTGACCCGGACTTGAATCCGCGCATGATCTTTGAGTTTTCGATGGAGCTGCAATGCATTATCTTCAACGGTGTGCGGCATGCCTTTTCTGTGCACCTGGCTGCCGCATTTACGGAAGACTGGCTGGCATGTATCCGGTACAAACTCAAGTCCACGACATTTTGGCCAATGTGTGGGCACGACGGCGCCACACGGACTCAAATGCTAGACACGAATTAAATTTGGATCTGGCCATGTACCAAATCCGTACTCTTGGCAGGCATGATAGTGGCTTCTAATTCCGTCTTCCCATCCTCTTTTGTTTCGGCTCAGCTTGTCCAGCGATCTTCTTAGATATTCAATTCTGTCTTCGTACCTGCCGTTTCTTTCAATCAAATAACCCAAAAATTTTTCTTCGGGAACGGATGCGCTCTTTTTGCAGTTGCAGCTGCTGCACGCCAGGACAAAATTCCACATGTCGTCCGAATATATGTAAGACCACGGTATAAAGTGGTCTACGTGAGCGCTGTCCTTGAGCGTACTGCAGCAGTAAAAGCAGTGATCGAAATGCGCCTCTAATGCCTTTCTGTACCTGATGTTTGGAACGCGCTGCGCAGTATTGCTGTATATTTTTGTCATAAGCTTTGGCATGTCGTTGGTTCTTTCCAGAAAGCGCGTCCATTCCACGAGAACCACGCTCTTTAGGATCTCGTAATTCTCGCTAAAGAAGTTGAATGCTTCGCGAGTAAGGACTATTCTCTTTTCATCGTCGTCGTAATCGTAAAATATCCGGCTCTCTTTTGCTCTGCTGCCGACTGACAATTTTTGAAATTTCGGCACCACCAGCGATGTTTTTGATCTGGCGTGTCCGAAAACATCGTGCAATATCATCTCCTTTGCTCTTTTCTTATCTGCAGCTTTCGCCAAGCTGAAAGATCCTGGGCTGGCGTCTTTCCAGACCTCGCGTATGGCTTGGATGACCCTGGGAGATTTTGACGTATGAAAGTCCTGCTTTATCTTAAAGAGGCACTCCTGCCTCCAATAGTACTCTAAAAACTTGTCAGCCAGATAGTCGTATTTTATGTCCCTTGTTCCAACATCCCTGTTGCTGCGGCAGTACTCAAGCAGGGCTCTGGCCAAGGCAAACTTGTACGTATTGTCCTTTCTGCCGCGCCTTAGTATGGAAATAAACGCGCGCCGAAGATCATCATATCCAATCTCTTCGTTGCCGGTCTGCTCTGCATTGCTGCGCTCCGCACTGCTCATGCCATGCATGGACGCCGATTCCTTATAGAGATCGCCCGTGACGCGCCATACTCCGATGCGCTTGCCGTTCTGCCAGTCTGATATGACGCCTCTTTTTCTAAGCTTGACGATCTCTCTTGTTATCGATGTCGAAAAATCGCTTGACTTTTTGTTCTTGCCAAGGACAGCCTCTGCGTCAAGCTTTAGCGTCTTGGCAACAAAATAGTCCAGCTCTTTTTTTGTATGCCATACGGGATTTGATCCGAATTCTCTCTGGGCCAAGTCTCCTTTGTATTTGAGGACATTCACTATGTCGTCAATGGCTTTGCCCTCCCGACTTAGGCCCTTGATGACCGCGCTGCGAACTTGATCGTATGGAATATCCAATACAGCAAACTGTGCTCTCTCTATCTTAAAAGTTTGAATGCGCATGCGTATTGTATGAAAATTAGTTCCGTCTAAGATGCAGGCAATGCAAACAGCGGCAAACTATGCTCCAGATTGAAAGCAATGCCGCGCCAAAGCAAAAATACGGGCAGCTCGTTCCTTTCAGGTGACAATGCTTGCAATAGCCAGCATGAAGAAACAGGCACCGGAACGCGCAGCGCGGATATTTTCGCTCTTGCAAAAGCGCGCAAAGCGCACACGCTGTCGGGAATCAATCTGCCGTCAAAATTCTCAATGGCTTGTATGCCTGCACGCTGAGACAATTTGATCTTTGCCGAACTCTCATTCCGGCGTTCGATTTGACGGTACATTTTGGCTGGCTGAATGTTTAGTTCAGCTTGTAGACTTTGGAACGTTTTTTCACTTTGAGCAAATGCAAGATGAGCTTGCTGTTTACAACATCGGCAATAACTCTATAGTCTCCTACACGATACTTGTAAAGTGGCTCGTTAGTAAGCCTTGCAAAATGCCGAAACAGATCATTCTCAGCATCAATTGTTTTATCCAAAATTCTCATTTGGGCATCAGAAGGCAGGCGCACTATACTGGAGCTTACAAGTATTGTCGCCAAAAAGCAGCGATCTGTGCATATATTCCTGCTTTGATGCGACATTGTTTCTAATAGGTAGTATAGATCTTTTTTTGTACTGTCAGACCATATTGCAGCGTATCTCATATGCCCAGTTCTTTTCTAAGCTCTTTGTTTGTGGTGTATTTGCCGGACTCTATCTCCTTTCTTGACTTTTCTATGCCTCGCAAATCCGTTACAGTAAGCAAGTCGGCGTCGTCTTCCTGCACCGTCCTTAAAATTCTGTTTATCATGCTTTCGTACGACTCTTGCGGGTGATTTTTAAACGAATCCCATTTTTCCTTTGATTTCTTTGACACTTGAATTGATGTCATATCCATGACGTACTATAGAAAACACGATATTTAAGAACTCTGCACGCCGATGTTTTTATCTATTGTACGAAAATTAGTTCCGCACAAGATTCGTGCCGGCGCAGGATAGCGCGTGCCTGGTGGCATCCTATCTTCTGTACTCGGCGCCGCAGTCTCCGATAATCTCAAAAAGGTCGTTGGATTCTGCCAGCACCGATCTTATCTGCATTCTGTCTGATTCCTGCATCTTTATGTCAAATGCGCGCAGGTTGTCTTGAATGTGTTCTGCAACTCCGAGCCTTGCGCCTATGATTGCTGCTCCTACCTGGGGCCTGTCCAGTACGTACCGCACGGCCACGTTTGCTATGCTGGCATCATGCCTTTTGGCAATATCGGACATTGCTCCCAGTAATTCCTGAAAGAGTTCCCAGCCGCCCCATGCATTTATCATGTTCTTGTATTTTTTCAGGCTGGCTGTATCCATCTGAGCCGCATCAGGATCGGGCTTTCCAAGGAATTTCTCAGAGCACAAGCCTCCAAGCAAAACGCCGTAGCAGAGCAAAAAGATTCCGCGCTTTTGGCAGGCGCGCGTCATTTTATTCTCCGGCCTGCAGTCAAGTATGGAGTATTGGACCTGGTTTGTTGCAATTTTTGCAATTCCTGATATTTCTTCCAGCCTTGCCGCATCAAAGTTAGTCAGGCCCAGATTTGATATGATATTCATGTCCGCCATGTGCTTGATCGCGTCAAGATACCTTTTGTCCGCATAATCCCACCAATGAAACTGCAAAAGATCAATTGAATCCGTGTTCATTCTGGACGCAGACTCTTTTATGTAATGTTCGACTATGCCGCGGCTCATTGTTCCGGGGCTTGGAACAAACTTGGTAAAGCCGATCGAGTCCGGATTCAGTTTTTTGTGGCTTCCAAATATGGCTTCTGCCGGGCCGTAAATGTCCGCCATGTCCCACGCGTCCAGCCCGGCGTCGCGATACCGCATCATCTCTGCCGCAGCAGCTTTTGCATCTATAAAGCCGTGGCTGCCTGACACCTGCCACATTCCGTTTATTATTCTGGGCACGGCCAGCCCGCTGGCTATCTGCACTGTCTCAATCAATGCTGTATCATGCAGAAATGCCCTATGAAATATTTTCGATGAGCATGACTGCGTACGGCCTCGCTCGCGTTCCCAAACACGCCGCATCACACTCCGCAGAGCGACTTTCCGTCGGCGCTCTTTACTATGATGCAGTCCTGCGGCACCATCTCATTCTTTTCTGCCATGTACTTTTTTCCGTTGATTATGACCAGAATCATCCTATACCTTGATATCAGTATGCGCTCCCTGTATGTGAGCAGGCTCTGCAGAGGCACAAGTTCGGCATCATTCACAATCATCTCGCGCGCACCGCTTTTCCATACTGCGTACGGATACTCAAACGGCAGCCTGTTTCTGACATACAGGATGCCTGGCCTGCAGGCAAGAATCATTCCCAGCGTCAGACAGAGAGCTCCTGTAGCCATAGTCCAGAATTTGCCCCACGCGGGAAACTGTTCCAGCGCGCGCTCTTTTTGCGGCGCTGGATCCCACCAGAAAATGTGCGGCTTTGGGTCGTCGATTGTGAGCACCAGGCCGGACGACATGATCGTACTGATTATGACGGCTGAGAGGCCGAGCAGTATCATCGTTGCTGGGATTGTGCCGCGGCCTATGATGATCAGCGCAAGAGCGGCGCCGAACATTCCAGACGAGACGATTGTCGCCGTTCTGACAATCTGCGCGTCGTACACCATGCTTACAAGAGCCGATACCAATACCAGCACGCACAGTACGGTTGCGATCTGAATCTGTCCGCGTCCGCTGCCGCGCATGACTATTCTTGCGGCACGATGAGATTTATCCTTTGATGCGAGGCCGCGCCACAAATTCATCTTGTACAAAAATCAATTTCTGTCCTTTGCCTCAAATGCCCTGGGCAGACTCCCTCCAATCACTCTGCATCTGAGCAACAGCTTGGGCTCTGGAAGTTCAGGCGTGAATTTTGCCGCCTCGGGGGGCATTTCCAGTCAGATTCGTGCCTGAAATCAGGAGCAGATTCCAGAGACCGATCTGTTGCGAAAATACTCACTGCGCTTTAGCACCGCAAAAAAGAGAAGATGGGCGCGCATCGCCGCAAAGCACCTGAAAGACGATGGCCAAGGTGCAAGCTGCCGTGCAACGTATAGAGTCATGCAAGAGAACGGTCTAATAACGCCGCAGTCTGCCAAGTCAAAAAGACGCAGGCGGGTGCGATACGAACGCAAGCATTCCAACTCAATGCGGCATGCAGACTGGCATGATATGAAGAATTCGTGCCTGAAAGGGGAGAAGCTAGCGGCATTTCTTGACAATGCATTGCGATGCGTGACAGGCGCATTCCTGATTTCAAAAACTGTTTCATGCAATTCCGTACTGGCGTTGCGCGCAACAATATCAAAATTAGGCACACCGGCTGCAATACTGTCCGATAATGGAAGCTGCTTTACGTCAAGAAAACGCGGAGTGCTCCAGGGATCATGGCAGCCCGCGCTGTTTGAAGACGAACTGCTGAAAAAAGGAATCGTACTGATAAGCTCAAGACCATATCATCCGCAGACAAACGGCAAGCTGGAACAATGGCTTAGAACGCTGGAGAATGAGATGACGCATCACAAGAGCTTGAAGATTACGTCGACTATTACAAGGTGTGATTCCGCAGATCGCTCTACTTTGACAATTATGAAACCCCATGGCAGGCGTTCCATAGGAAGATGTCCACGAATGCAATTAGAAAAAGCAGTCCAGAATGGGCGGAGGACTAAAATGACTGAACGACATCATTTTCGCGCAATGCAGGGTGTGGTGGTCTACGATAAATTACACAAAGGATGAACCGATAAAACCCAACCCCCTGAGCAGACACGGCGGCAGGGTGAATGCATCAAAATTTTCCAGCGGTCTTCCGGCAATGAAGAGGCTCATAGCAAGAGGCGCAGGAGGAACATGGGATTACGTCGCCAATTCGGTCTTTGATGTTTTTAATCCGGCCCACCGCAGGAGATTCTATGACACGCATGGCATAGACGGAATGCCCGTGGGCATAATCGCGCGCACTCATCATACGGGGCCGTTTGATGAATCATCTAGAAAAGCATTTGAGAAAATCGTACATGATGGATATACACCGTCAATAGGAACATGGGTGGACATGGATAAGGATGTGGTGGATAATGACGTAGGCATTATAGTGAGTGCGGATGTAGACACACTGTTAACATTTAAGAATAAGTATAATCAAAAAGAGGTATTGGTGGTGTATAGTAATGGAGACTACGACTTTATCTGAACAGACATTTAAAAATCCCGCATATGAGAAGGGTTGTGGCAAGAAATGCGCCACCGCAGAAAAACTGGCCATATATCACGGACACGGCCTCTTCAAATTGAGCGAACTTGAACCTGGCGCAGTTGAACCTGTGAAACAAGCGATCAAGAAAAGAGTTGCGGAATGGAAGGAGCACTACACCAAGTACGGTGATTAACGCCGTAGTCGAAAACATGGAAACCCCCCCGCCTCACAGTATTGTCAATGGATCACATTTTCCATTTTCATGCGCCCGTCATATGTAAAGGAATCAAACCGTGCAGATGACAAGCATGCAGGGAAAAGGACGGCCGCCGGCAAGAATTGCTGCAAAAGAAACGAAAAAATTAGCCCAAAAAAGAAGGGTTCTATGCTGTATGTTGGAATGGATGTCCACAAGGCGACTATTCAGGCCGCCGCAATGGATGCTGCTGGAAACATCGTTCTTGAGACGAACATAAAAGCGGATAAAAATAGCGTGAACAGGCCGCTGCCCAAGATATCGGAACTGTTAAGTTTGCGACATCTCGTCAGGATTGTTAAGTGTCGGCAGCTGGCGCATCCTGTATTATGATATTCTATTTCTTATCCAATACTCGCGTTCCTGTCGCTGTCCTATTGACCGGTTTAGTCATACACTCGCACTCCATGTTAAAAACAATGTCGCATCAAAACGAAATTATACGCACAAATCGCCCGTTTTCAGCGACAATATTTGTAATCGCCAGTATCAAATCCATGATATCGATTTTCTCGTCAAAAATTTGGCCGCCTGCGCAGAATCAGCTACTGACGCTCGACAGTCCTGACGAGCTGCCGCAAACTTAACAGTTCCGTCAATTCGAAACATTTTTAATGCATACAACGGAATGCTATTATGAATTTGAATTGAACGCCTTTGATGATGAAAAAAGAAGCAGACGCCTCAACCGGCGTTCCATACGGTACTCGTTGTCGCCAGAGCGTCGGGCAGAACGCAATCTAAGATATAACAAATCTGACTGGATTCTGAAGCAGTTGGACAGCATAAGTTTTAGATTGGGACTATTGCAGAAGAAATGAGCATTTTTGGCAGCGATAATGATGATGTAAAAAACTCGATAGAGTTTTTCAATAATTTGTCCAACGAGGACAAGATAAGGATTGTATCTGATCTCCACCCGCTCATATTTCAACAAAACCGGCAACAGCCAGCTGTTTCCGCTATTGTCAAAAATTCAAAACGACATATCCAAGCACAGTTCCATCGAAATAGGAAACAAGCTGATGGACTATGGGCTGGATGAAACATATGCAAGACTGTTCGTTTCCAACGTAAAGAATCATGCTCCGACCCGCGAGTATTAGCTAAGCCAGCTGAGTGTGATTCCGGACGAAGATTTTTGCAAAAAACTGCCGGACATAATAACTGCTGCGTGGGTTGACAACGAAATGGACGAAAAAATACTGTCCGAAAAACATGGAATCGACATGGAAAAAATAAAATGCATGATCGATCTGACAGAAGACGCATTCATTTCTCTGTCACGCGGCATTGCAAGAAGGGAAAAACTCGCATCGATCTATAAGAAGAATCTGTCTGAGAGGAAAGCCGATGCTTTGATAAGCCAAATTTCAATCCGCCTTGAGAATCAGCGCAATACAATGCTGTTTGCCAACGTACAGGATATGCTTGCCAAAGTGAATCAAATTTCGCAGCAAAATAATGTGATACTGAACCTGCTTCAAGAGTTGATAAATTTGAGAAGAGAAGAAAGAAAAAGACGCGGGGAGTGATTGATCTTCTCCCTCAGCATTGGCGGCAGCTTGACCGCGCAGAGAATTTTGGACTCTGCCAAGAATGCGTTTCATGAAATTTTCGAATTTGCAGTCTGAATTTTTTCACAAGCCGCAAGCCGAGCCGGTTTTGGCCGCAATTCAGATTAAAAGTAATGCCGCATCAGACGCGCAGATCGCTTCTTTCTGGCGGCACTGCCTGGAATCAACTGCATAGTCAAAAACGCCGCGAACCCTGCGCGCATATGCCTGATGCATTGCGCTTTGCTGCGGCGGGCGCCATAATTTCTGCACGCCCTGCGCGCCGCGCATCCGCTAAAAAGCCTAATAATACCGAAACTGCGAATCGCCGGCATGCATGCAAAATGCCGATCCAGCACCGAGGCCGCGCAATGGAAAAATCCGAGATTCTAAAAGAGTTTTCTTCCGATCCTGAAAGATACTACAAGGTAGCCCTCTTTGAAGAAAAGAACTTTGAGAGAAAGAGCTGCGCTGCATGCAAAAGATACTTTTGGACCAGGGACTCGTCAAGAATGCGCTGCCCTGATCACCAGGACGACGCATACTCTTTCATAGGCAGCCCGCCTACCTCAAAGCGCTTTGACTATGCCCAGGCATGGCGACAGGTAGAATCATTCTTCAAGGACAACGGACATGCTTCGGTAAGCAGGTATCCGGTAGTCTGCAGGTGGCGGGACGATCTCTTCTTTACAATAGCCAGCGTGGTAGACTTTCAGAGAGTGATGGGATCCAAAGTAGTCTTTGAGCTTCCTGCAAATCCGCTGATAGTGCCTCAGACATGCCTGCGGTTCAAGGATCTTGAGAATGTCGGCGTTACAGGAAGGCACTTTTCCAGCTTTTGCATGATAGGGCAGCATGCCATAGACAACGATGACGGATACTGGAAGGACAGGTGCATTGATCTTGACTATCGCCTCCTTACGGAACGGTTCGGCATACCGGGAGACGAGATCACATTCGTAGAGGATGTCTGGGCTGGCGGCGGCTCCTTTGGGTCGTCCCTTGAGTATTTTGTGCGGGGGCTGGAGCTTGGAAATGCCGTATTTACCGAATTTCAAGGCGAACTTGGGCAGCATGCGACGCTGAGCCCGAGAATAATTGACATGGGAGCCGGTCTTGAGAGGTTTGCATGGATTACAATGGGAACGCCCACCGCATACGACTGCTCGTTTCAGCCTGCAATCGACAAAATAACCTCCAGCCTGGGACTGGATGCAGACTCGGCCATTCTGGCTGCATACTATGCCAGGGTGGCATCGGCTCTTGGAAGCAGCGAGGATGCAGCCCTTGCAAGAGATGCCGCAGCAAGAGAATGCGGAATATCAAGCCGCACAATGGACAGCCTCATCATTCCTCTTGAAGGCGCCTACCTGATAGCGGATCATCTGCGGACGCTGATATTTGCAATCGCCGACGGCGCCCTGCCCAGCAATGTGGGCGGAGGATACAATCTCAGAGTGATGCTGCGAAGGATAGCGGATGCGGCTGAAAGAATAGGGCTGAAACTGGACATGTCCGAGCTTGTGGACGCACACATAGGATACCTTGAGAATACGTATCCGGAACTTGCCGAGCGCAGGAAGGATATCAAGACCATACTGGATATCGAGTCGGACAGGTATCGGGAGTCCAAGTCCAGAATGTCCAAGATTGCAATGAAAATATCCGAAGCAGGCGAGCCTTCGGTGGACGAGCTTGTAACATTCTACGAGTCCGACGGCATCACGCCCGATTATCTCAGAGAGATTGGGGCAATATCGCAGGTGCCGCCGACATTCTATACAAGAATATCCGAACTGCACCAGCCGGGCAAAAAAAGCGGCCCGCAGGAGCTTGATATCAGAGAATTTCCAGAGACCCGCCTTTTGTACTATGAAGACGATCCGATGGAGTTTGACGCCAAGGTTCTGGGTACAGTGAACAATCTGGTAATACTGGACCGCACGTCGTTTTATGCGCGAGGCGGCGGACAGGAGCCTGATCGGGGAGTCATCGGCGCATGCGAGGTGAGCGATGTGGAGCGGCATGCGGGAGTCGTCCTACACAGAGTCGCGGGGACAGTGCCTAATGCCGGGGATACCGTGAGATGCAGGGTGGACAAGGCGCGGCGCCTTGCCATAACAAAGCATCATACCAGCACCCACATCCTGAATGCATCCTCTAGAAAGGTTCTGGGCTCATGGGTATGGCAGCATTCCGCATTCAAGGATGCGGATCACGCCAGGCTTGATATCACGCACCACTCGCCGCTGACAAAATCCGAAGCGCAGCGCATTGAGGATGAGGCAAACAGAATGGTCGCGCAGAATCTTCCAGTTTCAATACAGTACCTTGATCGCGGAACGGCAGAGCAGCGGTACGGATTCAGAATATACCAGGGAGGCGTAGTTCCGGTCAGGCAGGTAAGAATAGTGTCCATTCAGGACCATGATGTTGAGGCATGCGGCGGCACTCATGTGCCTCGTACAGGCGATATCAAGACAATCAAGATAGCAAGGACAAAGAGAATTCAGGACGGCGTAGTCCGCCTGGAGTTTGTCGCAGGCGATGCCGCAGGCGCGTACCTTGAGCAAAAGCAAGAGGGCGAGGCCAAGCTGAAACTGGAAAAGCGGGAGAGGGAGCAGGTTCTCCAAGCCCGAGAGGAACGGCGGGCAGTAGCGCTGCACGACATGCCGATACTGCTCCAGTGCATCTCAGATGGCATTGCTGCCGGCGCCGCCGCTCCTGGGGCCGTTCATGAGAACACTGTTCCTGGGAACACTGTTCCTAGGAGCGATGACTCGGAAGACGCCGCCCCGCAGAATGCCGCTCATGCGTGCGTTACCTTGAATGTCAAAGGCTCCGAGTGCATCTGCACTTGCGGCAGGACGCCGGATTCCGGCATAGAGCGGTGGAGAGCGGGAGGCGGCTGGTTTTACTGCACGACTGATCCAAAATACGGCGAGAGGTTCCATGTCAAGTTTGGAGACAGGCTGACTAGAATCGCGCCTGACGCGGCATACTGCGCCATGTTTGAGGCCGGAGGCCGGGTGCGCGTAATGGCGTATGCCGGAGACCAAGCCGGTGCGGGCGCTGACGCCATCGCATCCGCTGCGTCATCGGCGCTTGGGGGCTCTAGCGGCGGCAGCCGAAGATTAGCCCAGGGAGGCGGAAAGGACGCATCTAAAATATGCCTTGCAATGACAAAGGCGAGGGAGGCGGCGCAATGCGCGTAGACTGGAATGCAGTAGAAAAAAAATGGAGAGACAGGTGGCAAAAAGAGCGCCAGTTTGAGGCCGATGCGGGCGCAATGCCGAAAAAATTCATCACTGTCGCATACCCGTACCCCAATTCGCCGCAGCACGTAGGGCACGGACGCACATACACGATAGCAGACGTTCATGCCAGATTCATGCGCATGCGCGGATATGCCGTGCTCTTTCCGATGGGATTCCACTATACCGGAACGCCGATACTCGGCATGGCAAAAAAGATCGAAGCCGGGGACGAAGACATACTGCGTGGATTGCGGGAGATATACGGCGTGCCGGAAGACGCGATCGATACATTTGTCGAACCCGTCAAGATAGCCGACTATTTTCACGAAGAGATAAAGGCCGGAATGATCGAGATGGGATACTCGATAGACTGGCGCGGAGAATTTACCACAATCGATCCGGGATACCAAAAGTTTGTCGAATGGCACATCAGCCTTTTGCGCGAGGCGGGGCTGATTGTCCAGGGGTCGCATCCCGTAGGATGGTGCCCAAAGGATCAGAATCCGGTATCGCAGCATGATACGATGGGCGACGTTGAGCCCGAATTTACAGAGTATGTTCTGGTAAAGTTTGAGTGGAACGGGCATGTAATCCCTACTGCAACGCTGCGGCCGGAGACGATATTCGGCGTGACAAACCTGTGGGCAAATCCCGGCATTGCGTACAAAAAGGCTCTCGTCGACGGCCAAAAATGGATCATATCCGCTGAATGCGCGGAAAAGCTGGCATTCCAGGACAAAAAGGTGGAGATCATCGGCGAGATAGGGGGAAGAGAGATGGCCGGCAGCATGGCCAGGCATCCGCATTCGGGAATGCAGGTTCCAATACTTGAAGCTGAATTTGTAGATTCCGGCGTGGGCACGGGCCTGGTAATGTCGGTTCCCGCGCACGCGCCGTTTGACTATCAGGCGCTTGCAGACTTTAAAGCCAGGCAGCCGCCTGATTCGCCGCACCATGCCATTGAGCCTGTTCAAATAATATCCACTCCGGGGTACGGCCGCATTCCAGGACGGGAGGCGGTGGAAAAGGCGGGAATTTCAAGCCAGACTGATGCCGGGCTGGATGCGGTATCCGCCGAGCTGTATGAAAAGGAATTTTACGGCGGCGTCCTGCTTGGTATAGCGGAACAGTTTGCGGAAATGCGGGTATCCGATGCAAAGGACAAGATAAAGAAATGGATGTCCGAGTCCGGCTATTCTGATGTCATGCTTGAGCTCGCAGGCGAGGTGCAGTGCCGCTGCGGAGCGCAGTGCACAGTCAAGCTGTTCACCAACCAGTGGTTTCTCAATTATTCGGACGGTTCCTGGAAGGACAAGGGAAGGAAGTGCCTCGACACAATGTCCATTATACCGGAAGACATACGGGGAGAATTTTACAATGTGATAGGCTGGCTGCGCGAGCGCGCCTGCGCGCGGCAGCGGGGGCTGGGAACAAAGCTTCCATGGGACCAGGACTGGATCGTTGAGAGCCTGGCAGATTCCGTAATATACATGTCGTATTACATCGTATCAAAGTTTGTAAATTCCGGAGAGATAGAGGGAGGCAAGCTAGGGCCGCAGTTCTTTGACTATGTCCTTTTGGGCAGGGGCGGGCCTGACCGCGTGCCGAACGTGCCGCCGGATGTGCTGGAGAAGATACGCCGCGAATTTGAGTACTTTTACCCGGTCGACGCGCGCCACTCTGGGAGGGATCTTGTACCGAATCATCTTACATTCTTCGTGCTGAACCATGTTGCAACGTTTCCGCAGAGGCACTGGCCGAAAAAGATAGTGGTGAACGGCTCGGTGCTCGGAGACGGCAAAAAGATGTCAAAGAGCATGGGGAATATCATCCCGCTTCGAAAGGCAATCCGCGAGTACGGGGCCGACTCAATACGCCTTGCAATCCTGATATCCGCCGAGCTCCTGCAGGATGCAGAGTTTAACTTTGAAGCTGTTATGGGAATCAAAAGCAGGCTTGAGGGGCTGCTGGACGACTGCGCCAGAGTCGGGGCGATGGACGATGCCGGCGAGCCTGCGCTGCATCCTGTACAGTTATGGATGCAGTCCAGGACAGGCAGTCTTGTAGGGCGCGTTACTGCCAGCATCGAGTCGATGCGGCTCCGCGAAGCTCTGCACAGCCTGCTTTACGAATTCGAGTCCGACTTGTCGTGGTA
>CAYGAM010000009.1:0-40485 GCA_964347915.1 uncultured Nitrosopumilaceae archaeon | reverse complement strand
TGCAAACATTCCGCCGGAAGCTCCGCCGGTTGATATTGAAACTGTTGAAGACATGCCTGTAGTCATAACACCGGCTATATCCGACCCTGACGGAGGCGCGCCCAGAATATCTGCCGTTGATGATCCGGACAACGGCAGTGCAACCTTCACCGGCACTGAAATCACATACACGCCGGACCAGGACTTTGTCGGCACCGACTCGTTTGACTATACCGCAACTGACGGCGAGGATGATGCGCAGGGTACAGTAACCATTACGGTTACGCGAGACAACAACGACCCCGTGCTGGATACGATAGGCAATCAGGCCGCCAATGTTGGTACGCAGTTGATCATAATGCCTACCGTAACTGACGCTGACCCGACTGATACGCATACATACAGCATCACGCGCGGCACTCTGCCTGCAGCGGCGGTATTTACAGAATCGAACGGCAGGCTTGTCTGGATACCTGCTCAGGAAGATGCAGGCAGTACCCACACCGTGTACATAAGCGTGCATGACGGACGCGGCGGCGCCGACACGGAAGCTTTTGACATTATCGTGGGAGCGCAATTTACTGCCGGCGCCGACGCTGTGCTCTGGAATGCGACTATAACTGCGGGATATGATGCCGGCAGCAACGCAACCGGCTGGAATCCCAGTACCGGCAGCGGAATTGGCAGCATAGCATACAACATGCCTACCATAGACGAGACATTTGTCCTGGGCGGCGCAACGTACACTGTACAGTCCTTGAATTACTCAGGAGACTCCAGCCTGACCGGTCTGGGACTTGATTCGCACATTCCTCAATCAGCACGCGGTTCATTGCATCTTGCCATGGGCGATGCAAGGTGCAGTCTTCTGACTGCCAGCACCAGTACCGGCGCAGATTCATTTTATGAGTGGGACGACTCGATCCTTTCCAACCCGTTTTCTGACGGCGCAAATACCGGCGCAGCCATACTGTACAACGAAAACTATCTGACTCTGAACGGCAGCGCTGCTGTAACCATCCAGCAAAACGCGCCATACGCGGACGCAGGAGCCTTCACGCCGGATAATGCGACTGTTGCCAGCAATGCTACCAGCATTGACACTGCAATGCCGGGCACGTACAAGATTCACTATAATGCCACCAAAGGCTGCGGCTTGCTGGATACAGTCATTAGGACAGTGGTGGTAGCAGAAGTAATCGTGATCCCAAAGCCGGCATTTGTATCTGCATCTCTGAATGAGACATCGGGAGAGATGATCATTACATTCAGCAAGACCATAATCGTCTCTGAGACTGATCTAACCAAGCTGCATGTGAGCGATGCAGGACAGCGGTTCAATATCCTGCTGCGGGGAGCCGATTTTAACAGTACGGCGCCCGACTCGGACACCATATCAATGACGCTCAGCCCAGACCAACTGGACCTGATAATTCCCATGATCACCCCGCAGCTTGGCATCACGCGAGGCGCGGTCCAAGACATTGACGGAAATGTCATAGACACCGCACTTGACAACCCAATCACAGTCACATCTGCAAACAGCCCGCCGGTAGCGCCATCAACGACTACTGCAACTGCCGAAAACACGCCCGTAATAATAATGCCCGAAATATCAGACACTGACGGCACGCCCGAAATATCTGCCGTAGGCAGCCCCTCCAACGGCACTGCGACCTTTGGCTTTGCATTCGTCAGGTACACGCCTGATCAGGGCTTTAACGGCACTGATTCGTTTAACTATACCGTAACTGACGGACAAGACTATGCGCAGGGCACAATAACAGTCATCGTCGCACGCGACAACAGCGCCCCCGTGCTGAGTACGATAGGCAATCGCACTGTACAGGCAGGCACTCTGCTGATCATAACGCCCGCGGTAACTGACGCCGACTTGAATGACACGCATACTTACAGCATCACGCGCGACACGCTTCCTGCAGAGGCAGTGTTTGAGCCGTCCAACGGGACGCTGGTTTGGACGCCCGCTCTGGACGAAATAGGCGACAATCACACCGTTACAATAACCGTGCATGACGGACGGGGCGGCTCCGACTCTGAGACATTTGTGATCAGCGTGACCGATCAGGATCATGCGCCGCCTGTCATTACTGTGACCGGCGACAATCCACTGCAGCATGAGCGAGGCGAGCCGTATAATGATCCTGGAGCTACGGCTGACGACGGCTCAACCGTATTTGCTGATCTCTCGCAAGTCAACGCCAGCGTGACAGGCGATTATCTTGTAATATACACGGCTACCGATTCAAACAACAACACGAGCACGGCTGCCAGGATGGTACTGGTGCGGGACACCATACCGCCAGTTTTTGAATCTGTGACTCTGGACCGGCGCACGAATGAGATGATCCTGACATTCAGCGAGACGATAGATGTCTCTGAAATCGATCTGACCAGAATTTACGTGAGCGATTCGGGACAGGAAAACCAAATCTCGCTGGCAGAAACCGCCTTTGACAGAAATGCGGACAACTCGAATGTCATATACATAACGCTCAGCCAGGCGCAGCTTGACGCAATATTTGCGCTGGCCGCCCCGCAGCTTGACATTGATGCCGGAGCTGCAATCGATCTTGCCGGAAACGCAATGGATGCCGCGCCGGACAATTCAATTACTATTATCGACGACACCGAAAACCCGCAATTCGTATCTGCGACTCTGGACCTCGGCACGCGCGTAATGACAATAACATTTGACGGGCCGCTTGATGTCTCTGAGACTGATCTGAGCAAGTTTCGCGTCGTCAGCGACACCCAATCGAGCGCCGTCAGCCTGTTTGCCGTCATCTTTGACAGCGCCGCACAAGACAGCGCTTCCATATCTTTTGTGCTTAACGAACTTCAGCTTGACGCAATCCTCTCAATGACGGATCCGCGGCTTGATATAGGCCAAGGCGCCGTAGCCGATCTTGCTGATAACAAAATAGACAGCATAATCACCAGTCCGATTGCGCTTGCGGGCAGCCTGCCTGCTGATCCTGTCCCGGCCGGCGATGAGCCGCTAGTCCAGCAGCCCAGGCCGTCAAGGGGCGGCGGCGGAGGAGGTGGCGGAGGCGGAGGCGGCGGAGCAGCGTTGCTGTCGTCTTCAGACGAATCCGTCGGACTATACTCGGTAATGTGGGACTGCAATGCGCCGTCAACTACAATAATCCTGGACAGCAGCCGCAGCGCGGAGATCACACTGATAGCAAATTCCGAGTCATTCACGCCGGTACCCGACACGGTTCAGAATCTGGAAGGCCGAACCAGTTACACCGCCGGCGCGCACGCCGAACTCATGCTGCTCAGAGTTGCATCAGACGGCGGCTCTTCCACAACAAAGACCATAAACGCACGCGAGTCCTGCACCGGACAAGTTGAATATGCGGCGTACGTTCCCGATGCGCCGGTACAGGCGCCGCCGCAGACAACGCCGCCTCCTGAGCCTGAGCCGCAGCCGCCTGCAGAACGCAGCTTTGTACCGGTGCCAGTTCCGGTACAAGAGCCGGATGCTGCGGAGCCGGATGCTGGACAAGAACAGGACGCCGCGGCAGAGCCTGACTCTGCCCAGGAGCTGGATACTGCGCAGGCACCGGAATGCGAACCGGGACAGGTTCTTTTGGACGGCGAATGCGTGCCTGGTGCGCCGGCGGCGGATGCTGAAGACAGCGGATGCCTCATTGCAACTGCAGCATATGGCACCGAGCTGGCGCCTCAGGTGCAGATGCTGCGAGAGCTGCGTGACGGCACGCTGCTCCCCACAGATTCTGGAGCGTCGTTTATGAGCGAATTCAACTCCCTGTACTATTCATTCTCGCCTGCGATAGCGGATCTGGAGCGGGAGAACCCGGCATTTCGAGAAGCCGTAAGAGTTTTGATCACTCCGATGATCACTTCGCTGTCAATCATGTCGCTGGCAGACGAAAACTTTGAAGGATCAGTGCTGGCGCTTGGTATTCTTGTCATAGCCCTGAACATTGTCATGTACGCAGCAGCGCCTACGGCTGCCGGCATTGCCCTTGCCAGAAAATTCAGGCAAGACTAGCCTGACTGTCGCAGCATGTCGGGATTGTTTCTGACAACAGGCACACAAGGCCGGCGCCGCGCCCGCTGCGCAGCTTTGGCATTTTTGCGCCGCGCTGCGCCTTGTACATAAAGACCAAAATCCTGCACCATATAATCCAAAATTTGCATTTTGATGCTAATTTTAATGAGAAAACTGCGATTGCACCGCTGCCGGCATCAGAAATCCCGTTCCACACTGCGGTTCTAGGCACAAGATCTTGCCGTTTTTTGCGTGTTCAGGCCAGGGTTATGGAGCAGACTAGCATCAGATAGGTGTTGCAGCACCAGATCTGCTTGTGTGATTGTGAGATTGTCGTGCAGGTTATGGAGCAGACTAGCATCAGATAGGTGTTGCAGCACCCTAGCATCAGATAAAACCTTAAAAACAATTTTTACCCAAACAGTCACAACCAAGATGGTGAATCCAATTCAAAAATGAGCGCTAGTTTTCCTGCGGGGCGATTGCTGTGGTAAACCTGTGGGTTGAGCTGCCAGCACTGGCTGTCCTGATTGGCCTCTCTGCATTTTTCAGCGGACTGGAAGTAGCGCTGGTAGGCACAAGAATGTCCAAGGTGCGCCAGCTTGCAAAGCAAAAGGTCAAGGGCGCAAAGGCGCTGAACAGGCTCAAGTCCAATCCAGGGTGGATGATGTCCAGCGTAAACCTGGGCAACAATCTAGTCAATGTTGGGGCATCCGCGCTTGCAACCAGCGTATCGATAGATCTCTTTGGAGACCAGGGCCTGGGAATTGCAATAGGCATCATGACGTTTTTGATTCTGGTCTTTGGTGAGATCACTCCAAAGACTTACTGCAATGCAAATGCGACAAAGGTGTCGCTGCGGTTTGCGCCGGTCCTGCTGGTATTCAGCTATGCCTTTTGGCCGATCGTCAAAATATTTGAGACGATAACAAGGGGAATGGTGAGGATGACTGGAAGCAGCTACCACGCGCCTCCGATAACGGAAGAGGAGATCAAGGGCATAGTAGAGCAGGGCTTGGCAGACAAGGCGCTTGAAAAGGACGAGACGGAACTGGTTCACGGCGCACTGAGAATAGACGACACTACTGTGCGAACCATAATGACACCAAGGACCAAAATGTTCTCGCTGCCGGCAAAGATGCTGCTGTTTGAAGCGCTGCCGCAGATAAACAAGAACGGCCGTTCAAGGGTTCCTCTGTATGACGGCAGCCACGATCGCATTACCGGGTTCATCTACGCGCGCGACATCCTCAAGGAATTGGAGCGCGACAACAAAATGATCACATTGAGCCGGATTGCAAGAAAGCCAATATTCGTATCGCAGGAAAAAATGGTAAGCTCGCTGCTCAAGGAGATGCAGGGAAGAAAAATTCACATGGCAATCGTGGTTGACGAGCACGGCGGCGTAGAGGGGCTGGTTACAATGGAAGATCTTTTGGAAGAGATTGTGGGCGAAATAGAGGACGAAGCCGAGGTGTCAAAGCCGCAGACGCATCAGAGGATAGACAGGGATACGATTACCGCGAGCGGCGAGATGGAGATCGCGGCAATCAACAAAATGTTCAACGCCGGCATCCCAGAAGGCGACGATTATGGGACACTCAGTGGATTTTTGCACGAGCAGCTTCGCGACATACCCATGGAGGGCGACAAGGTAGAGATTGAGAACTTGAGAATCGTGGTTGAAAAGTCGCAGAACAATATTCCAGTAAAAGTCAGAATAGAGCGCATAAGATCCTAGCGCCGTGCAAAATGCGCCTCAAGAAGGCGCTTTTTCTCGGACATGTGAAATATCTTCTCGGTGCGGGCCGCCGCTTCGGAATAGCTGCGCCCAAACAGCATTGCCTGCATCAGAATGTGATTTTCTGGAATTACTATGCCGGTCTGATCATCGGAATACATCATTGATATGGTATCCTGAATGGAGCGGGTCATGTTTGCATGTATGTGAATCATGTTGGTATCCATAAAGTTGAATCTCATAGTCTTGGCAAATTCCCGAATTTCTGCAGTACCTTTGGCAGTCCAGAGTGTGGCCACGCCGTATTCGTCCTTGAAAATGTCATGAATCTCATCGCAACCGGGGGCCGCGCCGTCAAACCGAATGTCCGTTATGTGCAGGTGCATCTGCCTTGTAGGCACCTTGATTGCCCGGACATGGAGCGGCGCATTCTGTCCCATGTACGACTTTGCGTCTGCGCCGTGATGCGGACTGGGAGTCATCTGTATTGTATCCGGAACGCTTTTGCCGGTCTGCTCGATATCGGCCCATCTGCGCACCAGCGTGACGTCCATCCGCTTTATCCTAGAGCCGTATCTTTCTTGAAGCGGAGACAGTATCCTGCCCATGCCCGTAACGTTGCAGCTTCCCTGCATTACGTGATTCTGGCCTGCAGCCGCGTCATAGTTTGAGCGGGAGTGAAAGAGTATGTCTGATACGGCGTCGCCGCCCTGCGTGGTCTCGCCGCCCTGGTATATTGCCTTTAGGTTTCGCGGCTCATAGAGGCTGCGCTTGTTCCGGATGCCCCTGCCGCCAGGCGATGCGTCTATTACGATATCGCATTCGTCCAGCGCGGATTCAATAGTGCCGGATATTTTGTATTTGTCAAAGCCGCCGATGCGAGATTCTGGAACAAAAACCGCAAGACCGCGCGATATGGCAGTATCTGTCCGCTCGTCAGCCGTATACTTGCCTACTCCAAGCAGTTTTATCTCCGCGTCATCCTTGAGGAATGCAGACAGGCGGCTTCCTATTGAGCCGTATCCGTTGACAAACACCTTTTTCATATGAATGCAGTATAATGCCTGCCATTTATTTTAGTTTAGAGTGCGCAGATTTGGCTTTTGGAGATGCATGCAGAATGCCCTGCCCGCTTGCGCGGCGCCTTTTTGCTAATCTGCAACGGCTGCAAAGCGGCACAATTTTCGCGCACTGCATTTTCATACACTGCATGATGCCTGACTGCCCGCCAAAGTTATAGCATTGCGCGGGGCGCGTAATGGCATGCCACTGCTAAAAAAGGCGCTTGCGGCAGCTGCTGCCGCATTTGCTGTCCTGGCGCTTTACGCGATGCTTTTAGAGCCGAATATCGTCGGGACTGATACGCTGATTCTGCCAAGTACAGGCAACGACATGAGCATCATATTCATTGCAGACTTTCAGCGCAGGAACGCTGATCCGGAATTTGTCCAGCGCGCAGCAGGCATCATCCAAGAGTACGAACCCGATCTCATTCTGCTTGGCGGGGATTATGTGGACAGGGCTGATACGTCTGATCTGCCGTCAGTAGAGCCTCTAAGGCGCCTTGATGCAAGGTATGGCGTTTATGGCGTTCTTGGGAATCATGACTATAACGTATACTTTCTGAACCGCGGCGCAGCCGACCTGGCCGCCGCAAAAACGATAGAATCATACCTTGAGGAAGAAGGATCGATAGAGATACTGCACAATGAGGCAGTATCTGCCGCCAATGTTACAATATTTGCCCTGGATTCGTACTGGGCGGGAATGCGGAATGCATCAGTCATACACGATACGGATACATTTCGAATAATTCTCACTCACAATCAGAACGGGCTGGAGATTGACGGAGAAATCGGCGATCTGTATCTTTTTGGACATACTCATTGCGGCCAGGTGAGGCTGCCTGGCATTGGTTCCGTTCCAAAGATTCTTGGGTTTGAGGGCGAGTACGATTACAAGTACTATTCTGTTAACGGAGCTCACGTGTACACGACTTGCGGGCTAGCTCCTGCACCAAGATTCCTAAATCCGCCGGAGATTACGCACATCATGCTGACGCCATAAAGCGCTGCTGATAAGCATACAGAACATCAGCAGCAGACTGTATCATGAATGCCTGTGCATTAATCTGGATGGAAATCGCTATTGCGGCGGGCAGGCTGCAGTCAGCCTGGAGACCGACGCATGAATCTGCAGAATGGAGGGCGCGCATGTGCCGGCATGATTCTCATGCGTAAAGTGAGCCGGCTTGCGCAAAGTGGGAGCTTTTGCGCTGCGGACTGGGGAGGGCGCGCAAAAATGCAGCCGGCGCATCATGTACCGGACATGGCTTCAAAGACGCGCTCAAACGTCTCTAAAGGTTGCGGCCCAGCTATTTGGGCCACCTCGCCGCGGGAATTGATGACAAAGAATGTCGGCGTGCCTGGCAGGCCCAGGCTTAATGCATCCTCGTTGCTTGATCGTATCTTGTCCTCATAGCGCCCGTCCGACATGCAGGCATCCCACGACTCTTCGTCCAAATTAATCTCCTGGGCAAACAATCGGAGGTTTTCACGCGAAGCCCAGCCGGTATTCTCGCCGTTCCAGTTTTCGTATAAAATGTCGTGATACTCCCAGAACATGTCCTGCTCTGACGCGCAGTGGCTTGCATGAGCGGCATAGACAGAGTCCTGTCCTATTATGGTAAAGTCCTTGAAGACTAGCTTTACCGTTCCTGGATTTACATATCTTTCTATTATCGACTCTTCCGTCTCATGGAAGAACCTGCTGCATGCCACGCACTGATAATCTCCAAATTCGATCAGCGTTATTCCTGCGTCAGCGCTGCCCAGCGCTGGAGATGCATTATCCAGCAAAAGCGATATTGAAATTTCCGCCTGCGGGGCTTCTGCAACCCTGAGCTCTTCTGGCGGCGCTGCCATGCTGCCAAGAATTGAAAAAACAGCCAGCATTGCCGCTGCCGATATTCCGGCTCCAAGCGTTGCCGACTGCCAATGCAACATGAATTGCAGTATGCCTGCACATAATTTAGAGATTGCGAGATTGATTTGACCGATGCTTTGCGCCTGCAGCTTGCCGCCGTCGCGTGATTTTTCAATTCTTGCCTCCTAGACGCGGCGGCTCTGGTTTTCCGCGCTGCCATTCTAGTTGCCGTGTGATTTTAACTGCTTGCGGGCATTTGGCATTGCAGGAACGGTACCGTAAAGGCGGCATGGCAGGCCTTGCGTGAGAAGAATAGTGCGGCATGAGCGGTATCGCGGGAACGATACTGCGGTAACGGTACTGCAGGCACAGCTCATCTAACTTGTCTGATTTCTTCTTCAAGCGGGGCGGGAACGATACTGCGGTAACGGTACTGCAGGCACAGCGGCAATGAAGCGCCTCTGCAGCAGCAAGGATTGCAGCAGCCTCGGCTCTGCCTTGATCTTGCATCTCTTTTGTCACGAATACTTTATTGTACAAATTTTACAACAAATGCAAAAACTGCGCCTTGAATTTTATAATGTACGCAAGCCCTGCTTGAGAGAAGTTTCACCATGTCTTTGCGGAATGCAGGCGCCTGACTTGAGATCTCTCGTCAGCGCGGCGTGGCGCCTGCGGCTGCAGCACCTGACGCAATGCAATAATGCAATAATGTGCATTTCTACGCACTTTATATATGATCAAGCTATGCTTATATTCCGATCTAATGGAAAATTTTCAAATGCTGGCTGGAATAGACGACATCGCAGTGTACATACCCAGGCTGTATGTGGATGCAGACGACTTTGCCGACCATAGGCATGTGGACCCGGCAAAGCTGAAAAAAGGGCTGGGAATATCCCAAATGGCAATCGTAGATACGTACCAGGACCCGGCATGCCTTGCATCAAACGCATGCCTCAAGATAATGCAGCAGAACAATCTGTCGCCGGACGACATCGGCCGGCTGTACGTCTCTACCGAGTCGGCGCTAGACGAATCAAAGGCAATGAACTCGTACGTAATAGGAATGCTTGAGCAGGTGTACGGCCCGGAAACTTTCGAGCACTGCGGCGGCGTTGAGACGAAATTTGCATGCGTCTCCGGTTCATATGCGCTCTACGACAACGTAAACTGGATTCGCGCAGACGAGGCTGACGGCAAGCATGCGCTGGTGGTAGTGTCCGATATTGCAAAGTATGATCTGGGGTCGTCAGGCGAGATGACCCAGGGAGCAGGAGCCGTCGCAATGCTGCTGAAAGACAGTCCGAGGCTGATGGCATTTGATCCAGGCGTTACATCCACATCAATAAAAGACGAGTATGACTTTTATCGGCCGTTTGGAAAGGAGACTCCGATAGTGCACGGACAGTACTCAAACATGCTGTACCTTATTCAGACAAGAAAGGCGATGGAAGAGTACAAGAAAAAGGCAATATCAAAGGGGCTCATCACGCCGGCAGAAGGCGAATCAATTCTTGACTATATAGACTATCTTTGCATGCACCTGCCGTATGCCAATATGGGAAGAAAGGCTCTCGCATATCTTTTGAGGCACGAGTGGCGATCTCTGCCAAGGTGGCAGGCTGTAGTAGACAGGATTGGAATATCAGAGCCCGCCCCCAAAGACTCGCTTGGAACCATCGAGTCCATACTGGCAGACAGCGAGTTTATGCAAAAGGATCAGCAGTTTCAAAAACTGTTTACCGGAACAGAAGAGTTCCAGAGAGTATACGAGGACAAGATGGCCAGCTCACTCGTTGCTTCGTCGCTGGTGGGCAATTTGTATACGGCATCGCTCTACCTTGGATTTAGAAGCACGCTTGAATTTGAACATAAAAAGGGAATCGATCTTGCAGGAAAGCGGTTTGGCTTTGGCTCTTACGGATCCGGCAGTTCGGCCATGGTGTTTTCCGGAACGATTTGCCCGGAATACAAAGAGGTGATAGAACGGATGGACTTGGAAAACGAGATAAGCCAAAGAAAAAGGCTTACAATTGAAGAGTATGAAGCCCTCCATGAGAACAGGCTTGGCTTTGACGAGTCGATACTAGAGCCAAGCGGAGAGTTTGCCCTTGTAGAGATCAAGGCAGGCGCCGAGTCTCAGGGAGAGCGAAAATATGCCTTTAGCCGATGATTCCGACGACAGAATCAAGGACATAATGAGCCGTACAATCAGGGATGCGGACCCAGATCGCATCAAAGCCGAGGCGTCATCGGGCTCGTGCGACAATATAATGCGCGAAATATTCTCAGAGGCAAGAGTTCGCGCAGCAGGGATTGCCAGCTCTGATCGTACGGATGCCGTGCTTGCAACATCGCTTTTGCACTATATGCTGACATTGTGCCTTGTGCCGAGCCAGAGAAAGGCGGCCTGCAAAAACGGCGAGATAGACATCGTAGTACCGGGATTGCGGGAATTAAAGGCGGATCCCAAAAACGCGCTGGCAATCATGATATCAAGCACGCCGGACATCTCCGACATGCAGCCGCATTCTGAAAATATCTGGACAGTATTTTCAAAGTACGATTCGCGCTCAAAGGCGTTTGCCGTAGATGAGAGCAAAGGCAGCCTGCCTTTCTTTCACATTGTGGACATGATACGAGCATTTGCATCAGAGCGCGTGTCCGCCCTGAAAATATTCGGAATATGACCGCGCGAATTTTGCCGGCCTGCGCTGCAATGCCTATCGCATCTGCCGCAAAAGCTCGCCGGCAACAGAGCCGGCGCTGCAGTCCGAAAGCCTCGGTACGGCTGCAAGCACCGGAATGCTTGTTATGCTTTCAATCTCCTGCCTTATCTCATCCGGACTGTATCCGTCAGGCTCGGGACAGCTTATTACAAGCCCGCTTACCGGAATCTCCTGCGTTTTGCAGACATGCAAAGCAGCAAGGGCATGACTGATGCTTCCGAGCCTGTTTCCAAGCACGAGTATTGCCGGAAGATTCATCTCTCTTATCAGATCGGATACAAAATAGTCTGACAGAATGGGCGTCATGATTCCGCCGATGCCCTCCACTATTACAATGTCGTGCGCCGCCTTTAACTTTGCAAATGCCGACTTTGCCCTGGAAATGTCCGGAGTCTGTCCGCAAATAATGCCTGCCGCAAACGGCGACCGCTCTGCAGGAAAAAACTGGGGATTTATCAGCTCGTCCGCATCCTTGGCGCCTATTGCATTCTTTAGCACTGCCAAGTCTTCTGATGCGCCGCCCAGGCCAGTGGCAAAAGGCTTCATTACTCCAACATCCTGTCCCGTACCGCGAAGCATTCTTGCCATGCCCGCTGCAACAGCCGTCTTGCCGCATCCGGTATCTGTTCCTGTAATGAAATGAGACTCTGCAATCATGATTCCTGGTGGGGCGCCGTTTCGCTGACGCGCGCCAGCGCCTCGTCTATTCTTGCAACCTCTTTATCTGACAGAAATGCCGCATCTATATTTGCCTGCGGGCTTTTGCCGCTCATGCCCGCAATGACTCCCGCCCTGTATGATTCTAGCGCCTTGAGCACATACTGGATATTATTCTGTACGGCAGCAAGCCTTGTTCCGTTCGCCATTCCTTCCTTTAGATCTTTTCCGGCTTGGAGAATCAGCGGACCTACCCTGCCTGCTTCCTGCTGGATAATGTGCGAAAGGGTGGCAGAGAGTTCAGAGCCTGCCCCTCCGGATAATTTTTTGAGCACTCTAAGATAGTACTGCAGCGCTCTCATGACTATGTAATAGCCCCCCTCGTCCTTGAGATATATTCCGCCCAGCCATGCGTCGCCGGCCATGACACTATGCTGCTGCATGACAATATAACGTTAAAGAGATCATGCCGTCCCTGACGTTTCTATGAGTGCGCCAGGCTGCACGGCCTGCCGTTTTTTACATAAATGCCGTCCTGGCATTCAGCGCGGCGCGCAGGAGCATATCGCCGGTCTGCGCTATGATCGCGCATGGACGCGCAAAAAAACTGCAGGCCTTTGCGCATGAAATTGCAAGGGACAGGATGCGCCACGCGAAGCCCGCTCCATAACTAGTTCCAGGCACAGCGATCTTGTCGCTTTTTACACATTCAGGCAGGATTATGGAACAAACTAGCCCGCGCGCGCAGGTTATTATTTGCGGCAACGCCGCACATGCGCCGTTGACAAACAGGGTATGGCATCCGAATACCCAGATGAGGGAATGGTCCAAGTTTGACGAGATTGTATCTGCCGACGGCATGCATCTGCGCTGCAGGGACGGCTCAAGGCTGCTGGACGGCGTAGCGTCAATGTGGTGCAATGTGTGGGGACACTCAAACAAGGAGCTTGCAGGCGCAATACAAAAGCAGGCGGGAATACTTCAGCATTCTCCCATATTCAACCTGACGCACGGTCCTGCAGAAGAGCTGGCGAAAATGCTTGCTGCAATATGCCCAGGAATGGAGCATGTCTTTTACACAGACAACGGCTCGTCGGCAATGGAGGTTTCTGTCAAGACTGCGCTGCAGTACTGGAAGAACAAGGGCGAGAAGCGAACCCGACTGGTCTCGCTGCAGGGAGGATACCACGGCGATACGGTGGGCGCCATGTCCATAGGATACTCTGACGCGTTTTTTTCGCAGTATCAAGACAAGCTGTTTCAATGCAGGCAGATGCCAGTACCCGACAGGCGCAGGCTGCCTCGCGGACGCACGATTGAAGAGCAGCAGTCTGCATGCCTTGACAAAATCGAGTCTGCGCTGCAGGACGGCCTCGCGGCCGCGCTAGTCATGGAGAGCGGCGCCCAGGTAGCTGCCGGCGCAGTCATTTACCCGCCAAAGTTTCAGTCCGAAATATCAAAAATCTGCCGGAGGCATCAGGTGCTGCTTGTTCTTGACGAGATTGCGACCGGACTAGGACGCCTGGGAAGCATGGCAGAATATGCTGCGCAAAAAAGCCGCCCGGACATTGTCTCTTTCGGCAAGATGCTCACCGGCGGATACCTTACAATGGCTGCCACCCTGTCTAGCAGGAAAGTCTACCGCGCGTTTCTTGGAAAGTTTGGCGACAACAAGCACCTCTTTCATGGACATACGTACACGGGAAATCCCATAGCGGCTGCCGCCTCAGTTGCAAACTTGAAAATGTATGAAAAGCATGATTTGATAGGCAGCATAGCGCGCAAATCGAAAATATTCGCCGAAAATATTCCAAGGCTAGAGTCGCTCAAGGCAGTCTGCGGCGTCCGGCACAAGGGCATGCTGATGGGCATTGACCTGGCAAATGATGCGACAAAGGCGCCTTTTGCATCCAAGTCGCCAAATTACGTGCTGTACCATGCGGCAAAAAAGCACGGCGTTTATCTGCGAACTCTTGGCAGTACGGTGCTGCTTGTCCCGCCTCTTGCCATTTCGGAGGGCGATCTTCAGCTGCTGATAGACCGAACTGTTGATACAATCAAGTACGTGCAAGGCAGAGTCCAGGCTTAGCCCCAAAGGATCGAATCAGCGGCATGAAATCTGCGCCCATGCTGGACATGCGCCGCCGCCGCCAGGCATTCACGCTTTCGGATTAAGAGCGGTACAGCACCAACTGCTCGCAGGTTGCCGCTGCTGTCTTGCAATGCATGCGCAGATTCTAAAAAATTGGAGCGTGCCCGCGCTGCACAGAACCGGTGCGGTTCCATGACGCATGCGAGCACTGTGTTGCGTCTTTGCGCGCCAAATCTAGCTTTGGCTCGCAACTGCCCCTATGCTTCTGCGATCTTTTTCTCTATTCGCTTGAGGTATTGGCCAGATATTCTTTTGTTTGCAACGCCGATAGTAGACTTGCTTGGAGCCCCTGAGAGTCCAAGAATCTTTAGCAGACCATCGTTCTCTTGCAGGCGCGCCGTGACTTGCCTATAGCTTAGATCAAACCTGCGCATGAACAAAACGCACAGGGCAAGCGTCCTTGGCGGAGTTCCAGGCCTGCCGACTTTGAGCTGTTTCCATGGCGCATTGTTGCTGTCTACGATCTTTTTTGTTGCGCTTAGGAATCTCTTCTCCTTAGCCATTGAAGTCTTGGCCGGCTTTGCAGTTTTCACTGTACGCGCAGTCTTCTTTGCACGTGCAGTCTTCTTTGTCTTTGCCACACCTTTCTTTGCTTTCATTGACATATATTACACGCACTTGTATTTTAAATATACAGAATAACTTTTTTCACTAGTTGGTTAACTTTTTTTAACCATTGTCCATATATAGAAGTGCCAATCAGGCTCACGCAGTCCAAAAATTCGCATGGAAAAGCACGGATTCATGTCCGTTTTTAAATGTCCGGCCATACAATATGGACAGTTACAGCACAAAAGCGGCCAAAAATCCGCGCCGACGCGCCCGCATGAAAGCACTGTCTGGAATGCATCTGTCCGACTTGCGGCATGGCCGGATGCCGCCATGCCTGACGCGCAGTCCGGCGTCCTGTTCGCAGGCGCGAACACGGCTGTAGCGGCATCAATCTCTGCCGTACTGGAGATTTAGGCGTGCGGCGCAGGCGGCATGAGGCAGCAGACCGGCGCATCCTGCGCCAGGCATGCAGCAGGCGCACGCACCACAATGCATAAACCGGAATCCAAGACCGGCAGAAGCCTTGCTTACAAGGCAAAAAATTTGCATTGGCGGCAGCAGGGCATGCCGCAGACCTTGATCTTTTTTGCGCATGGCCGCAGGCATGCTCTTGCGGGCTGCCATGCCCCAACGCCTGTCTTTTTTGGCTGCTACTCGGCAGGCTTGTATGATGTCATGCCTGCACGATGTCATACTCGCAGGATATCATACCTGCAATGCGCCAAGTCGCGCACGAGTGCTTGCCGGTCCAGTCTGCTGCCCACATCATTTGGCAAATTTTTATAATTGGCTCGCGGGCCATTGCGAAACATTGAACGAGTCAGGCATAATACAAAAATGCAGAGACAAAGTGCTGTCTGGCGGCATCCTGACTCCCGACGAGGCGCGCAGGCTGCTCTATCTTCCTGATGAAATGATCGGCGAGCTGGCTTGCGCGGCGGCAAAAATTACGAAAACTGCCCGAGGCGCTGCAATAGATGTGGAGCAGCTGGCCAATATCAAAAAAAATGCATGCAGCGAAGACTGCACATTCTGCTCGCAGTCTGCATTTTACAATACGGATGTTGATACATACGAGCTTCCGCCTTCCGGCGAGATAGTCGACAAAGCTAGAAAGGCAAAGGAGCAGGGCGCAAATTCGTACTGCCTTGTGGCCGCCTGGCGCCAGCCGCCGCCGGACGATTTTGAGCGCGTATGCGAAATCGTGAGCCAGATTAAATCAGAAATCGGCCTGGACATAGAGTGCAGCCTGGGCTTTCTCACGCAAGAGCAGGCGCAGAGGCTAAAGGAATCCGGAGTAAGCCGGTACAATCACAACCTGGAAACTGCAAGATCAAAGTTTCCTGAAATTTGCACTACGCATACTTATCAGGACAGGATGGATACGCTGCAGACTGCGCGCAATGCGGGACTGGAGCTATGCACCGGCGGCATTCTGGGCATGGGCGAAAGCAGAGAGCAGAGGCTGGAGCTGCTGCTTGACATGGCCGGGATGCGGCCGGAAGAGGCCGCCGTCAATATTTTAGTGCCCGTACCAAACACGCCGCTGGAGCTGCAGACGCCCATAACCGAGTCGGAAATTCTGCGGACAGTGGCAGTGCTTCGATTCCTACTGCCGCATTCTATAATAAAGCTGTCCGGAGGAAGAGAGTTTCATCTGTCTGATTCCGGCAAGGCTCTGCTTGAGGGCGGCGCCAACGGCATAATTACAGAAGGCTATCTTACCATGGGCGGGAACAGCATGAGCAAAGACATGGAAATGATACGCGAGATTGAGATGCAAGCCTGAATTGCGCGCCAAGAGTTGAATCTTGCATCATTGCTGCGCGGCACTGCCTTGTCGGGGGCGCGAACCGGCGCGGCTGCGCGGCGCATCTCTCTGACAGTACTGCTCCATCGTACAATTTCACGAAGCGCCGCCTCAATCCTCCGCGCAATGCTGCATTGATGCATGGCGCGGCGCCGGCGCACCGTCTTGCCTGCGGCGCCATTTGCTTTGCAGTGGTTTTGCTCTGCGGTGCGGGCGCCGCATCCTGAAATTAATTTCAGCCATGCTGCAAGTAGAAATATTAAGAAAAGTTGGAAAATACCGGCGGTTAATCTTGGGATCGAAATTTTCATTTGCCAAAAAAGAGCTGGCAGGCATCAAAAATGCCGGACTGTACAGAAAGATGACAAGCGGCAGAATCAAAGGACCGTACATTGCAGTCGGCAGCATCCGGCTGCTGAATTTCTGCTCAAACGACTATCTTGGAATCAGCCCAAGCCGGATTCCCGACGCGCAAATGCAGTCCAGCTCCAGGCTGTTGTCCGGAGACGACGGCGCGCATCATGCATTGGAGACGAAGCTTGCCGCGTTAAAATCCGTCAAAGCATCGCTGCTGTACCCAACCGGTTACATGGCAAATATTGGGATAATCGGAGCCGTTGCGGGGCCTGGCGATCTAATTTTGTCTGATCAGCTGAATCATGCAAGCATTATTCAGGCCGCAAGGCTGTCGGGTGCTGCTGTATCCGTATATGGACACAACGATGCGCACGATCTGGAGCAAAAGCTAAAGACGCCAGCCCGCAGAAAATTCATAATAACCGAAGGGATATTCAGCATGGACGGCGACTATGCAAATCTGGCCGACATTGCAGACGCATCGTCCAGGCATGACGCGATACTTGTCCTTGACGACGCGCACGGCGACTTTGTTGCAGGAGGGGGGCGCGGAACGGCGCGTCATCTTGGAGTATGCGCCGATATCTACACAAGCAGCCTAAGCAAAGCGCTTGGATCATTCGGCGGATATGCGGCATCGCGGCCGGACATTGTCGATCTTTGCATCAACAGATCAAAGCCTTTCATATTTACGTCGGCCCTCCCGTCAGCGCTTGCACTGCACGCGCTCTCCAGGCTTGAATCTGATCTTGAGCCGCGCAGGTCAAAACTGGCTCAAAACGTCTCGCAGATGGCCCAGGGCATCAGGCAGATGCTGCCCTACTGCAGCGGCACCCACATCATGCCGATTATGATTGGCAGCGAGAGCGCGGCAGTAAAGGCGGCAAAATTTCTTTACAGGAACGGCATATTTGCCCAGGCAGTCAGGTATCCGACTGTTCCAAAAGGGCAGGCGCGCATACGCCTGTCAGTTACTGCCTGGATGTCCAAAAAGCAGATAGGCTGCGCCCTGTCCGTGCTGGAAAGAATGATTGCAAAGTTTGGCGTCAACTGAACCGGTCAAATCCGCCAAACATCGGCGAGCCTGCCAGGAATGCTATCGTGACTGCGGTTCCCAGTATGATGCCGACTATTATGAACCGCTTGTTCATGGCATGACGGCGCCGCACCTAGAATAAAAAGCCACTGCCGGAGGGGCCTGCCTGGCTTTGAATCCGCCCCGAGTTTATGGGAGCATGCCGTTTTTGGATGCGCGGCGAGATGCCGGAAGGGATTGCAATTGCGCCTGGCGCATATTTGGATAAGATCTGGAACAACGGTTAAAAGTAAAAAAGGCATTTTGTACCTTATGGAAGTAACGCTGGCAGTAGCAGCACTTGCCGGACTGGGCTCTTTTGTGGCGCCGTGCATTCTGCCCATGATTCCGGCATTTCTTGCATACATATCAGGCACAACCATTACAGAGCTCAACCAGCGCAGCGGAAGCACGGTTACCGTAAACCGCAGCAATGTCGTACTGAATGCGGTATTCTTCGTCCTTGGGTTCTCCGTAGTCTTTTCAATACTGGGCGTGGTAATAAACAGCGTGCTGGCCGGATCGACATCAGAACTGATTGGAGGATTCAGTCAGATAGGCGGCGTCATAATCATTGCATTTGGGGCGTTTCTGATACTCACCAGCAGGATACGCTCCCTTAACGTAGAGAAGAAATTCTTTCCAAAGAGGGCAAAGGCGAGCTATCCTATGTCCTTTATATTCGGGCTGGCGTTTGCGGCCGGCTGGACTCCGTGCGTAGGGCCGATCCTGGGAACAATTCTGACACTGGCTGCCACCACGCCGTCAATTGCGTTCAACCTGCTGCTCGTATATTCATTGAGCCTGGGCATTCCATTCATCCTTCTTGCGGTATTCTTCTCAAGGGCGACTAGAGTAATACGGGCGATAAGCCGCCATCTCAAGTACTATTCCGTAATACTTGGCGGACTCATCATTCTTCTCGGCATGCTGGTATTTACAAACCAGCTTGCGCTGATTGCAAACTTTCCTCTTCTAAACGAGCTGCTGCTGCTGGGCTGATTGCATGGAATCTGGAACTAGGACAGCAATAATACTTGGCGCGGCAATCGCCATAGCCGTGGCGGGAATCAGCATCGGACTGAGCGCGCTGGACGAGGCGCAGCCGGCGGTAGTAGAGCGGACTGTTGAGACCGAATCCGGGGAGACAATAACCGTACTGGACAAGTCTGGATTCAAAACGGCGCCCGAGATTGTCGGAATAGCTGACTATATCAATACGTCGCCGGATCAGCTCCAGTCAGATATTGAAGGCAATGTAGTCCTGTATGATATTTGGACATATTCGTGCATAAACTGCATCAGGACGCTTCCATACATTACGGCATGGAACGACAAGTACGAGGATCAGGGACTGCTCATAATTGGAATACACTCGCCCGAATTTGAATTTGAAAAAGACTTGGGCAATGTTCAGGCTGCCGTATCAAAATACGGCATAACATATCCCGTAGTTTTGGACAACGACAAGGAAACATGGAAGGCGTTTGAGAATCGGTACTGGCCAAGAAAGTACATCGCAGATCACGAGGGATACATCAGGTACGACCACATCGGCGAAGGCAAGTACGGCGAGACGGAACTTGTAATACAGGATCTGCTCAAAGAGCGCGCCGACGCGCTCGGCATTCAGACGGCCGCAGCCCAGCAGCTGGTTGACCTTGACGCATTCAGGCATGCAAGCTCAACGCCTGAGCTCTACTTTGGATATGGATTTGCGCGCGGCAGCCAGCTTGGAAACTCTGAAGGATTTGCGCCAAACAGCATAGTAGAGTATGCTCTGCCGCAGGATATCGAGCCCAACAAATTTTACATGAACGGCGCCTGGGAGAATCTGCAAGGCGGCATGAAGCTTGCATCAGAATCAGGCCAGATAGTGCTCGGTTACAGGGCAAAGGAAGTCAACATAGTTGCAGGAAACAGCGCCGTGCTTGATATCACAATCAACGGCAAGCCGATATCGGACGATATCAGAGGCTCGTCTGTCTCTGAAGACAGCACGATAACCGTAGGAGAGCACGACTTGTACAATGTGGTAAGCTCAGAGCACCCACAGTCAAACGTGCTTGTCATATCTGCAGACAGTCCGGGCTTTGAAATCTTTACGTTTACGTTCGGCTAGCTGCCGCCAAGCTGATGGAACGCCGCCTTGAGAATCGGCCTGTTTTGCCTCGTCCCGACCATTGCCGGGCTGCAAAAGCCGTCATTTTCAAATTCAGCCGCCCCTTGCTGCAGTCAATTGCGGCAGGCTGAAGCGAACAATCCAAAGCGCCCCCAAGCCCGGCATCTCCGGCATAGCGCCGGACATGATGCGCATGCAGGCGCGATCATTTCCAAATACTTCTGTCTCTTGCAGGCATGTCACCGCGGTTACAGCACCGGCAGTCACAATCCCGCTTAAAACAGATTCTGCAATAATGGTATGACAATATCATGATTAGCAAATGGAACGAGCCGGACAAAAGCAACTTGTCTCAGCGTGTGCTGGACAGAATGAGGCCGGCCGTGCCGCTAAAAAACAGAATAGACTCGGCGCAGCGGGACTTGCAAAAGCACATATCAAAACTAGAGTCCGTTCATTCAAAGTTGAGGGCGCGCGACCAGGACATGATGCGCATGATTGTAGAGTCGCAGCGCAGAAACGACGCCCATATTGCCAGGGCATATGCAGAGGAACTGACAAATCTGCGCAGGACGATAAAGGTGATCAGCGGAGCCAAACTTGCATTTGAGCAGGTAAAGCTTAGGCTGGATACCGTATCAAGCATGGGAGACATTGTGGTAACACTCAGCCCGTGCATGTCCGTAATAAAGGGACTGAGCCCGATGATAGCCGGAATAGTCCCAGAGGCGGATGCGTCAATGCAGGATTTGACCAGCATGCTGGGAAGCATACTGAACGAGTCGTCTGTCTCTCACACTGGCGAACTGGTGCCTCCAGTGCAGCTTGGCGACGAGGCAGGCGCTATTCTGGAGCAGGCAAGCGCAATGGTTGCAGGCGAGGTTTCCCGGATTATTCCCAAAGTGCCAGACACTCTGGCGCATCAGCAGGGCGCGCAGCAGGCGGCGCCTGCAGCAGGACCGGCGCCTGCCGGCAGCGTAACAAGCCGCGCGCAGCACACCTTTGGAACTGTATTTGAGCAGCATGTCGAAGCTGCGGCAGAGCTTCGCGGAAAGCTGCCGCTTGTTCCCGAAGATCTAAAGCGCGAGATAGTGCAAAAAGACCGCGTTATGATCTAGCTTTGCGAGACTTTTTCTTTCAATATTTTTTTTATTCTGGATATGGTGGGATAGCTGTATTTGTGCATTCTGTAATTTTGAATCATTTTGTCCCAGTTCTCCAGGCGCCATTTTGCCTGTTCCGGCGTTACAAGATGCGTCTCTTCTTCAACAATGCTTTTTCTTCCAGACTTGAGAATTCCCGCATCCTTTGCATGCCTCCTGCTTTTGCTGAATTTGAGGCCTGACAGAATGTCGCCTGCCGCCATCTCGCCCAGAAGCTTTTGAATTTCGCCAGCCTGATCAGGCGTAGCGTCAGCAACAACGGCTTCTATCTTTGGCATTATATGTGGAGACGCGCTTTCATAATAGATACTTTGCTATTGCCAAATGCCGAATCATCAAATGCCAGTCGCGCCTTGGTACAATCCATACACGACAATCAAGACTGCAAATTGCCAAATGCCGGATCATCAAATGCCAGTCGCGCCAGTTTGCAAAAGCATCGGCTCTAGCATCCAAAGAGGTTGACATGGGCATTCTTGCATACTGTATTGTATATGCCAAATCCAAAGATTATGGCGGCAAATGCTGCCAGCGGTATGATGATAAAGACTTTGGTCAAAAGCCCCATGCCTCATTATTTGCAAATGCGCTATAAAATAGATTTGCAGGGTGCGCCTGTAGCATGCTGATCTCTGCGATGCTGCTTCCGGACTGCGGCATTGTTATGAAACAAAGACGGACATTGTACCTGACGCATCTTCATTTTGAAGATCGCGTATCATCTCCTTTGGAATGTCGCTTGACGCTGCGTCGCACTCTACTGCGAGCGTGCGGGGGCATGTGTAGCTGCTTGTTCGGATGACAATATCGCTTTTGTGCGAGAGATCAAGGCCGGGATCGCCTCGTCCGTTAATCTCAAATTTCCGTCCGTTGACATCCAGCATGATTCGCACTTTTGAGCTGCGGCTGCGCAGCCTGGCGCGAATGCTGTCAGGCATGTCCGCGCAGGAATGCGATGCGCGCACTCCCACTATGCAGTCGCCCTGCACGGTGAGATTGCTGTCCTTTGTAATTTCGACTGTCCGGCGGTGCCGCGATCGGATGTTGCAGTGCCCGCGGAACGCGATTTTGAATGATTCCAAGAGGTACGAATCGAAAAGTGCGAAGACTTTAATTAAAGATTTCAAGGCGGTATGGTGATGTTACCGGCGCAGCAGGGTTATGACAGGGCAATTACTGTATTCTCACCGGACGGCAGGTTGTACCAGGTAGAATACGCAATTGAGACTGTGCACCGCGGAACAATTGCGGTGGGAATAAAGTCAGCGGAGGGAATTGCAATAGCAGTGGAAGAGAACGCAAGAAAGCTCCAGATAGCAAAGCATGCGCAAAAGATATTCCAGGTTGCAGATCACATGGGCGTCGCAGCTGCGGGCTATATTCCAGATGCAAGAAGCCTGGTGGATAATGCAAGATTTTACGCCCAGAGCAGCAACCTGATATACGACGAGCCAATAGATACGGAGACTCTTTCAAGGCACCTTGCAGATGTCTGCCAAAGCTATACGCAGTATGCAGGAATCAGGCCTGTCGGAGTATCTCTGATTGTGGGCGGCGTTGGCAGCGGAGGCAAGTGCCAGCTGTACATGACAGACCCCAGCGGGACGTACGTATCGTATGACGCAGTTGCAATAGGCGCAGGCGCAGACGATGCGACAAAGTTTTTGGAGAAAAATTATTCGCCTGATGCAACGCTTGATGATGCATCCGTGCTGGCAGCAGGCGCAATACGGCTGGCGAGCAGCGACAAGTCAAACTTTGATATCCGCATGGCAAGAATACCGGCTGCAACGGGGTCTTTTGAGACTGTGCCGGCAGACGAAACTGCAAAGTATTCCGAAGCGGCGGCAGCCAAGTTTCCGGCTCCCTGATCTGCAGCAGGCCTTGCAGAACACTACATATTTGCCATGCATTCGCGCTGTTTCATGCAGGATATCTCAATTGCCGTACCGGACTCCTGCCTTGCAGATGAAAAAACGCTGCAGGACAAGTCAAGAAAGATTGCCCGAATCGCAAGAGCGTCTGCAATATTCGGCGTAAGAGCGATACTGGTGTACGACGACGGCGGCAGGCCCGCGGACAGGCGGCTTTTGCTTACCGTGCTTCGATACATGGACACGCCGCCGTACATGAGAAGGCTGCTCTTTCCCAAAATGGAGCCGCTAAAATATGCTGGAATACTGCATCCGCTGAAAATTGCAAGCCACACGGTTCCTCCAAAATCCAAGGATATCAGGACAGGAGACATACGAGACGGCGCGACGATCCGCAAAAAAGACGGGCGCTTTTTGGAGATTGGAGTAAATGCGCCCCTGCCGTATCACGGAAGGGAAGAGCCGGGACGCCGGGTCAGCATCAAGTTTGCGGCGGGCTATCCCAGTCTGGAATACCGCGAGATACCTCGAGATTCGATACCGTCCTACTGGGGGTATCAGGCAAAGCAGCGAGGCAGGCTGCCGTCCGTGCTTGCAGGCTGGAATGGCACGATTCTCCTGACATCAAAAAGCGCAAAGGCAAGCAGAGCCGTCCTGAAGAATGCCAAGGAGGGCCGGCTGCCGATACTGATGGCATTCGGCTCAACTGATCGCAGCATACGCGAAATTCTTGGCGGCAGGGTGACGATGAGGCAGAACATGCGCATGATCAACACGTTTACAGGACAGCACACAGAGACTGTCCGCGTGGAAGAGGCCGTGCTGGGATCGCTTGCCGTACTGAACAGCGCATGATTCCTGCTCAAAGCAGGTATTGTGCGCGGCAGGATTTACTGGCACGCCTCAGAATAACTTCATGGAGCAGTTCCTAGTGTAGTTCCTGGGAACCGTTCATTGGAACCGTTCCCGGGCAGCCTCATGGCCACCTGGCACGTTTCCTTTGGCAGAATACCTGCAATGGCTGTTCTTGAGCTGACATAGTTCCTGTATCGAACTTGTTCCTGCATGGAACTTGTTCCTGCTGCAGCAATTTCTGTACTGCTGCTGTTCCTGCATGTTCTGGCGCGGCCATTTCCGTGCTGCAGTCAAGCCAAGCAAGTCCTGTCATGATGTGAATGCAAGTACGGTACGCATCAAGCATGACTGCAGTGCAGATCAAGCATGACTGTGGCATTACGGCTGCCTGGCAAGCCAAGATCATGCATGAAATATGACGGCATGCCAGGCACGGCTGTGCATTAGGGATTGCCGTGCGTCAAATGCGAGGCGCGGCCGCAGCAGCAAAGGCGCGGCAATGCATCGCGTCCTGGACAATACAATCGATTCCTGCCGTGCTGAAACTATTGCAAAACGGCGCGCACCATGCAGTACGGCCGGCGCGCTAAAAAATACGCCGCACGCCAAATGAAACAGGCTTTATACCGCGCCATGCATTACAACCACATGAACAAATCCAGACAGTTTCTATTTCTGGCAATGGGTGTTGGCGCGGCCGGCATCATAATAGGCGCAGCCGTGATATGGTCGATTGCAAGCCAGCTGCTTTGACGCAAATCCGCACTGAATAATACGCCATGCCAGCATGCACGCAAAATTGCAAAAAACTAGTGCGCATTGCGGCACGCCCAAATCAAAAATATCAGGCAAAAACGCCAAAAAGAAAGTTTGTTCCATAATCGTGCCTAGAACCGTTTACGCTCAACAATTTGATCGTGGGATCTAGGAAAAATCGAAAATTGCGCACCCTCTCTCTCTCACCGCAAAATTGGCGCTGACGCGCTTATTGTGTAATAACAGGAAAAGTCAAAAATTGCTTCGTCCAAAATCTAGGCATGGCGAAAACGGACAACGAAAAATACGTCAAGCGGGGCAGCGGCCTTTTCATTGAGTATGATCCAGACTGGGTGAAGGAACTCAAAAAGATCAACCGCCGCAAGAACGGCGCTCCGTTCCAGTACACGGACGGCCTGATAATGCTGTGCGCGTTCCTTAGAACCGCATTCAGGATGCCATACAGGCAGCTGGAAGGCATGACAGGGCGCATGCTGAAAGGCCACGCCTCGCCTGCTTACAATACCATACACAGAAGAATTCAGAAGCTTGATGTCAAGATAGACAATAACATAGTCACAATACACGACAAATCCAAGCGGATGACTTTGATAGCTGATGCCACAGGCCTCAAGCTGCACAATCGCGGAGAGTGGCTGCGCGAGCAGTGGAAGGTAAGACGCGGATTCCTCAAGGAGCACATAATGATTAACGCAGACAACCTAAAAGTGGTGGCAGTAGTAATCACAGACGACAGGAAGGGAGACGGCGGACAGCTAAAGAATCTGATTGGGCAGGTAGCAGGCAGCAGCGAAGCGGAAGATGCCTGCAAGGCTGACGGCAGCAGCGAGGAAGATGCGCCAGAGGCAAGCAGCAAGCCAGCAGCTCCCAAGCCCGAAGCAAAGGCAGAAGATGAGATGGAGACAAGCGGCAACAAGCTGGCGGCAGGGATTCCGCCCATCGGTCAGAGAGTGCGAAAGCGCGCCGCTGCCGTGATGTATGCAGACGGCGCATACGGCTCCAGAGAAAATATCAAAATGCTAGACGATCTTGACATAATAACCAACATAACGGTAAACATAAACTCGACTGCACGTGGCAAGGGTAGCGGCGATGCCTGGGGACTGCTTGTACGAAGACATCTTGGGGGAGGGCCGGAAGAGAAGATAGGAGACCTCCCAACGGAAGAGCGGCTGGAAAACAGGCAGTACTGGAAGGGCACAGTCGGTTATAACGAGAGATGGCTGGTTGAAATCGTGATATCTGCATTGAAACGCATGTTTGGAGAGAGTGTGATGTCGCTAAAATAGGACAATATGGTGCGAGAGGTAAAACTTAGGATCGCCCTGTACAACAAATGGATTGACGAGGCGGCAGCAATGTAGGGAAATCAAGGCGGCTGCCAGATGAGGACCGGATCAAGGGCTTGTCCGGCGGGGGGTTATGGAACAGGCTTCCCATTTGGATACACTTAAAACTTCATGCCATGTACTTATGGCGTTGAGAGAAAGAATTGATTTGGCCCAGGTAATCAATAATAGGAAATCTGCTTTTGTCCCCTTAAATTCTCATCAAAGAGGCCGAAATCACAGTTGACGATTTGTATAGCACCTATGGCAGGCGATAATCACGTAGTGGTTACTTCCGATAGAATGATAACACTGAGCTTACCTAGTACAGAATTTGAACAAAATATGCCAAAGACTGTAAAATTAACGAATAATTGTGTAGCGGCGACTGCAGGAAATGCACTTGGATTCGTTCCGATATACGAAGAAGCACTTCGCACGATCAAACAACACAAGAGTGCATTGAGTGTCCAAGGAATTGCTGAAATAGTGAAAGCGGCATATACAAATGCACGTAACGCAAAATTAGAACAAGATGTTTTATCGGCAATGGGTTTGACTCTGCAAACCTTCTACCAATTAAACAAATCACTAGCCTCAGAAATTATTGCAAACTTAACGCAGGCACTACAGCAATACAATTATGGAGTTTCAATTTTGGTTGCCGGAGTTGATGAAAGTGGTGGTCATATTTACATAATAGATAATCCAGGCAGAGTAGAATCATATGACACAATAGGACATTGTGCTATAGGTTCTGGTGATCTACATGCTGTATCTACATTTATTGGAAATGATTATGATCCTAAACTTGATGTAGATCATGTTGTGGCAATGACCTACGAAGCAAAGCGGAAAAGCGAAAAAGCTCAAGGAGTTGGTGAAGAAACTGATCTATATGTAGTGTGTAACAATGGAGTAATACAACTCCATGACGACAAAGTTAAGCAATTGGCAGAGATTTTTGATAAGAAAACATCTCAAGAAAGAAAATCGGTTGCAAAATTAGAAGATCTGGTTAAAAAATTAAACATTAGTGCATTAGATGAAAGTACTGCAAAAAAATCAAGCACTTCATAATAACCAGTACTAAAACGATCAATTTCATCTAGGACACTCAAATACGGCTAAAATTTGCAAATTTTTAACTAATTTCATCAAACTGCATAGAGGTCATAGTTGAGAGCATGCATTTATTGTACGTAAGACTCCGGCAACAAAACTCCAATTCTACAGCATGTTTCAAATCTCTCTGGCATATTTTGCATATCAGTTCAATGTTACTGCAAGACAGAAATTTTTACAAACAAGACAGCAGACTGCGAAGCGAGTCTATTATAAAATTCACAATCGATGCTTAGTATCCGGCTTTTTTATGATGAATGGATTTGGTTTAATGGAGCGCGTATTGAATACAATATTTTCTATGCTTATTCCAGCATCAGACGAAGAATTTACCACTATGATGTCATCTAGCCAATTTTTCTTTGTGATTGCATTATCCTTCATGATGTTTGTATCACATTCTCTTTTAATAAGGTTTCGTGAACTAGGGGGGTAAGAGTTTACGTCCCCTTGCATAGCATGCAGATCACTGCCCGACAGGCGGCGCCATGCGACCGAGCCTCAATGTGATGCTGCGGCACGCGGATGCCACACCCTGCATGCCTTCGGATTTGTGCAAAAGATGACTGATGTTAAAATCATGTGTAAAAAAAATTATGCACATGCTAGCTTTTTTTAGTTGCTGGACTTGAGTATCAACTTACAGAGTATAGTATGTTGGCAATATCTGACAAAAAGCTGCTGCGGCAGGCACTGAGAGAATCGAACGGGCTGCTGGAAGATGCTTGGAAGGCAAACGAGAGGCTCCTCACTGTTATAGCAGAACAAAATTTTGCAATTGAAAAATGTGCGACAGAGCGCGAAGAATGGAATATTGAGCGCAAGAACTGGAATATTGAGCGCAAAGCTTTGATGGAAGAGATTGCGCAGCTCAAGGGCGAAAAATCCGACAGTGATAAGCGTCTTGAGATGTATGAAAACGCGCACTCCCCGCCTTCCCAAAATTCAATTCCAACGCGCCAGAGAAAGGCGGAGAAGAAAAAGAAATCCGAAGACCGCAATCCGTCTGGACGCAAAAAGGGATCCAAGTGCGTGTCGCATGACCGCAAATCTGACCGCACTGTAAAGTATGAATGCGACAGCTGCGGCCATTGCGGCGGCAAAAATCTCAAAATTGTCAGCACGCGCACAAAGCAGACTCATGACATAGCGGTGATGCCGAAAGTTGAAACAGCAACTCACGTAAGCTACACGTACAAGTGCGCCGACTGCAAAAAAGAGACAAAAACCAAGAACAATACCATACCTGGTACGTCTCTTGGACCAAATATTTCGACCATACTGGGCACGGGATACACAAAAACATCCAGCCTGGACAGCCTGCAAAGCACTGCCGCATCGCTGAACATCAAAACAGGCAAGACGGCAATTATGAAGGCTATTCGGGCAATGGCAAAGATGCTTGAGCCCGTCCGCAATTCCATAAAAGAATCTGCGGCGTCTTCAACGTACCTAAAAATAGACGAAACGCCGTTTCCAATTTTCAACCGCAACGGATGGGCGTGGCTGGGAATAACAGATACCTCGGTGCTGGTGCACGTTACGCCTTCCAGATCTGGACTGGTATTGGATGATTTCCTGCCGCACTGGCACATTCCGATTACATGCGACGGATTTGCGGCATATCTCAAATTTCTAATACGGCAGCGGTGCTGGGCGCACATACTGCGCGAGCTCCGAGCATTAAAGGACATATCGCCCAGATTTTCGGCGCTGTATGACGCGCTGAACAGGCTGTATGACGATGCCAAGCTTATGCAGCGAGCATCAGAAGATGATCCGCATGTTGATACGAGTTCATTGGAAGCAAGGATGCTGGCCATCGTAGCAAGGCTGCGGGAGCTGGGACAGGATAAGATCGCCACCAAATATGAGAATGCAACGCCGAATCTGTTTACATTCATAAATTATCCTGGAATGGATCCCACAAACAACGAGGCTGAAAGGATGATACGCCCATTAGTTGTGCATCGCAAGGTGCGGCAACACATAATGTCCGCCGAGGGCGCTGAGGTATATTCAATCATGATGACATGCGCGCTGACATGGAGAAAGCAGGGATTGGACGTATCAAAGATGCTGCGCAAGGCACTCACTTTTGCTTAATATTTGGTCATGGGACGTAAACTCTTACGACTTCAAAAAGATGTAGGTATATAATACGGTTGACTGCATTTTCCGTTTAAATGGGACACAGAAAGCACAGCCAACCCAGGCGCGGAAGCATGGCGTACTATCCAAGAGTGCATGCCAAAAGAATGCGTCCGCGCATGCGAGGCTGGCCAGAGATCGACTCAAAGCAGCCGCAGCTGCTGGCGCATGCCGGCTTCAAGGCAGGCTGCGTGCAGATTGTAAGCATTGACGACAGAAAAAACGTCCCAAACCACGGAAAGCAGCTTGTCACTCTTGGAACCGTGATAGCCACACCGCCGGCAACTGTCCTGGGAGTGCGCGGCTACACAAAAGACTCAAACGGCATGCATGCCGCATTTGATATTCTTGCAGACAATCTGCCCAAGCGAATAGCAAAATACCGGCCAAAAAAGACCGGCAGCAGCGCCGACTCTGCCAAATACGCACTGCCGGACATAGTTGAAATCGCGGCCGTCCTTGCAGCATCGCCGGCCGAAGCCGGACTGGAGCAAAAAAAGCCATACATATTCGAAGCCGCCGTACGCGGCGGAACAATAAAGGAAAGATTTGACTATGCAATCGACCTGCTAGGCAAGAACGTCAAGCTGGACGAAGTCTTTGACGAAGGCTCTGTAATAGATGTTGCCGCAATATCAAAAGGCAAGGGATGGCAGGGTGTCATCCAGAGAATGGGAGCCAAGCGCAAGCAGCACAAGTCCCGCAAAACAGTCCGAGAACTGGGCTCGCTGGGACCGATATCGCCGCAGAACGTAATGTATACCGTGCCCAGGGCAGGGCAGATGGGATTTCATCAAAGGGTTGAGTACGGCAAGAGGATAATGGTCGTCGGAAACGCGGACAGCGGCGGGATAAATCCGAGCGGCGGCTTTAAGCACTTTGGCAATGTTCCGGGAGACTATATCATAGTAAAAGGATCCGTTCCAGGAACGTACAAGAGGCTGATAAACCTCCGTGCGCCGGTAAGAAACGTTCCTGCAAAGACGCTAAAGCCAAACATACTAGAGGTCATAATATGAGGACAAAGGCGTATACGGCATCAGGCGAGGAGGACGGCGACATTGAGCTTCCAGAGATATTTGAGACGCCGTACAGGTACGACCTGATACACAAAGCGTATGTGATTCTAAATTCCCACAAATTTCAGCCAAAAGGCACTCATCCGACCGCAGGACAGGATGTATCCGCCGACAGCCTTGATCCGCCCACAGGACACGGACAATCCCGAGTGGCAAGAATAAGGGGCGGCGGACGGCGCCAGGGCGTGGCCGCCGAAGTGGCGTCAACCCGGGGCGGGCGGCAGGCTCATCCGCCAAAGTCATCAAGGGTGATACGCAAGCGCATAAACAAAAAAGAGAGCAGGCTGGCTCTCTGCTCTGCCATTGCAGCTACTGCTTCGCCGGAATTGGTGCGCGGGCGCGGGCATCGCACAGGCGCAGAGACGCTTCCGCCGGTAATTTCCGACGATGTGGAGCAGGTTGCATCAGCAAAGAATCTGCAGCAGCTCTTGCATGCGCTGGGTTTTGCATCTGACATGGAGAGGCTGGAGAGAAGAAGGGCGAGATCAGGCAAGTCCGCATTGCGCGGCCGCGGAAAAAAGACGGGAAAAAGCGTTCTGTTTGTAGCAAGAAACGCAGGCGGTCTTGCAAAAGCATGCGGCTCGCTTCCGGGAGTGCAGGCAGTATCGGCAGACAGCCTGTCGGTTCTTGATTTGGCTCCGGGCGCAGTTCCAGCCAGGCTTACCGTATACACAAGAGGCGCAATAGAGCGTATATCCGGAATAAGATCACCACACATGGCGGTAATGAATCTATGAAACCTGAAAGGGCAATGGAAATAGTCCAAAGGTATCACAATACGGAAAAGACGTTTCCGATGGTAGAGACTGACGGCAAGCTCTGCTTTATTGTAAGCCGAAGCGCCAGCAAAAAGGAGATTGCCGAGGCGATCGAAGCATTGTACGAAAAAAAGCCCGTAAAAATCAATACAATGACAACGCTGGGCGGAAAAAAGGCGTTTGTAAAATTTGAAAATGCCGATATTGCGAGCGATCTCGCATCGGAAATAGGAATGCTCTAATATGGAGGGAGCATGCGCTTAATTCTGTGATGTGCAATGGTTAGAAAATTTTTGTACCGCGGAATGGAGCAGGAAGAGCTTGAAGGGCTTCCATTGCCCAAGCTCTTTGATCTGTTTACGTCCAGGCAGCGGCGCTCGCTCAGCCGCGGAATAACGGACGGCAAAAGAAAGCTGATTGAAGAGATAAAGTCTGCAAAGTCCGGAAACCAAAACCCGATAAAGACGCATCTTCGGGACCTGATAATACTGCCGTACATGGTGGGAGTAACTGTCCACGTATATTCGGGAAAAGAGTTTCAGCCGGTAACGATAACGACAGAGATGATAGGGCACTATGTCGGCGAATATGTAATTACAAACAAGCGAGTAAACCACGGAGCGCCTGGAGTCGGTGCGTCCAGGTCCAGCCTGTATGTGCCGTTAAAGTGATCAACATGGGAGACTTTGGCTATACTTTTGAAAAATTCGACCCAGAAATTCATGTCAGAGCCTCCGTTCGCGAAGCGCAGATATCGCACAAGCACGCGCGGGAGATTGCAAAAGCAATTCAGGGCATGACTACCGAAGCGGCAAGGGACTTTCTGCAGGCCGTCATTGCAGGAAAAAGGGCGGTGCCGTTTAAAAGGTACAAGAACCAGGTAGGACACAAGTCCGATACGGGAGTCATGTCGGGCCGCTATCCGGAAAAAGCGGCAAAGCGATTCATCTACCTTTTGGATAATTTGGAATCCAATGCGGAATTTCGGGGATTTGACGTAGATTCGCTGAGAATAATAAGCATAGCATCACACAAGGGAATGAAGATTCGCCGCTTTATACCAAGAGCGTTTGGGCGGACCACTGCAAAGAACAACATACTGACTCATGTCGAAATAGTGGCCAGGGAGATGTGACATGTCCACCATAAAGAAAGTCATCTCGCACAATTACAGGGTAATGCTGATAAAAGACGAGCTGCGCCGCCGCATAAAGGACGCCGGATTCTCGGCAGTCGACATATCAGAGTCTCCGATGGGCGCCAGAGTCATTCTGCATGTTACAAGGCCAGGCATAGTAATAGGACGGAGAGGAGAGAGCATACGAAAGCTTACCGAAGATCTCGAGTCCGAGTTTGGACTGAAAAATCCCCAGGTTATGGTAAACGAAATTCCAAAGCCGGAACTCTCTCCGAGCGTAATGTGCAACAGGATGGCGGCCCACATTGAGCGGGGTACTGCATTTCGGCGCGCGACCATGTGGACGCTGCAGCAGATAATGGAGAACGGCGCGCGCGGAGTTCAGATCACAATATCAGGCAAGCTTCGGGGAGACCGCTCTGCCTTTGAAAAGCATACTGCAGGCATACTGCCGCGGGCCGGCCAGACTGCCAAGGATATCGTGCTGGAAGACGTAACTGATGTCAAGACGCCGATGGGCCTTATCGGCATCAGGATACGGATTGCGCTTGAAGACCGGTATGTGCCGGACTTTGCGCTAAAGCGCATCAAGCAGCCAAAGTCAAATAAGAAGCAAAAGGACGGGGAAGAGTACGTGCCAAAGACCGAGACAGAGCAGATTGCCATGGAAGAGGACAAGATAAGAAAGATGGAAACGCTGGAAGAAGAGGAGTCGGAGGTGAAGTAATGTCCAGAATTAAGAGAAGTCAGGCAAGAGAGATGAGCAGCGAGGATTTGGCAGAGCGCATCGTAGAACTTCGATCAGAGCTGCTAAAGCTTAGACCAATGTCCAACAGCGGTACGCTTCGCAAGGACAGCGGAAAGATCAAGCCGATAAGAAGGGATATTGCCAGAATGCTGACCATACTAAACGAGAGGAGTAAATGATCACGCAAGCCAGCGCGGCTGCGCACGAATTGATAGGACTGCATGCGCGAGTCGCATCGTCTGCTCACAAGGGGTTTGAAGGCAAGGCCGGCAGGGTGGTGTACGAGACAAAATGCATGCTGCACATTGAGAGCAGCGGACGCGTCATGATGATTCCCAAGGATCAGTGCGTCTGGGAGTTTGGCTCAAAAACAGTTCATGTATATGTGGATGGACGCGCAATCAAAAAGAGATCGCACGAGAGGTTGAAGAATTGAGCAGGAATATTGGAATTGCAGTAAAGGAGCCGGCCCGAGAGGCTGATCCGTCAGACCAGAAAAACCCGTTTAACGGCACGCTTGCGATTCGCGGCAAGCTCTTTGAAGGCGTGGCAGTCAAGGCCAGCGCAAAGAATACCGTCGTACTGGAAAAAGAGTCGCCGATTTACTTTACAAAGTTCAAGAGGTATGCGCGCGGAAAGAGCAGGATTCATGCGCATGTGCCGTCCAATATTGACGTAAAGCCCGGCGATCGGGTTCTTGCTGCCGAGTGCAGGCCCATTGCAAAGTCCGTCTCGTTTGTGGTAGTGGAGGTTAAAAAGTAGTGTCGCAGGGCAGAAGCCGCGGCAAGGCGCGCGGCGTTGAAGAGTTTAGGCCGTACGTTACAAGGGCGCTGCCTGTTGGAGCCCAGATCATGTGCGCCGACAATACGGGAGCAAAAATTCTTGAAATTGTAATGGTTCAAAAAACAAAGACGCGAGTCTCCAGGCTTCCTGCGGCCGCTGTCGGCGATTTTGTAAACGTGGTTGTAAAAAAAGGACCGTCCGAGCTGCGAAAGCAGGTGTGGGGCGCGGTCATTGTGCGCCAAAAGTATCCTGTCAGGCGCCTCAACGGAGTGCGCGTATCATTTGAGGACAATGCTGCCGTACTGACTACAAAGGACGGCGAAGTAAAGGGGACGGATATCAAGGGGCCCGTAGCGGCCGAAGCATCGGAAAAGTGGCCCAGGCTTGCAAACCTGGCGTCGATGGTGGTATGAGATGAAGCCGGGCAAGATGCGAAGCCGCCAGATATACAAGGCGTCGCACAAAAAGCGCAGCAAGCAGGTGGGCTCAGCACTGTCTGATGTTCTTCGCAGCAAGTACAACCACCGGTCTGTTCGCGTATTCAGCGGCGATAATGTGACGGTGGTGCGCGGAGAGTACAAGAGCATATCGGGCAAGGTGGTAAAGGTGCTTGTGCAGTCTGGGCGCGTTACCATAGAAGGAATCAAAAGGGAAAATGTAAAAGGAGAAAAGCTTGATGTCCCGATTCATGCGTCAAATCTGGTAATAACCGCGCTTAATACAAGCGATCCAAAGAGAATGGAAAAGCTTGGCTTGAATCCAGACGAGGCAAAAGCCGCGGCAGAAGAGCATCTTGCCGAAGAGCCGGCCGGCGAAGAGCATGATCTGCAAGCGAAGCCTGCAAGAGAGATGTCTGAAGAGGGTGGACTGGTCGGCGGCATGGCTGGCGCAAAAGGACAGACTGCCAGAGAGCGCGAGCTTCAGATGAGACTTGCGCAAAAAAAGCACAAACAGGGCGCGCCAGAGCATGATGATGAGGACGCACCTGCCGGCGAGCATGACACCAAAGAGCAAGCTTTCCCTGAGCCGGATGCCGGGGATGATGCCAAATTAGGCAGCGAGGAGCAGGATGCTGCGGAGCCGGGCGCGCGGGCATCCCAGGAAGATGCAACTGCCTACGAACAGGATTCTGCTGCCAGGCAGGATGCAAATATGCAGGACATGCAGGAACAATCACAGGAGCAAGCGGCTGCACAGGAACATGAATCCGCTCTTGAGCAAGAGCCCATGCAGGACATGCCGGAGCCTAAAACAGGTTTAGAGCAGGATGCCCAGGAACAAGTACAGGAGCATGCGCCTGCCCAGGAACATGAATCTGTTCTTGAGCAAGAGCCCGCTTATGAGCAAACCCAGGAACACGCAACTGCTTCCGAACAAGATTCTGCCGCCAAGCAAGACGCAGGCGAGCAGGCTGCTGAATCAGACACTGAGGAACAAAGCACAGAACCAAGCACTACAGAACAAGACACGGCAGAACCAGGCGCGCAAGAGATCAAGTCCGATGCTGAATCTGACTCTCAAGAGTCCATTACTACAGAATCAGACGAGAGCAAAACTGAACGTAGCGGCGAGATTGAAAACGGACAAAATGCCAACAATGAAATACAAAAAGGAGATGCTGACAGATAATGGTAAGCATTGCAGGCAGCAAAAAGCTAAAGCGACAGATGGCGCCGCTCTTTTGGGGAATTGCAAGAAAGGACAAGCGCTTTGTATGCACTGTAAGGCCTGGACCGCATTCCAAGAACCAATCAATTCCCATTGCCGTATTCCTGCGCGACACGCTTGGAATCGTCTATACAATGCGCGAAGCAAAATCTGCAATATACGGCGGCAGGGTGTCTGTTGACGGCGTAACGCGCAAGTCGCTCCATCACGGCATCGGACTCATGGATGTGGTCAATCTTGAGAACATGCCGGACAAGTACAGGATGGTGCCGTCAGGCGGCGCCCTCTTAAAGCCGATAAGAATAGGCGATGCAGAAGCAGGCAAAAAGATCTGCCGCATAACCAGCAAGAGCACGATTCGCGGGCAAAAGACACAGATTGGGCTGCATGACGGCAGGACGATAATTACAGACATGCCGGCAAAGGTTGGAGACTCGGTCCTCATTGAGGTGCCGTCGCAGAAAATTCTTGACATACTGCCTTTGCAACAGGGCTGCCATGCAATCGTAACAAGGGGCGCCAACGCCGGCCAGACTGGCACTATATCAGATATCAAGCAGGGCACGTTTGTCCTGCCAAAAATGGCAACCATATCCCTGGGCAAGCGAACCATACAGATTCCGACCAGCATAATAATGGCAGTCGGAGCCGAATCTCCGGTGATAGCAATAAGGTGATTTCATGTCCGAATTAGTATCTGAAAATGTAATGAGAAAAATATCCCTTGAAAAAGTCGTTTTGAACATGGGCGTAGGAAAATCAGGGCCTGCAATTGTTGCAGCCCAGAAAGCGCTTGATCAGATATCGGGTAAAAAATCATGCGCCAGGGACGCGCGATCAACATACAGAGACTTTGGCGTAAGAAAGGGCGAGCCGATAGGCGTTGCAGTAACGGTGCGGGGCGCAGACGCATCAGTCCTGCTGGGACGGCTGCTCCAGGCAAAAGGCAACATTGTGCGGGCAAAATCCTTTGACAACTTTGGCAACTTTTCATTCGGGATACCCGAGCATATCGACATACCCGGCGTAAAATACGACCCGCAGATAGGTATACTTGGTCTTGATGTTGCAGTCTCGCTGAGCCGGCCTGGATACGGCATCCGCACAAGAAGCAAGCACAAGGCCCGAGTAGGCAAAACGCACAGGATAACATCCCAGGAAGCGATAGATTTTGTAAAGGCAAACTTTCAGGCGGTAGTGGAATAATGGCAAAGGACAGATCCTACGAGGCTACGCACAGAAAAGAGCACCGGTTCGGGCGCGGCTCCAAATGGTGCAAGCGGTGCGGAGACTATACCGCCGTAATTCAAAAGTACAATCTGATGCTTTGCCGCAGATGTTTTAGAGAAGTGGCAGAGTCCATGGGATTCAAAAAATGGATGTGATTACGTAATGCCCACAACAAACATTCTTGCAAACCTCTTTGTCACTCTGTACAATTCAGAAGCAAGAAGAAAGCGCAGCTGCATGGTGTATCCTACGTCAAAGCTAGGCGTCGAAGTGCTAAAGACGCTCCACCGCGGAGGCTACGTCGGCGACGTAGAGTATGTGGACGACAAGCGCGGCGGCAAGTTTGTCATATCGCTCCTTGCAAAGATTACAAAGTGCGGCGCAATCTCGCCGAGATTCAAGGTAAAGAGCGGCGAGTATTCGTACTGGGAGAGGCAGTACCTTCCATCATACAATCAGGGCATGCTGCTTGTAACAACAAATCAGGGAGTAATGTCGCATCATGACGCGCTCAACCTTGGAATAGGGGGATTTCTGATAGGCTATGTCTACTAATTCCGACAAGATGGAAACTGCAGTAGAGATTCCAAAAGGCGTGAACGCGTCGCTAGACGGGCACATTGTTACTGTAAAGGGGCCCCTGGGCAAGACGCACAAAAGCTTTCGCAAGATTCCAGTCGGCATTACTGTAGAATCAGGCAGAATATCTCTCAAGGCGCTTGGAACAAGAAAGCGCGACTATGCCATCATGAATACAGCGCGCTCGCTTATCCGAAACCTGTGCGAGGGCGTAGTGGACGGATACACAGTAAAAATGAAGGTAGTGTACGCCCACTTTCCGATTACGGTAAAGTCGCAGGACGGAACAGTGCTGATCGAAAACTTTCAGGGCGAGCGGGCGCCAAGAAAGGCGAGAATTGTCGGCAGTACCAGGGTGGAATCAAAAGGCGAAGACGTAATTGTTTCAGGACATGTCCTGACCGACGTTACGCAGACAGCCGCCAACATACAGCTGCAGACCAGGATAAAAAACAAGGATCACCGCGTCTTTCTTGACGGCATATACGCGTACGAAAAGCAGAAAGGAATATCAAAGTGACGCTGGACCAGGAGTTTGAAAAGCAGACCGCAACCCTGATACGGAATACGTTGGACCTGTACAAAAAGGCCGGCGCATCGCCCAGGGTGGGAGACATCTGGAAGGTAAGCCAAGTCGGCGACTTTTTGTGCGGGTTTTTTGTAGGCGAGATGGTAGGATCCGCTCTGAGTGCGTTTCAAGTATTTCACAAAAGAGAGCCTACGGCAGAGGAGCACATGGAGATTGTCGGCATTGTGGAAAGATATTCCGAAGAAATTTCGGAATTTTTTGCCAAGTTTAACCGCTGATGCAAAGGCATTGCCGGTTTCGCACAGCATGGTTTTCGCAGTGCAGATATTGCACGCTATTCTCATAATGCAATGCGGATCATGTCTGCGCAAGGATTAAATCGCATTCATCGGCGTTTGAGATTTGTGCCGCCCTAGCTCAGCGTGGTAGAGCGCCGGACTGTTAATCCGTTGGTCGACAGTTCAAGTCTGTCGGGCGGCGCCATGATCTTTTTGTTGAATGCAGTACCATGCAGTGAAGATTCAAGCAGGCATTGCGCGCTCTCGCGATACCACCGCAACATCTCTTGGCAAGGCACGCTAGCGAGGACCCCGCCAGAATATGACCGATCCCTAATGCACATTTTTTGTACGAGCAGGATATGATGCAGGTATGAGCAAGGCGGCACTGCTTTTTTCCAAGCATCGGCGGAATGTCCGGATAGCCTCACATGCTGTTCAAGCATTTTGCGCGCAAGATCGGCCTGCATGCTGCCTTTGGCCGCTACGGTGCAGATGACATGAATTGCCGCCACCTCTTTTGAGTGTGATCTTGCTTGTGCTGTACCCTTCAAAATGGACGGCCCCATTGCTATGAATTTTAACAAATTTCCCATGTCCGGATCCTGATCATGCCTGGGCATCACTGTTCAATTCATTGCAATAACGACAGCCTTGCCGGCCTTTCGTGTCTTGACGAGCGCGGATGCAACAGATTCTGCTGCCGCATGGCATCGCATCTCATTATCATCTCATGCAATTCCACCGATCGCAGTTTGCCAAGAAGCCACGCAGCGCTGAGAATTGGCATGTCTCTGTACGGAGCGGCGGCAAGCGGACGGACCGCATCAGCGGGCCCACATATTGCGTTGTATTTTGTGGAAAAATTTAGTCCAAGAAAACCGACGCCTTCAGCCATGGCCACAAATGAGGCAGTGCCGGGATTCATGCATGCGTACTGCGCGTCTTTTTTCTGCTTCGTGAAGGCAGGCAGAAATGTTCTGCATATGACTTTTTGGACACAAGGCTCGGACAACGTTTCAAAGCAACCGTGCCCTAAAACAAGATCGCATTCAACTGCTGACGGAACGCAGTCATGACGATTGGTCCGCCCATGCATATCCTAAAGACGGCCGGCAGACCATAACCGACTGCCAATAAATCATTGAAAGTCATGACATTGCCCAAAAAGAATCTGCCACATTATGCGCTTGGAGCTACGGCAGAGTCTGCACCGTCAGCGGCATAGCAAGTCGCATTATCAAAGACGCTGATATGCTTCCGCTCAAAAGTGCTGTCGTATCAAAGTGAAAACATGCACACAGATCGTTGATTTTCGACGACAATAGTTATGAACGGCAGTATGGACTTTATACTACGGCATCAACAGATGCTGCCATTGTATAGACTGTATATTGACGAGAGCGGAGACTTGGGCAATTATTTTGATGAAAACAATCAGGTCATAGAGGGCAGCTCCAGATTTTTCACACTCGCGGGAATTATTGTCAGCAGCGATGAAGGCGTGAGGCTGGGCGAGGCTGTCAGATTTACAATAGGCAAATATTTCAACAACATACAGTTGCCAAAAAAATTCAAGCTTCATTACCGCCCATTGAGAAACCGTCGTGATCCGTATGACAAGTTGTCAGACATGCAGAGAAAGATGCTTGCAGACGATGTTTTTGACATGATTAGAAAATCCAGTTGCTCCCTCTTGTCAGTCACGATAGATTTGAAGCGTCATTCTACAAAATACTCAATTCCAGCCGATCCGCAGTCTTATGCAATGCTGATAATGCAAGAAAGATTTCATGACTTTCTTGAGGAAAACGGCGAAATTGGAGAGATTATTTACGAGAAATTAAACAGAGATGCAAGAAAAAAAATTGAGCGTGCCATAAGGTTGCGCGAGGTCCTGCGATTCAGGCATTACAAGAAATTGGGCAATGCAAGCGGCCGGATCATAAGCGGTGATCCAAAAATACATCCAATACTGCAGCTTGCAGATTTTTTTGCATATGCGACATGGATAAGAAGCACCGCAGACAAGAGGTCCGAAAAACGATGGCAGTCAATCAAGAACAAATATTTCATGCTGGATCGCGTCCCATACCATGCAGGAAATGTGGAAATTTAAAGGCGATTCCTGAGCTCTCTTTTGAGTCTCATAGCCAGCATCACACTAGCGGAACCGTACCAGTATTACAGCGTTGTACTTTTTAAAAGTTTTGAATCGCCTAGTTTGTTGCATAAACCTCGGATTTTGTGTCCGAGTTGTGCCTGAATCACGAAT
>CAYGAM010000008.1:0-41519 GCA_964347915.1 uncultured Nitrosopumilaceae archaeon | reverse complement strand
CGATGCAGGCCGCGTCTGCGCAGCCTGCAGAAGTACAGCAGCCTGCAGAAATCGAAATTGAGCCTGCGCCGGTTCCCATAACAGAACAGCCGGATGTCCTGGATCCGGCTGCCACAACAGATCCGACTCCTGCAGATGCGAAATCAGAACCAGACTGCGGGCCGGGAACAGTTCTTTCGGACGGCGAATGCGTGCCGCGTCCTGCCGCATCCGATGCCGAGGATGGCGGATGCCTCATTGCGACTGCCGCATACGGCACCGAGCTGGCGCCGCAGGTGCAGATGCTAAGAGAGTTACGGGACAATACGCTTCTCTCTACTGATTCAGGCACCGTCTTCATGAACGGATTCAACTCCGTCTACTATTCGCTCTCGCCGGCCGTATCTGACATGCAGCGGGAAAATCCAGCGTTTCGAGATGCTGTAAGAACGCTGCTCACTCCAATGATCCACTCGCTCTCAATAATGTCGCTGGCAGAAGAAAACCCTGAAGAATCAGTCCTGACTCTTGGCATTTTGGTAATAGCTTTGAACCTGGGCATGTATGCAGCAGCTCCTATAGCCGCCGCAGCTGTCCTAGTCAGGCGGTTCAAGACGGACCAAGCCCGCCCCAAGATTAATGCAATGTGACTGACATTGCACTCTCAGCCAAGCAAATTGCACCTAACGCTGGATGCCAGGTCAGCAGTTCAAAATATGCCTAAAGCGAATCCGCCTGCGCGAATGCCCGCACTGCCATGCGGCTCCGCCCCTGCCGCATCCAACCTGGCAATTATCCGCCGGCTGAGCCGTACCAGCATCCAATGCTAAAAAGATCAGCGCATTGTACGGCCCTGCATGCGCACCAAAAAGTGCATGACCGCCGGCCTGTCAAATTTTGGACTGCTGTGCGCATTGCGCTCTGCAGCGTCATCTGCGCCGCAAAAGACTGGCGCCATTGAGCCATGCCGGCAGGCGCCCCGAGTCCCGCACGATTCTCATGCGTGCAATAATCCGGCTTGCGCCATGCAGGAGCGCCGGATTCTTGCGCCATGCCAAGGCTCAAGGGATAAATTACATGCCTGTGCCGTGTAATGCATTGGACGGCATACTCTACATAGTCGGCGTGGGGCCGGGCGACGGCGCCAACATGACATTTCGCGCAAAGGAAGCAATAGCCGAGAGCGATACCATAGTAGGATATGAGACATACGTCAATCTGGTGCAGGATCTGATATCCGGCAAGGACGTGTACCGGTATGCAATGACCCAGGAGGTGGAACGCGCAAAGCAGTGCATTGACCTTGCCATGTCAGGCAAGACTGTATCGCTTGTATCAAGCGGCGATCCGGGCATATACGGAATGGCTGGACTGATATACGAGACGCTGGCAGAGCAGAACTGGAACGCCAAGGACGGGCTGCATGTTGAAGTGATACCTGGCGTGTCCGCGCTAAATTCCTGCGCGTCCATAGTGGGCTCGCCGCTGATGACCGACTTTGCAGTTCTTAGCATGAGCGATCTTCTTGTGCCGTGGGAGATAATAACAAAGCGCGTTGAAGCGGCTGCTCAGGGAGACTTTGTCATTGTAATATACAACCCGGCAAGCAAGAGGCGAATACACCAGCTGCAGGACGCGCGCAGAATCATGCTAAAGTACAGAAAGCCGTCGACCCCCGTTGCAATAGTAAAAGGAGCATACAGGGAGTCGCAGTCAGTCGTGCTGACTGATTTGGAGCGCATGGAAGAGCACTCTGCCAAGCTCGGAATGATAAGCACCGTAATCATAGGAAATTCGTCCACGTACATGTATCAGGATCTCATGATAAATCCGCGCGGCTACAAGTCAAAGTACAGCCTGGGCTCCTAGGCTGTCCTGGTTATTATGCTGCGCAGCTCGTCGCTGGGCGTCAGCCTGTCCCGCAATGGCGACAGAATCTTCACCAAGTATGAGGACACAGCCTGCTTGAGGTCTGCCGGATGAATCGCTCCCGAACCAAACTCGGACGCCAGAGAGTCAAACGAACCGAAAGAGGCATTGCCGCCAAACTTGGCCGGCCTCTCAATGATCATCTCGTCAAACTCGTGGAATATGATATTCTGGCATATGGCCAAAAGCGGGTTGCCGTCAGTCATGCCGGCCTCGCACCATGCCTTGCTTATTTTGGAGCGTATTGCATCGTCAGAATCGTGCACCAGTATGCCCGAGTCGGGATCGCTCTTTGACATCTTTTCTGCGCCCCCGCCTTCGCGCCGCAGGCCTGGAAGCAGCCTGTGGTGAACGGCTACGGGAACATCCCATCCCATTTTGGGAAAAACCTCGCGCGCCAGCATGTGTATCTTTCTCTGATCCATTCCCGAGTGCGCGATATCGACTTCAAGAAAATGCATGTCCACTGCCTGCATCGGAGGATACAGCAGCTTTGCCAGATCATTGGACTCGCTTTCCGTCCTTCCAAGTATGGTCAGCGCGCGCACCGTCCTAGCCAGAGTTATGTGCTTTGAGAAGCGGACAATCTCTGCCCAGTACTCGCGCCGCTCGCTGTACAGGTCGGATCCCATTACAATGTCAACGCCTGGGCAGACCGTGCGAAACGCGTCTGCATAATACTTTGAGACGCGGGACACGGACTCCCAGTCTCCGCCAAGCTTGTCGTTGATTACGGTATGCCAGTCCGCCAGAAATACGGTGCACCGAACGCCCGCCTTGATGAGATCGTTTATCTTAACGCCCGTAGTAAGAAGGCTGCCCAGGTGCAGAAAGCCCGATATTTCCAGGCCGATATAGTGCCTGGGATGCTCCTTTGTCCTGAACAGCTCCAAAAGCTCCCCTCTTGTTACAATCTCTTCCGTGGGTGCGCGCTCTGCCAGATTTACGCGCTCTATCAGATCCATCTAGGCGCCGTCCTCCGCATCCTTTCTAGGCCGCGTGCTAAGGTACAGCGCGTGGGCGCTTATTATCAAGCCCATCAGGAATATCTTTGTGCTAAAGATCAGGTTCCACGGCCTGTCGGGGTCGGGATACGCCACTGTCAGCCTGTCGATATCCGGGACGATGCCGCCTGCAACGCCTGCTGCAATTTTTGCGTTGAGTACGGAAAAGCTCCAGAGCACCTCGTACAGGTTTATGATTACAAAGCCTACAAGCATCAGCTGAAGCAGCGCCATCTTCCACGAACTGATCTTGCCCTTTGTCGTCTTCTTCCATCCTATTCTGGAAACGCAGTACCAGCCTATTATGGACGCGAAGAACAGCCATGTGACAAGCTTTGCAAAGTTTGGAAACGGAACTTCGGTCTCAACCAGCGCCTCGCCCATCACATATCCTCCGGTTCTCTCCCATTCATCCAGCATGCTGTATGCGCCGTACGCCGTGATTGACGCCATGATAAAGGCGCATACGTAAAAGATGTAGAGGAATATGCGATATCCAGTATCAGTTTCCTGCAGATGCCGCTTCTCCATGTCCTGCGCAGCCTGTCTTTGAATATAAACCAAATATCGACACAAAATAGACCAGCAGAGTCATGCTTAATTTGTAAAGCCGGGTCCAGCTCAAATCCGACTGAAAACGGCGCGCTCTCGTTCCTCTGCCGGAGCAGGCTCTGCGCGCCGCCTGCTGTTCCAAACAAATGTGATGCCGGATTCCTGGGAGATGATCATTTCTGAGAGCGCCAGCTCCTGCGGGCTGCTCCGGCCGGGCCTAGTAGCCGCTTTTTTGCCTCTCCTTGTTTATTGCATTCTTTCTCTGATACTCTTTGAGTATGTCGTCCGGCGTCAGCCCCAGTTCCAATGCGGCCTGTACTGCAAAGTGCAGTATGTCTATGAGCTCCTCTGCCGCATGATCGCGGTCAAACTCTGATCTGCTCTTCCACCACTTCCAGTTTGTCGTCTGCTGCAGCTCTACTGCCTCATGCATGATTGCCGTACAGAGGGCTGAGATTCGCCCCTCGGCGCTGTCCGGATACCTGTCTGATTTTGCCATTTCGGCAAACGCCTTTTGCAGCTCAAATATCAAGTCCAGCTTGTCCTGCGCCAAAGTCAATGAAGCGTACTGCGCCGCGACTTAAAATCGTATCATGCTGCGGTACGCCTTTATGCGCTCTTCTATCTCGGTTCGGTCAAGCCTGAGCAGCCTTTCCAGCCCGTATCCTTCCACTGCAAAGGAGCCCAGGACGTTTCCGTATGCCACGCCGCGCTTGATTCTTGAAAGGGCCGCAGAGTTTTTGCTTGCCAGATACCCCATCATTGCCCCTGCAAACGAGTCGCCTGCGCCTGTAGGGTCAAGCACATCCTCCAGGGAAAATCCCGCCGAAGGAAACACCATGTCCTCAAAGAACATCAGCGAGCCGTGCTCGGCCTTTTTTATTATCGCATACTCGGCGCCCCATGACATGATCTTTTTGGCGCATTTTACTGCATTGTGCTCTTTTGTCAAAAGCCTGGCCTCTTCATAATTTATCACCACCGCATTTACCCTGCCTATCATTTTGATCACGGAATCCCGCTTTGTATTGATCCAAAAGTCGATCGTATCGCACATTGAAAATTTCACGCTGTCAAATTCGGATATGATCGAAGCGTTCTGCTCGGGATCATTGTTTGAGAGATAGACGAACCGTGCGTCCCGATACTCGTCTGGAACGGCAGGCTCAAAGCCTTCCAGGACATTCAGCTTGGTGCTCAGAGTGTCCCGCTCTGTCATGGTCTCGTCGTACCTGCCCTCGTACCGAAACGTCCTGCCGCGTACAGTATGCAGTCCGCGCAGGTCCATCCGCCCTGCAAGAATGTCCCTGTACTTTTTGGGAAAATCCGTTCCGACAACGCCTATCAGCCCGGTATCCGTAAAAAAACTCGCCGCTATGCCGGCAAAGGACGCAGCTCCACCCAGGGAGTTTCTGATTACCTTTGCCGGAGTATGAATCGTATCCAGCGCCATTGAGCCGAATACTGCAAGCATGCATCGTTCTGCCGTGCCAGCCAATTAATTTCCTTTGGCGCCGCGCATTCCGCCGCCAGGGTATCCGCAGATGCTGCACTCTTCAAAGACCACTCCTTCCAAGTGATCAAAATGAGCTCCGCACGACCTGCATGTATGGTGCATGTCATAGTATCCGTCCTGCTCCGTCCTCCCAGTCTGCGCCGAGTCAAGCATTGTGCTGCCGCATCGCACGCAATGGCATCCGCATTCTGCCATGTTCCTGATGCGCCGGACAGTATTATAGGAGTAGCGCTGCATTGTTTGGTGATTGCCTGAGCGCATAATTCCGGAAGAGATAGACGACCACTACAGAATGTACGGCAAGGAGCCCTGGGAGGTAAACTATGACGAAAAGTGCCCCGTATGCGAAAACCCGATAGACGAGTACGGACTGTGCACATGCGGAGCAGGAAGCGAATAGGGTTCCGCGGCAGCATCTTTAGGCTCTGGACGCTGTTCCAGATTTCAGGCACGAACCTGCCTGGGAGACGCCTCCAAAGCAGCAAAACTCACGCCCAAACTTCCAGAAACCGATCTGCTGCTTCCGCGCCTCGTCATCCGGCCGCTCTGCCTTGGGTGCCGGCAGATGCGCAGCCGTAATAAAAAAGCAGGCTCAAAAAACCCGAACCTTGACTCTGCATCGCGGCAGAAATCAAGCCGGACGCGCCGGCGATGCGCATGCCCCGTTTGGCGCCCGCGCCGTTGCCTGGCGCGCGGACACGGCTTTTAGCGCAACAGATTAAATGATTAAGGCATGACTCTCTGTTGGGCTTGTGGCGCAGCATGGATAGCGCGGTAGCCTCCTAAGTTACAGGTCGAGGGATCGAAGCCCTCCAAGCCCGCATTCTGCCGCATCCGGACAGATCGCCTTTCTTTAAATATGGTTCGCCAACGCAGGCCTGGTGTGAAGATAGCAGTAATATCCGGCAGCCCCAGAAAGGAGGCAAACACGGCAATCGTAATGAAGTCGGTATGCGAGCATGCACAGTCCAAAAATCATGACATAAAATTCATCAACCTGTCGGAAGGCGGCATTGATTATTTTCGCGGAGACGGAAGCCAGAATCAGGCTACCATGGACGCGGCCGCCGCCATCACGGACGCGGATGTGTGGCTGGTCGGCTCTCCGATATACAACTCGTTCTTTAGCTCCGCGCTCAAAAACCTTTTCGAGTATATAGACTACAAAAAGACGCCGGGCAAGGTTGCAGGACTGGCAATAGTGGCCGCCGGCAATATCGGATTCATGAATGTCCAGACATTCCTTACCCAGCTTATGTCGTACTTTGGAGTCGCAACCAACCCCAAGGCAGTATACATTACAACTGACATGATACAGGGCGGCGCAGTATCGGACGATGCCAGGACAAGGCTGAATCAGATGGTTGACGGCACCCTTCAAATGGCAGAAAAGCTGCTGTTCTAGGGGAACCATGCGCGGCACATCGGACATGAAGCGCAGCGCAACAGAACCCGCAGCAAAGCCCCTCACTGAATACTGCCCATGCAGGTGCCACTTTGGCGGAGCCGTAAGCTGTCCGGGATGCAAGAACAATCACGAAAAGCCAAAATGCGCGCACTGCCGCTAGCTACTTTTTGGCGGCCATGGCCTTGATGTTTGCAAGCTCGGTCTTTAGCTCCTCGACTTGAACCCTGGTCTCCAAATTCGCAATCTCCTTTTTGAGGCGCTTGATCTCAGAATCCTTCATCTCTACCGTATTTCGCAGCTCGTTGAGCTCTTCGTTCAGCTTTGTCTTGTCCTCAATCAGGCCGGGATCTTCTGCGCCCGAACTGTGAACCTGAACCATGGAGCCTGCCGAGGTGCTGACTGCCTCCTGCCTGTGGTGCATCTCGTTCCATTTCGTCATATAGTCTGCGCTTCGCTGCGAAAACCAGCAGGCAAATGTCAGAAACCACGTTACGGTAACCGCCATTATGAAGATAAAATTCAGCACTGGCGCAAATCCCATAAACCAAGGCCACAGGCCGGTCAGAACGGCCGCAAAGGCTCCTGTTGATACCGTGGCCAGCTGGTTTCCCATATATCCCATGACATAACGCAGCATTTCTTGTTTATAACGGTTAATGCCGGAATCGGCAAAGCGAAATATGCTCAGAACGGCTATTCGCCCCTTGCCGTCATGTATGATTTGGAACATGCATCTGTTGCGTCCGGCGCTTGTCCGCGATTGCTCTTTCGCGCATTTCGTCTACCTGCGGAATATCTTGTTTCATAACTGTGATTTTGAGCGCAACGATCTTGCCGATTTTTACGCGCTCGGTCATGATTCTGGAACAGGCTTTGCGCTTGAAAAAGATTAATAGTTGAACTTGATCAGCGGCCGCATATTGAAAAACATGACCGCTTTTCTTAGCATAGTGATCTCCGCCGCTCTTGTAACTGGTGGCGTGAGCTATGTTACTGCAGACGAACAACAAAAGGAAACGCGCGAGCTTGGGACAATAACAAGCGAAATATCGGAAGAGTTGAGAGAATATTTGCAAGAAGCGTCACCATCAAAGGTGGATGAGATTACAAAGATACAACAACTCAAAACGGAGTATTCAAGTGAAATGGATGCAGCATTTCAAAAAATTGCAGAAGCGGAGGGACTCAACTACAACCTGGGAACTGATCTGGAAAAAGATACGCTGAAGCAGTTGGTGATTCAGGACATATTAAAGCGGCACAAAATCGCAGATTTTGAGAAGCGGATTATGGCCTCTGACAACTTGGGTGTCATGTCATTTGATTGGTCCATTCAGATTGCGCATGCATCTGCCTGCACAGCACCGCCGTCAGTAAATTATTTCAAGCAGGCAGTCGTTGACGTAAACGGCCAAAGCGGGTTTGAAGGCGGGAATGCTCTGTTTGAGGTTGAAAGGGAAGCCATAACAGAATGTTATGTAAAGTACACACTGTCATTTCATGACGAAGATCACCCAAACCCGTGGCTGGATGATTGGTATGATCAATACAGACTTGATGCATATGGGAGAATACATGACATAGAGGAGTTTTATGTACACTCGGGCGGAATATACATACCTAGTGCGTGGAGCAACGGCCAAGACTTTTTCACATGGACACCAACACATTATGGGACCACTATGTCGCACTCAACCACAATCTATGTTAGCAACACATGGAATCACCAAATGGACATCACTGACGAAAACCCAGGAATGCCCAAATTAACATGGCTGTTCTAAGCCCTGCCATTTTCTCTTTTCTTAGAAAAGCCATTGCGATTTTCTTATTTCTTTTCTCCGGTATGGCGATACTCTTTTTAGGGATAGTAGGTGTAGTATTTTTTGATGTGAATCTTCTGTGGATTGGAAGACCGATTGCATGGGCGTATGGAATGTCGGGAATAGTGATTGGCATCTACTTGTGGTGGAATGTTGCAAAGCCCTACATGCTTTTGGCAGGCTGGACAGCCGTAACACTCTTCTTGTTCTGGGCTATGCGATGCTGCGGATGACCGCAAAGCACCATTATCGAATATTTTTTATGAATGGTTTGCTGTCGCGAAATCTGCTGTACTGCAATGCATGAGCGGCAGCCTGGAGCGCCTATTTGCGGCAGCGGACTGCCTGCCTGAATGGCGCGCCTTTTACGCCTGTCCTGCATCATAGCCTGGCATGCCGCCGCCTTTCGCCTGCCGCTTTGGAGCCGATCCCTTTGCCATTCTCTTCCTGCTTGCCTACGCGCGCCCGTCATTCAATTTTGTATTGCCCGCAAGCGCAGGCTCTCGGCATGCTTGCCCAATGCCGGCATGCTCTTGCTCCCAGTGAAGATCAAGCCGCGGGAATAGATTCCGGACTCTTTAGCCGTCCTGCCGCAAGGCAGGCCGCTCTTCGCAGACCAAACAACGACCGAAAGCCTGTTTCATAACCATGCCTAAAATCATCCCTGCTGTGCCGGCGACTGCAGGCATTGCAGTCAAAAGGGAACTGCCTGTGCGCATGCTTTGCTGCGGCATTATTTTTAATCGGCAGCATGGCATCGCACCTGCAGGGCGGCGCCTCCATAACCATGCCGCAGAGCCGTGCATTATGATGCGCCGAAACGCCGGAACGGCAGATGCCGGAAAAAGCTCCCAATCCAAAGACCTTAATTCAGGGCTCAACAGAACCAGTTCAATGGGCGTTGCAACCATAAAGACAAGCCATGGCGACATATCCTTCAGGCTGCTGCCGGATATCGCGCCCGAAACCGTGCGAAACTTTGCGAGCCTGGCAAATTCCAAATTTTACGACGGTGTCCTCTTCCACAGGGTCATACCAGGCTTTATGATCCAGGGAGGCGATCCCAACACCAAAAAGCCGGACAAGAGCCGGTGGGGAACAGGCGGGCCCGGATACACAATAAAAGCCGAATTTAACTCAAAATCGCACCTGCGCGGAACAGTCTCAATGGCGCGCGCAGCTGACCCTGACAGCGCCGGCTCGCAGTTCTTTATAGTTACCACGGACAGCACGTTTCTTGACGGGCAGTATACGGCATTTGGCGAGGTAACTGCAGGCATGGAAGTTGCAGATGCAATAGTAAACCTGCAAAGAGACGATGCAGACCGCCCGCTCCAGGACGCCAGAATAATATCCGTCACCGTATCAGGCTAGCATTGCAGCAGGCGCGCATCTCAGAACGGCCTGGCATCATGCCTGGCCGGAAGCGCGCCGTTTCTGAATTGTGTCTTGAATGCCCTGCCACCCAGGACTCTCAGCCGATTCCCATGATTCATAGCGCACTACATCCTCCAGTCCAAGCCTGGGCAGCCAGCCGGCATCTTCCAGGTCGGGCTTTTCTGCAAATTCCTTTACGTATCCCAGGCAGAGATATGCTACGGGCGTTATATGATCCGGCAGGGACAGCGCCTGCCTTAGCGCCTCGTTTGATAGTATGCTGACCCATCCGACTCCTATGCCTTCAACCCTGGCTGCGAGCCACAAATTCTGCACGGCGCAGCAGACGCTGTACACTCCGGTCTCTGGTATTGTATTCCGCCCTATTACAAAAGGTCCAAACCTTGTAGGATCATACGTAACGCACACGTTGACTGCCGAGTCCAGTATGCCCTCCAGCTTTAGCGAAAGATACTTGGCGCGCTTCGATTCCTCTGCATGATCGGCCGCCCTCATTCTCTCCTCGTCAAAGGACGCCTTTATCGCGCGCCTGGTTTTCTGGTCCCTTATCAGGATAAAATTCCACGGCTGCGAAAATCCTACGGACGGCGCATGATGAGCGGCTTCCAGTATTCTGACCATGGCACCATCCGGAATCTGCTCCTGCGTGAATCCCGATCGCACATCCCTTCTGGAATGTATGGCCTTGTACAGTCCGTCCCGCTCGCTCCTGCTGAACTCTGCCATTCATCACACTGTGTCATTAAGGTTAATAATGGTTGCAGGATCATTCAGATTTCACAGGGCCGGTAGTCTAGTGGTTAGGATACTGCCTCGACACGGCAGTGATCGTGAGTTCAAATCTCTCTCGGCCCACCAAATTAGATTCGTTAGGCACTATGACGCACTCTCAATAAATATCCGAGAGCCGCTATATGGTGCATGGACAGCGTACTCATCGTAGGCGCCGGAGTGAGCGGGCTGGCGACAGCTTCGCTTCTGGCCAAGAGCGGCATCAGCGTCCAGATATTCGAAAAGGCAGGCAAAGTAGGAGGCAGGACGGCTTCTGCCAGATACAAGGGACACATACTGGACAACGGATTCCACATAATGCCGTTCTACAAGACCTCGGCGCTGTACAAGATTCTCAAGAATCTGCAGATTCTTGACCGGCTGAGCCTGGCAGAGGTTGACAGAATATCATTCTACAGGGACAAGTTTCACAGGTACCCGCGGGGAATTGGAGACATACTCCGCATGTCCCTTGTATCGCCCAGAAGCAGAATCGCGCTTCTAAGAACGCTTCTGCCCATTGCATTCTCAACATACAAAAAGGCTGAAAAGCTGGACTCGCGGCCGCTGACAGAGATCACGAACAAGCTTGGAGGCGAGGCCAAGTCATTCTTTGATGCTGTATGCATGCTGGCATTCGCAGATGCGGCAGACCGCGTATCTCTGGGAGAGTTTGTCAGGACAATGATGAGAGCCAATCCATTCCGAGGCGGAACCAGCACGTTTGCGTATCCAGGAGTCGGAGGATACGATGCAATATCCAAGGCGATGGCATCATACGTTGCAGAGCGCGGCGGCATGGTGCGCCTGTCGACTCCTGTAAGAAGAATTGTAATCAAGGACGGCTATGTAAAAGGGCTTTTGACTGCCGCAGGCGACTTTTATCCGGGCAGGTGCGTTGTAGTATCGCATCCCGCCTATCTGTCCATAAAAGAGCTTTTTGACGGCGGAACGTTTGACCATGCTCTTGTCGAGAAAATCTCAAAGCTTGAGAGAACGACATCCGTAGTTGAGGTTCACTTTTGCACCTCGCGGCGCATTGACACAAGGCAGATTGTCTTTCCAGTAGGAAGCGAGTATGCGGCAAAGGGAATATTCTTCATCTCAAACATTGCCCCAAGCGTCTCTCCGCCGGGCGAGCACCTGCTCATGACCGGAACTCCGGCAAGCCCGGATGACGTTGAAAATCCGTCCAGGGTGCGCGAGATTGCCCAGGGAATGAGGGATGATCTGTCCAGAATATACTCGGGCTTTGAGGACTCGCTGATGTGGCTGCGCCCGGCAGCCTGGCGGCTTGTCGAATCAGTGGCCAAGGAGCCCGGACTGGTATGGAAGCAAAAGATGCAGCACCAGGTGAGCGGCATACGCGGGCTCTTCTTTGTAGGCGACTCTACTGTAAGCTACGGCATCGGAACAGATTCCGCCGCGCACAGCTCCATTCTGTGCCATCCCAAGATCTTGAGCCATCTGAAATCCGCCCAGGCTGAAATGCGTCATATGCAAAAGCCTGCTTGAGCCTGCGGCACGCCAGGCGGGTTTTATGAGAAATCTCAGGGTCTTCTGCGCTGCGAGGCGCGTTAGGGCAATGTCCCTGCTCTGACATTGCAACTTCATCCCGTCCTGCCGCAGCTGCGCCCGTCCGCGTTTCCAATCAGGCCGCATCCAAGAGGCGTCATCTCTCCTGCAAGCCCAGCTGTCGCAGACAGTGACTGTGCTGGCGAATTTCACTCTGAAATTTGCATGTGAAATTAAGCGTCATCTTGAATTATGCCTGGAAAGCAATTAGCCTTGTCTGCTAATGGAACAGATTCCTCCGCCAGGTGATTATGTTCTTCCACCAGCTGATTGTATTCCTCTATCATATCATTTCTTTCATCATTTAATTCATTCATCGCATCATACAGGAGCACGGCCTGCCGGTATTCTGCATCATTTTCAATAATTTCAGGATACTTTGAATATTCGTCAGCAATCGGCTCAATTTCACTGTCTAATTTCTCAATTGCTTCATCCAATCTGTACATTTCCTCTGACAACCTGTCAATATCTTCATTTAATTCATCAATCCTGTCATTAATGGCCTTGTATCCTGCGTACGCGCCGCTATAGTCCATCGCACCTGGCATGGAATATCCTAAATTATCAAACATGCCCGCCGGCAGCCCGTCATCTCCATACATAAGATGCGACTCATCAAGCGTATGATCAATTCCAAGATGGTGGCCGATCTCATGCTCTACTATGTCTTGAATGTATTCAGACGCAAATGGAACAAAGATGCCATTGCAGTCATAATCTCCCAAATAATAATAAATTTCAGCGTTAAGGACAAACCATTCATTTTCAGATTCATCATAAATATGGCTGCCAGACCAGTATCCTGAATGGTCGTCGCCAAGCATTTTGATTTCCCCTGCATTTGCAGTCATCCTAGAATAAATCTTCAGAGTGGAGTCTTTTTTCTCCGATACTTGGTAAAAATCAAACTTGGGATTAAGTTCCTGCCACGCTTCAAATGCCGCATGAATTTCATCACTGCTGTTTGCGGCCGATGCATCCAGCCAATATTTTATTGGAAATAGCGCCGGCGCCGCATCTTCTGGTTCCAACATGATTTCAGATTCCATCACAGTTTCAGCAGAATCAAAATTCAAAAAGAGCAAAAATATGCCGGATAATGCCAATGCTGCCAGAATACCGGCCACTATTTTTCCTTTTGAGCTGCGCGGAGGCGGATCTTTCGCAGTCATTCTCGCATGATAGTCTTGACCCTCATACGCAGTCTTTTTCATAATTGTCATAGACATCGTCACGGACAGTGTCCTGGGCATCGCTAATATCGCCAACTTTCCGCGATGCATGTTCGCGTCTCCCAGGAGGCGCATTTGGAATGCTGCTGGCTTTAATGCAGGCATGGTTTTCCGGCAGGCGGTGATCGCCGCAGTGCGCTTTTTCGCAGCATCTGCATGCAAAAGTTGCCAATGGAACCGCATCCATATGGCAAAACGGACGCTTCACAGCCAAGATTTCGCTCCTTAATTATAAAATCCATGCGATATGATCCTGTCACAGTTTCATGCATGACCATGCCGTCCTAAAACAATCAAATTTTATTGAACAAGCGATGTTGCGGCGGCATTGGCAGCATTGCGCCGCCTGCATGACAGGCAAAGAAATGCGCGTTTTTTCAATCATCAGTACGATGATACGCGCCTGCTGCAAGCGCAGAATGCTTCCTGGAACGGCCGTTGCAGCGCCGGCATGCAATCCTGACTGGGACATGCTCAGCGGAGGCAAGCTGCCGGAGATGCGGCATGCGCGGCACGCACCAGGAAAGAATACATGGAAAGCCCGTGCAAAGGCCTCTTGATCCTGAACTAATTCAGCACAACCGCGACAGGCATGGCTGGACTTTGGCCTGACTGCATGCAAAAATAATTTTAATCATTCTGATTATATTATATGCGTGCACCAAATACAGATGTCAAGACGCAAGCAGAAGGAGCTGCAATAAGTGGATAACAGAACAGAATATCCGTCTATTCAAATGGCAGATCTGCTTGGACACCCACTAAACGACGTAGAGTCAAAGTTTTCTCCAAAGAACGGGATTTTCTACAATGGGATCGAGGAGATGATTCCGTTGCCGTCTCCAAGAGTCTCAATAATTGGCTCCAGACGCGCATCGGCGCATGGACTCTCAGAGGCTCGGGAAATCGCAAAGCTCTTGGTTGAAAACAATGCGGCAATAATAAGCGGGCTTGCCAGAGGAATTGACACCGCGGGGCACAAAACTGCCATTGAGTGCGGGGGGAAAACCATCGCAGTGCTTGGAACTCCTCTGAATAGGACATACCCAAAAGAAAACTCTTCGCTGCAAGAAGAGATCATGATGAATCATCTGGCCATTTCACAGTATCCTGCCGGTCACAGAACAGCACCAAAGGATTTCGCATTGCGAAACCGAACAATGGCAATAATCTCAGATGCAACCGTGATTGTAGAGGCCGGAGAATCCAGCGGGTCGCTGTATCAAGGATGGGAGACGCTCAGGATAGGCAGGCCGCTGTTCATCTGCAAGGCCATGTCAGAAAACGAGGAGCTGGAATGGCCAAAAAAGATGATCGACTATGGCGCAATGGCGCTTGACGAACATGCCGATATTTTGGAAAATCTGCCGTCAGACGTCAGGATGCCCGAATTGTTTCAATAATTGCCTGGCATGAAAGTTGCAGAAATTAATTTCGGCTCGCTGCCGGCTTATGCTCCAAGAGGCGGCCGGCAAGAACATTGCCGGCCGCAGACCGCAATGAAACGCCTCAAAACTGATACGGCATCAGAATCAGGAAAACTGATGCCGAAGGCTGTTGCGCAGGACATATGGCGACGCCGAAAAGTTCTTTGCATAAATTTCATGTCCTAAAAACAGCGCATTTGCAGCTGCTGCAGCCAGCAGTCACCAGCATGAACAAATCTGGATTCGCTGCATTTCTCACAGCCGCACCCGTGTTGCAGAATGCAGCCGGCAGTCAGCCGCTTGTTGCAAACTCTTTTTCTACCAGGCTCCACGATGTCTCAACGGTAATGACGCCCTCTGCTGCATAGTCCACAGCGCTGCCGCCTGTTATGTCCTGGTAAAGATCCGCATTCTCTGCATTCCGCACTATAGTCATCTTGCTGTCAAGCGGAATTTCCACCCCGGAAAAGAACGCCGCGCGCCCAGGCAGCGCAATATCGGCAGTAGAGTACTGCCCTGATCCTACGTGGACTCCTTCCGCATAGAGATCATAAGTTATCAAGGATACCGTAAATGTCTGCTCGGTGGGATTTCCGACCAGGAAGACCACTTCAAGATCAGCCTTGTCTGATACGGTGTCTATCGATGATACGGTTACGCTGTCAAGGGATATTGTCACCTTTTCCAGCTCGGGGTTTTGAAGGCCGGCGTACATTACAAATCCGCCCATTAGAGCAAGCAGGCCTGCAATCGCAACATACACTATCAGCTTGCTCTGCAGATTCATCAGTGAAATTGCCTCCAAACGGCTAAAAAACCTTGTTGAAAAAGAGAATTCCAGCCCGGCAATGCGCCGCTTCATTCATGCAGGCTTTTCGGCAGCGCCATGACTGCTTTCTGCCTGGAGGACGCGCGCCCTGCGCCATTCTTTGAACTGCCGCGCCAATGCAGTCATGCCTCATTGAGCAGCTGCGTCTGGGATGCCTCTTCTCTTATGCGCCGCTCAGCCAGGTTGCAGTATTCTTTTGACAGCTCTATTCCTATCGATCTGCGGCCGTTTTTCATGGCCGCAATTATCGTGGTGCCGGATCCTGCAAACGGGTCAAGCACGGCATCGTCCAGATATGAAAACAGCTTGATGCATCTTTCAGGCAGCTCCTGCGGGAATGGCGCAGGATGGCCGTTCTTTTTTGCGCCGCCAAATGTCCACAGGCCGTTGGTCCATTCCATAAACTCGTCTCTCTGAATCGTACTTGGTCCTTTGCGATTACGCTTCCATTCATTCTTGTACAGTACGATTATCGACTCTACCGGAGCTATTACATGCGGCGCGGATGCGGACAGCCACGATCCCCACGCAGTCCTTTTTGATATCGTGCCTTCGTTCCAGATTATGGTGCAGTGATATTTCCAGCCCGCATCAAGCGCAATCCTTGTCAAGTCGGCGCATGTCGGCTTTTTCCCATGCTTGCTCTTGTCCAATCCGACATTAATGCAGAGCCTGCCTGTAGGACGCATCCAGTAAAAGACATTGCCGATCCATTTTTTTGAAAACTGCAGGTAATCGTCGTAGGATATTTCGTCGTCGTATTTGCTTCCCTTGTAGCCAATCCCCACATTGTAGGGAGGCGACGTTACGGCAAGATCGACAGAGTTTTTTGGAATTGTAGATTTTTTGCAAGAATCGCCGTTGATCAGCCTGTATTCGGGTTTTTTCATCAGTCATCTCTCTTTGCATTTCCTTAAATGTCAAACGCAAACGCCTGCTCTTTTTTGCCGCGCTCATGCCGTGCCTGAAGCGCGCCTCTATGTTCTGCGTCCGCGCGTATTGGACGCAGGCGCCGCTCCTCTGCATTAATTTTCGCAAGCTGGCATTTGGGCCTGCGCCGGACGCGGCGCAGGAAAACTGCACAAGAGCGCGCCCGCTTCAGACACAGGAATAAACTCAATGATGCCTCAGGCTGCCATCTTGCATCCGCGCGCAGCCGCGCCTGGAAGCAACTTTTGCGTTCTCAACAAGGCCGGCCCGGCAAGGCGTCACACTGAATGCAAGCCGTTCCTGCTATCCTGGCACGCAGTCAACCAAAAATACATAATATTAGCGCCCAGCCTGCTATCTGTGGCAATAGAGAACGCCCTCCTCACATGGGTTCATCTTGTCTCTGCCGCCATCTGGGTAGGCGGCGGCATATTCCTGGGCGCTGTGCTTGCTCCCATTCTCAAGCAGTCCGCGCTGAGCCTGGAAGAGCGAATCAGCCTGATGATCAGGGTGGGCCGGCGCTTTAACCTCATAGCAATACCGGCGCTTGCCGTCCTGATTGCCACCGGAGTGTATAATGCGCGCGGGCTTTTGTCCCATCCTGATCTGCTTCTGGAGACGAGCTACGGCGTGTATCTTGTGATCAAGATTATTCTGACGGCTGCGGTAATCGTGACGTACGCGGTGCATGTCAAGGTGATAGACGCCAAGGCGGAAAAAAGAATCATGGCAAAAGAGCTCACCGAGCGCCAGGTGCAGAAAGTGCGAAAAAAGATCATCATTCTTGGCGAAGTAATTACGGTGATATCCGTTGCAATACTCTTCTTTGCCGCATTACTGGACGCGGGCGTCTGAGTTTCCGCTTATTCTGACTTCGTACTCGCCGTCCAGCCGCCCTATTCCGTACCTGCATCCTGTCATCTTTGACGCCACGTAAAGAACCGTCTTCAGGTGCTCTGTTATGCGGCTTGTCCTGTATATGGTGGTGCCGCCGGCTATGCTGGCAGGAAGCACAAGCATGTCCGCCAGGTTGGCGTCCACTGCGCTTGAATCAAGGAATCTGCCTGCCACATCGCTTGGAAATCCGTCCCGTCCAGCCAGTCCGTCCGCGCCCGCAACTGACGACGCGTCCTGGGAGCAGACAAGAACGGCACCGCCGCTGCATGCCGCGCGCTCTTCGCGCACGTACGAATTGACCTCAAATCCGCCATGTCTGACATCTTCCTGCAACCGCCTGACTGCCTGCAGCGCCTGCTCCCTGCAGCCCCGGTACGCGCAAAACAGGTTGGCAATCCGTCCAGTTCTCTCTGTCAGCGACACCGGTACGATATCCTTTGACGGATGAACCTCCAGCGCTACCCTGCCTCCGCCCTTTGGATAGTATCCGCGCGCCCTCACTTCTGCTGAAAAATTGACTCCCATTCTTGAGTATGCGCAAGACAGCACATGCCTGGTATAGTCCATGGTGGGACTCCATGATACGTCCGTGCCGCCCGCAATATTCAGGCGCAGCCTCTTTGCGGCGGCTGCCGCTGGAAGTATGACAGTCTGCAGAACGAGCGGGATCGAGCCGGCTGTTCCCACATCGTACTCCAATTCCATGCTTTGTACTGCGCCCGGCTCAAACGTCAGGCTCTCTGATCCCGCGCTCAGCCCGTCTGTCTTTGCATCGCATATTCTGGCAAGCAGCCTTATTGCAGCCAGATGCTGCGGCCGGAGACCGGGAATTTTTCTGCCGCGGCGTATGTTTTCTATATGTATGGGAGTTCCTGTTATGCAGGACAGGCTTGCCGCAGTGCGCAGAATCTGTCCGCCGCCCTCGCCGCGGGAGCCGTCTATGCCAATGCATTCCATGTCCTGTTATCAAAAGCGAGATTCAAAAATGTTGACATTTGCACCAGCGCAAGAATCTGCAATCGGAGCGTTTGGCTGCGGCATCCTGCCGGCGCAATGATGCGCTGCCGGAACAGGAGCCTGGGCAAGAAACCGCCCGCCGGCAGCTTTTCTGAAAAAGCCGGGCAAAGCTTTAAACCAAAAAAACGCGCCCGCCTCACTCAATGCCTGGGCAGAAGATTGAACAGGGCGGAGACGCGCCTGGGAATGCGCGCGGCCTGCTGGTAGGCAGGTTTCAGCCGCTTCACTTGGGACACCTTGATATCATACTTGGCGCAGCAAAGCAGGTCGGCACGCTGTACCTGGGAATAGGAAGCTCCAACAAGCCGCTGGATGAAAGCAATCCGTTTACCGTGGAGGAGAGAAGGGAGATGATCGAAAAATCCCTTGATTCCAGGACTCTGAGCAGAGTCAAGATATTTGCCGTACCCGACGCGGACGATCACAGGGAATGGATAAAATGCATTGAGAAAATGATACCCGGGTACGATGTCGTATTTACCGCCGACGCAATGACTGCCAGGCTGCACCGCGAGCGCGGCATCAGGGTGGTAGAGCCGGAGATGATAAGCAGGGACACGCTTTCCGGAACGGCCATCCGCTTCATGATGCAAAGGGGAGATGCAGGGTATCTTGAGCTTGTGCCGGCCGGCGCCGCCTCGGTTCTTGAAAGAATAAACGCGCCAGGCAGGCTGGCGAAATTCAAATTATAAATAATGCTCGCACAAGCGTGTAAGCAGGAGACAGTGCTTGGAATATTTGGTTATGCTGCCGGGGCCCACAAACGTGCCCGAGCGCGTCATGCGCGCAATGTACGTTCCCATGATCAACCACCGCAGCGACGACTTTGTGGAGCTTTATGAGCAGTGCGTATCCAAGACAAAGAGCGTATTTAGGACAGAAGGCGAAGCGGTATGCCTTTCTGCATCGGGCACGGGCGCAGTAGAGGCCGGCGTTGTAAACCTGGTCAAAAAGGGAGACAAGGTAATAATTCCAGTAAACGGCGAGTTTAGCAGCAGGCTGTCGCAGATGCTGTCGTGGGCAGGAGCGGATGTTGTCAAGCTGGAGACTGCTCCTGGAGAGAATGCGACATTCGATCAGGTCAAGGAAGCGTTTGACAACAACAAGGATGTCAAGGCGTTTTACTGCGTCTGGAACGAAACATCCACCGGCACGATGATAAACTATCTTGACCGCGTAAAGGATCTTGCGTCTCGAAACGATGCATTCTATGTGGTTGACGGCGTATCCATCGTGGGCGGCGAAGAGCTGGCCATGGACAAGTGGGGCGTTGACATTGCAATGACCGGAGCGCAAAAGGCATTTGCCGCGCCGCCGGGAATATCGCCGATATGCGTCAACGCTAGGACAAAAAAGTACATGATTGACAATCCGCCTAATACAATGTACTTTAACCTGCCAAGATACTTCAAGTATTATGACGAATCAAAGCATACGCCGTTCACTCCGGCCCTGCCGCTGCTGTACGCGTACAATGAGGCTATGAACATCATACTGGAAGAGGGGCTGGATAACAGAATAAGGCGCCATAGAATATGCTCCAAGGCGCTCTACTCGGGCCTTGATGCAATAGGATTGACGCCGTTTGCAAGGGAGGACTCGCGCTCTACCGTGGTGATTGCTCTAAACTACCTTGAGGGGCTGGAAGATCGCACCTTTAGGGATACGCTGGCAAAAAAGTTTCGCGTGCTTGTAGCCGGAGGCTTTGGGAATCTCAAGGGCAAGGTGTTTCGCGTAGGCTGCATGGGCGAGGTCGGCAGGTACCATGTTATGAGAACAATATCGGCAATATCTTCCACGCTTGCAATGATGGGCTATCAGACCGATACCAAGGCAGGACTGGAGATTGCGGACGCAAAGCTCGCCGATCTCTGACTGCCTGGCGCGCCATGCCGAATCTGGAAATGCACGCAGCATCTCATTTAGCTTAATATATGGAACATGAAGGATCGGTTTTATTGCCTTTTCAATCCGGCTCTTTGCTGCTAGTTGAGTATAGCGCGAAAATAAAAGACAGCGGCAAGATAATAGAAACTACGGACAGGACGCTGGCGGAAAGCAGTCCGGACAATTCAATCAAGCTGACGCCGATGCTAGTATCTCTGGGAAAATTTCATTTTCCTGTTCTGCGGGGATTTGAAGAGGCTTTGATGAGCGCAGCGGTAGGCCAAAAGCTGAATGCCGAGGTCGAATCCTCAAGCGCGTTCGGCGAAAGAGATACTAAAAAGATAAAAATGGTCCCGCGCCGCAAGTTTGGCGATGATGCGGAAAAGATATCGGTCGGCGATACTGTCGATCTGGACAACCGCTCCTGCATTGTCCGGCATATCGGCTCGGGACGCGTCCAAGTCGACTATAATCACAAGCATGCCGGCAAGACCATCGTATTTGAAGGAACCGTGCTCAAGCACCTGCAGGAAGATTATGAAAAAGTAGAGGCGCTGACAGAAGCGGTGTTAGTTGACTATGACAGCGAGCCGCCAACTCTTCAGGACAACAAGGTTACAATAGAGATTCCCAAAACACTTTTCGGCGCTTCAAGACTGCCTGACATAAAGCGCAGCCTTTCTTCCAATCTCTTTGAGTATGTGAATACGCTGACTGCTGTGGTATTTGTAGAATCATACGTCAATGAAAACCCCCAGCCTGTAGCAGAGCCTGCGGACTCCCGGACGCTGGAATCTCTGAAACTCGGTGCCGGAAAATACTCTGGGCTGAAGGAATCAGGCTCCCAGGAACCGGCAGGCCAGGAACCGCCTGCCCAGGAATCCGAGACCGCAGCCCAGGAAGACTCTGAATCAGCATCCCAGGACTCTGACTCCCAGAAAATCCTCAAGTACCGGATTCAGAAAAGCGAAGAGTCGGACTCTTGCTACTATTATCGGGGGCAAGAGCTGCTCCTTCATGCAATTGAGCCGCATAAAGATATCCAAGGTTCGCACGAAATAATCAGCGAGTCAGAAATGAAAGACATACTTGGAACAAAGCCCGAATCCGAAGAACCGGCTTCCCAAGAAGAGTCAAAACCCCAGGAACCGGCAGAATCAGAACCTGCACCCCAGGAAGAGCCGGCGCCCCAAGAGCCCGAATCCGAAGATCCGACAGACGAAGAGCTTGCCGAACAAATCCGCAGGAATGCCTCGTTGCAGGAATCAACTTCACAGGAACCAGCAGGCCAGGAACCGCCTGCCCAGGAATCAGAGACCGCAGCCCAGGAAGACTCTGAACCAGCAGCGCAAGACACTGACTCCCAGGAATCAGAATCAACTGCCCAGGACGCCGGCAATTCGCCGTCCGAGGATCAAAGCATTCCCGGCTCCCAGGAAGAATCAAAACCCCAGGAACCGGCAGAATCAGAACCGGCGCCCCAAGAGTCCGAAACTAAAACCACATCTTTCTAGCGCATCACGCACCCGCCTTTTGCCATGCCTGCGCGCATGCGGCAGCACGCCCCTGCGCCGACACGCCTGGACTATTCAGAGCACGCTGGTCTCTTCTGCAAGAGCAACTGCCTTCTCTCTGGTCATCCCGTTCTCTTTTAGGATGGTGTATCTTTCAGGCCTCATGTCCTGGGCTATTTTCAGCGCCTGCACAAGCGTGTCCCTGTCCAGCCCAATCTCGCCGGCAGTTGTGGGAGCGCCTACGTTCTTGAGCGCCTGTGCAATCTCCTTCCAGTTCTGTCCCTGCAGCTTTGCCATCATGATTGCGCCTATTCCGCATTTTTCTCCATGCATTCCAATCTCGGGAGCCAGCTGATCCAGCGCATGCGAAAAGAGATGCTCGGAACCGGAACACGGCCTGCTGCTTCCGGCAATGCAGGACGCTACGCCTGCGCTTATCAGCGCCTCAACTATTACCCGCTCGTCCATGCCTTCTTTTGCAAAGCGGGCCGAATTTTCCATCACAATCTTTGCGCTCATTGTAGCCAGGCTTGCCGAGTATATGCCGTAATATTCGCCAGTCCTGTCGCTTCCAAGCTTCCAGTCGCTTACTGCAACCAGATTCGCAATAAGATCGCCGCATCCGCTGGACAGCAGCCTGCGGGGAGCGCTCTTGATGATATCGATGTCCACAAAGACTCCGAGCGGGGCCGTGGCCACAATGGAGTGAGGCTTGTCGCTCTTTAATGAAACAAACGGGCTGGCAATTCCATCATGCGATGCGGCCGTGGGCACGCTGACAAAAGGCACCTGCAGATTGAATGCGGTCATCTTTGCGGCGTCGACAGCCTTTCCTCCGCCTATGCCGGCAATAAGCTGGCTGCCGTCCTCTCTTACCTGCTCTTCTAAAATCTTCAGAGCGCCGATGCTGCTCTCCGGCGCAGAGCGCCACTGGTATTCGATGCCTGACTGCCTAAGGGAATCCTCTATTTTGTCCTGAATCAATCTTTTTACATTCAGTCCGGATACGAGCGATACGCGCTTTGGATTTGACAGCGCGCCAAGGAAATTTCCAATGCCGCTTATGTTTCTCTCTCCAATTACAATCAGGCGCGGCAGCTCCATAACATGTCCTGAAAGTGATCCTTGATGCGTCATGCCGTCCAGTCACACGCCGCCAGAACCCGCATATTGCGCAATGCACAGCCCATCTTCACGCGCCAAATCTGCTCATACATGCTATAAGAGTATCTTCAGGACGCTCGGCTGCCGGTTCGGCGAGGCGGACTGGATGTTCTCATGACTGCATCGGCATCAGTATGGAGCAGTCTCTAAAGCCCAAAAAGCAGCACGCCAACTATCCTGGAGAAGAAAGAATGACATTGCAGGATTCCTCCAGCCAAAAGACATTCAAAAATGCATTTGCGCCCCCAATGGAAAACGGCGAGCTTGGCATGCGCGGTGTGATAACAGGACTGAGATTCGCCGTACTCGTTTTTGTGTGTCCCTTGAGACGCACTTGATGCCGCCGAGGCGGGGCCTGAAAGGCTTGCAAAGATCAGAGTAGTGAGGCATGACGGCAATAGACCGGAGGGCGATGGCAGCATATGACAACTGCCGCGCTCATGCAACTTTGCGGCAGATCTTCCTTGCTAAAGCGCCGGCAGAACCTGAACTGCCGAATGGATCATCTGAACGAAGTGCAGGAACGCCAACTGCAAAGCAAAAGCCGGACCTGCCGACTCGCCATTTCTGTAAGCAATTCGGGCAATGGAATCTGACGGCTGCCGAAATGGATTTCTGTAAACAGGCCCAAAGCCGACAGATGCCTATTTTCCTGATTTTCTGCGATTGTCATCCTTGCAAAGCAGCTGACAATTTTCCTCTGTAGTTTTTCCACCTTCGTGCCATGGCTTGATATGATCCGCCTCCATATCACTCACTTCAAATTGTTCTCCACATTTTACGCATTTGCCTTTCTGCAATTCATAGACCTTTTGTTTCATACTGTCAGTAAATGCGCGTATTGAGAGATGTCTCTCATCACGCGTCAGAATATACGGATAAATCCCGCCCTTCTTTGTGACATCGTCATCCAGCATCAGTTTTTCTGTTTCCAGTTCAATCTCATCCGTATCCAACTGCATGTCCTTATACTCATCATACAATGGCCCCCACTCAACACACAGCATAGGCTTTTTTCTCTTTGTTTTGAAGGTGACTGCAACCCAGTTAATCACACTCTGGAAATGATTCCATAATATGTTGGCGTTCTGGTCGTGCTGGTGCGTCCCCATATACTCTTCTATGTTATCCTTTGAGATCCATCTTATGGCAGTTTCAAGATAATCCTGACGTATGGGACTACCGCTCACATAATCACCGGCAAGCCCCTGAGCGGCGCACCCCGGTTTGCTGAAATAGCGTTTTGCATCAGAAACCCATGTTCCTGAATAAACAGCGTTTCGAAGCTCCTGATCTGTAAGCTGCTCTCCTGCAATGTTGATTGTTTTGAACCACTGCAGCCTCTCACTGTTGTCTCCGCTACACAGATAAATCATCAGATCATAATCAAGAATTTTTTTCTGTTCATCATCCTGCAAATTATGAAAAAATCGCGACTCATATGCAAAGTCTCCATTGACATACTGGCATACAGAAATAGTCCGTTGCTGCCCGTCGATTATCTCATAGTTTCCATCCTGGCGTACAGACCAGTACATGACATTGAGCGGAAAGCCTTTGGTAACCGTATCAATTACGGCATCGCGTTGCCGATCCTTATAGATGAACTCGCGCTGGTAAGGCGGACGGATATCCAGTTTTCCACCATAGCCAAAAACTCCATTTTCCGCGTTATCCACATAACCTTCAGACAATTCGCGTATGGTAATTTTCTTGTGTTCTATTTCCATCATGTTTTCCTCTTATGTCTGATAAAAATGCGAGAATACAGGCGCTTGCCATTGATATAGCCGCGGTCAATCTTGCCCTTCCAATCGGAGTTGATCAATTCGGGCAACAATCCTTGCTTAACATTGTAATCGCATCCCAAAATATCAAACTGTTCTGGATTGTACTTGTCTAGAAATGTGATGGGAACCCCCATCACTCCCTCATAATCCAGTGGGATTTCTTTTGTCTTGTCTACGTTTATGGCATCATAATTATCATATTTGAGATACTCATTCCTACTGTATTTCTTGTAAAGAATCAGGTCTTCATGTCGTTTCTTAATATCAAGATTGGTGAACCAGCACGCAGTACCTAGACTTCTCCATTTCTGTCCATGTTCATCTTCCCAATACCGGGTTTGTTTGGGCTCGTAATCGCCGGGAACTTGAAATTCCATGTCACCCGAATAATAGCCCATCCAAATTTTATTATCTTGGATTAGCGGAAATATTTCTTTGTAGGCTACTGCATTTTGATTTCCAATGATCAGAAATTTCTTTTTGTACTGCATCAGCTGCGCCGCATACTCTCTGAACAGAGAAAACGGCGGATTTGTCACCACAACATCCGACTGCTTCAGAATTTCAATGCACTCGCCGCTGCGAAAATCTCCGTCTTTTTTCAAATGGTGTATTCCTATTTCATTGGGATCAGGAACCCGGTTGTTGTTTTTGTCGCCATCATATTCCAAGTATATTGCGCGCTCGGAATCATTCTTGCTGAAAAGGTTTGCCTGCTGATTCTTGTAGCATGTAGTGATCAGTTTCTTCAAACCCAAATGCTCAAAATTATATGAGAAATAATGGAAGAAATTGCTTACGCGTGGGTCATCGCAGTTGCAGAGTATGGTTTTTCCCTTGAAATGTTTTTTATAATGCCTCATCTCTTTTTCAATGTCTGAAAGCTGCGTGTAAAACTCGTCTTTTTTGGCTACACTTGCTCTGTTTAAAGATGTATTTTTTGATGTCATAACAGAGACACCTTTTTGGCTGCGGCAAGATTTCTGCTGATGTTAGATGAATTGTTTGGGCTTGGCGCTTTGTTTGTGGCATCAAAAAAATGCTTGTCAGCGCTTTGATCTCTTGCTTCTACATGGTATGAGAAGCGTATGAGAAGCGTATGAGAAGCGTATGAGAAGCGTATGAGAAGCGTATGATACGCTCCCGACTAGCTAGGCGTTTTGACCGCATTTTAATCATGGGCGTACTGCGCACGCTATGCAGAGACAATATTGTTGCATCATCTGACATCAATGGCTGAACCATGCGCCTGCTGGGTAAGGTAATCTGGCGTCTATTCATACTCATAACTAATTGATACTACATTCTTATAAAAATAACAATTTGGGAAGACGTTCTTGAAAAAATATCGAAATTGATATCGCGTAGATGCCTGGCGCCTGCACCACACTTCACCTGAATTCTTTACAAAACCACCCACCAAAATCTACTTAAGGAACGCAGGGCATGATAATTTGTGGCAGAGATAGACTATTCCAAAAAGCTGGATAGAATAATGAGCCTGGACGACAACATCAGATTTGTTGCCGTAAGCGACATGGACGGAAACATAATAGCATCATCTGCCAGGGAAGGACAAAACCTGTATCTCTCACCAGACGAAACAAAGGATACGCTGCTTCATGCAGCCGCAGCATGGAAGTCTAGAATGAAGCACTATGACAAGATCGGCCGGGGCATGTACACGCTGGCAGTGTACGAAAAGCTGCGGCGCGTCACCATACCGCTCAAAAGCAGTCACCTGTTGCTTGTAACAATCGACAACCAGGGCGGACAAAAACAGATAGTAGACAGAATTCTCAACGAGGTCATAGTCGGAGACTATACCAATCCAAACTACTAGGAAATACCGTTCCAGTTGGGCGCGCAGGGCGCAGCATCATGAATGTATTCCAGCAGACAATCTTTAATGAGGCCGCGCCGCTATGCCATACGTGGCTCTTGTAGGATACATCGCAGTGGCAGTCGCAATAATAATTGCAATAGTAATCATAAATCTGATTCGAGGCACGGACAAGACAAGCGCGATTCCGGCAGCAAGGACATGCCCAGTCTGCGGAAGAAAGCGGGGACTTTTGCGGTGCGCATACTGCCAGCCGGAACAGGGGCCGTCATTTGACGTATAATTCTATGTTGTAAGTTCCGGCTTTAGCGTCCAGACTATTCCTAAAACTACAAACGGAATCGATATTATTCCAATAATCCCAAGTATCGTAAAGAATTGAGCCTCCGGCACATCGGGATTGTTTACAAGCCACGGCAGTGGAAGCGAGACTACAAACCAGATGCACGCAAGCAGTATGAGCAGCTTGATGTTCTTTTTTTGCATGCATTATGAATGCGCAATGGATTATTTATTCAGTTGCCGCCGCCATGCATCACGGCCGTTTCGGATGCGGGAGCCATGCCTGCTGTCGGCATCGCTCATGGAAAACGCGGCAGCTGACCGTTGCGCCCGCAAGCCGGATTCACTATGGGTGCCAAGCGCTTTGCGGCTTTGCCATTGCGCCTGATCTAAAATTTTTCCGATCTGACGAACCGCACATAAAATATTTTCATAATAGTATCAAATTATGCTAAGAATTGCAACAAAATCTTAAATACTAAAATAATCTATAATATAACATGCCGATGGGTATAAAATCTATCGACTAAACGGGCGTGATCCCGCAGGATAGTATAGGAGGCAGGCACAATGCCTGATGAGGGAGGAAATCTCCCAATGTCCTGTAGTCTAAGGGATCGCGCCATCCTTTGTACTGTACAATTCAATTCACTGCCGAATCAGCTGAACGGTTACAGGACCCAGCGTATCGCCATGCGGGTCTATTGTGAATGTAGCGCTGCGGTTCTCTGCAATGCTTAGCTGCTTTTGCCCCAAATAGTCCCATGTGTAGTATATGGCGCCCTCCGAGCCCTGGGCAGTTCCCTCCAGCTCAAAGTCGTCTGAAAACAGCACGGCATCCTCCTCTGATACGGTTATGCTCAGTATGCGAGGCGAGCCGCCGCTGGGCACAAACCTGAACTCGTACGAGCCTGCCGCAAGCTCTGCCGTTCCTGTGTATATGCCGTTCTCATAGAGCGCAGGGTCTGCCAGCCTTGCATGAAAGACCCTGTCGGCATTAGCCCGCGGCGAGCCGTCCATAGATATTGCAATAACCGTAGCAGCTATTGCAAGAATTACTGCAATGACTATGTACTTTTTCACTCATCGCGATGCGCTTCTGACAGTTTTAAAGCTTGATTCCAGTCCGCTGCGGCACAGCCGGCTGCCGGCGCCATGCCTGACGTGAAATCTAGCTAAAAAATTTTAACAGAATGTTAGACTATTGTTGACTTACATGGTGATTAACCTATATGCAGATAATAGAGCGTTGAACAACCTTCAAAACAAGTGGTTGCGGCCGCAGACTCCTACAGTAGGAGAGAAGCTAAGCGACACATTCAGACCAAAGGGCGCACTCAAACCCAGAATACAGACAGCTGTCAAGATGGTTCAAAAGCAGGTTGGCGGACTAGATGTAATGCTGGCCAAGATGAAAGAACGCGACGCAGCACTCTTTACAAAGATAGTAGAGGCAACGCAGTCGCACAATACGGGAACAGCACGAGTACTCTCTGGAGAGCTTGCAGAGATCCGCAAGGTTATCGGCATACTAAGCAATGCCAGAATAATGCTGCAGCAGGTAAAGCTCAGGCTTGAGACTGCCAGCGATATTGGCGATACCGTGGCTGCCATAGTGCCTACGATAGGGCTCATGAAGAGTCTCAAGATGCAGCTGGGCAAATTCATGCCTGGCGCAGATCAGGAGATCACAAAGATGGCAGACATGCTCGGCAGCATGATGACCGACACGTTCACTGGCGATTCGGCGTTTGAGTCAGACGGAGCCACGACAGAAGAGTCTGAAAGCATTCTTCGCGAGGCGGCAGCCATTGCAGCAGCGCAGACTGACAGCAAGTTTCCAAATACGCCGTCAGATGTGGGAGTGCAGGCTAGCGCCGACGATGCCAGGTACATGTAGCAGAACGCTGCATGTCCACCATTCTTTATTTTTAACATCCGCAAAACGCAAAGCGCGCAGAGGCGCCTGCAGACGCATTCCTGCATGGCGCAGCGCTGACTGCTGATTCAAAATGATGCGGCAACAAAGGACGGCATGCCCGATGATGCCGTCCAGATGTGACGGAATGCTTTACAGTACGGTAAAGTCAACATTGAGGACAGCAAACATCCACGCTATTGCAGCAGTCATAGTTGCAATAGACAAGCATTTGATTCCGCGGCGCGACAAGCCTGCCGATATGAAATACAGCCTGACAAAAGGCAGGTCAAAAAGCGGAACCGGCATTTTTGAAACATACACTGCCGCCAAGATTGCCGAAGGATTCTTTGGGTTTAACCTTGCCTGCAATCCAGCGGACTGGAAACATTTTGACAGCGAATTTGTGCGTAAAATCGTCCAGAAATGCTCGAAAATCTGCATACCGACGCGCATATTTCTGCTGGACAGGGAATTTTATTCCGTAGCCGTTATGAGAACCATGGCTGAGGGCCAAAATTTCATCATGCCCGCAATTAAAAACAAAGGCATAAAAAAAGCAATCAAGGAGCATGAGAAAGGAAAAAGAGGCGCCGTATCCGAGTATACTATGAAATCGCAGGACGGCCGCAAATTTACATTTAATCTTGTCCTGGTATACAACGAAAAGGAAAAGGAGCATTTCGCTTTTGCAGCAAACATCGTGTGGAGTGATCCGGCCGGCATGCTGGAGCGCATTACGGAAGAATGCAAGAAAAGATGGGGAATTGAAACTGGATACAGATGCATGGAGCAAATGCGCCCGCACACTGCCAGCAAGAATGCATCAGTCAGAATAATGCTGTTCTACATGGTAATGATCATGTTCAATCTGTGGAAGCGTGAAGAATGGGCAGCGCAAGACAGAGAACTCACATTGGACATGCTGCTTTCATCCTTGGTGACGCTAGTCTGCTCTGGAAGGAATGCCGTGGGCGCACGACCCCGGTGGAGACTGACTACATCATCTACTGGAAAGTTGCCTTACTTCCGCCGGACAAAAGCCGAACTACTGAAACCGCACAAAAGGTTAGATACTGCCGTTCATCATGCAATAGTGTGGCTTACATCATTTGCCGCAACTGCACAGTGCGGCGTGCGGCTTGCTCCGGATGCGAGGAGGTCCATCATGGATGACCGATACTTGCCATGTCTGCTCTGCAAGAGCAAAGATGGTTTCCGAGCCATACTTGATGATAGCTACAGGGTGCGGTATCTGGAATGCATCGTTTGCAAACCGCCGCCAGAACGCTGGCTTGACATAGCGGCTAGAGGCTCAAGCAGCAGAAGGCGTTTCTTTCTGGAGAACGATCCTCAACCGCAACATCCACCTGAAGCGGATAGAGGCTCAGGTAAGAGAAGGCGTCTAGATGAAGATTTGAGGAACAAAAAGAAAATTCACTACTATCAATGCTACTGCGGCAGTGATAAAGGATACAAAGCCATGTTTGGTCATGACAACACCGTATGGGAACTAGTGTGCAATGATTGCGGCGGCGGTACAGGCGTAGCAGAAATGTCGGGCTTGCGAAGATACCTGGGTTGGGGACGAAAAGATGGGTGAACCAGACCTCAAATGCCTGGTTTGCGAAGAGTTATGGTTTGGGAGCGACCAAAATATCGGCCGCGTACTATCCGCATCGTCTGCCGCAACTGCCAAGCCAGAACCAAGCGCCGAGCAGACGGTCGATTTGCCAGATGCTCTGCCTGCTGTCATTACGCATGGAATGAGTCTTGGCGAGAATGATGCGGCTGATTTCCGATGTCAATTTCCAATTCATCAACTTCATCATCATCAGTTTCTGGAACGATGTGCGGCATGGTGTGGAACTTTATTGATGCATGTCTGGCGGCAGCTATCGTTCTGAACTGGATTGATGACATGGTGCGGAATTGGATTGATGCTAAGGCAAATCGGCGCGCATGCCTGGGCAGTGTTTTGGAATGCCGTACAAGAATGCGCCAAAGGCATGTTCCAAATGATATGCAGGCTTGTTTTAGTTTCGTTAGCAATGGCATGACTTGGCTGATTTGACATATAATGATTCAACTGCCGTCTTGGAACTTGCAGTGCACATCGCCCAGGGATAAAACTATTATAGATTTCGCCAATGACTCTTAGCGTGGCATCAAAGGCTATAACAGTCGGAGTGGGCATTCCAATGATCGCGGTGGGCGCCCTCATGGCAATCTTTTGGCCGCCGCTTGAGCCTGAATTTGCATCCACGATCGAATTTGTAGGAAGCCTGATAGGAATCCTGGGCGTAGTATTCTTCATATCAGGACTGTTCTATGCCAAGGAACCTGTCATGCATTGACATCGCAGGAAAGCGTAAGAATCTTTGAGATATTCACGTCGCTGGAAGGCGAGGGCATCTTGTACGGCACAAAGACACTCTTTGTCCGGCTGGCGGGGTGTCCGTTTGCGTGCTTTTACTGCGATACAAAAGAGGCACTGCCGGCAGATTCTGGAAAGGAGTATGCCGTAAGCGAGGCGTGCAGTATGATAGACCAGCGCCTCCAGCCCGGCACGTACAAGGTCAATTTTACCGGAGGCGATCCGCTGATGCAGCCTGGCGCGGTGGCCAGCATGGCAAAACACATTCAGTCCAGAAACGTTCGGACGTATCTTGAGTCGTCCTGCTTTGACTCTGCAAGATTTGCCTGCGTGCTGCCGCACATTGATCTGATAAAGATAGAGCTAAAGACGCGCGATGCAAAGTTTGCGGACGACAAGCACTATCCCATCCTGCTGGAAAACGCGCTAAAATGCCTTGAGCTGTCCGTGTCATCCAAGAAAAGCGCATATGTCAAGATAGTGGCAAGCTCCCGCACATCACCGGAGCACATGGCCTGGCTGGCGCGCCGGGTCTTTGAGACTGCAGACCCGGAAGACATCGGCGGCTTTGTGATTCAGCCCGCATACGGCGCGGCAGAGCCCGGGCTTGATCTGCTCATGAAAATGTACGATGCCGTCCTGCCGTACTATGAGAATGTCCGCGTGGTGCCCCAGCTGCACAAGCTCATAGGCGCGCCGTAGCGCCGTCTCCCATGCATCGCACAATTCTTAGTGGCACGATGCCTTGTCAGCTTAAATATTAGTGCGTACCGACTCATTCCATTGGATGAAGAGAGGGTAAAGCGGCTTGTCCGGGAGCTGATAATAGAGATAGGCGAGGATCCTACGCGTGAGGGCCTGCGCGAGACACCAAGACGCATAGCAAGCATGTACAAGGAAATATTTGCAGGATACGACGCAGACTCGGAGCTCACTGTCCAGTTTTCTGAGGACTCGGACACCATCATGGTAAGGAACATACAATTTTACTCAATGTGCGAGCATCACATGCTGCCGTTCTTCGGCAAGGTGCACATAGCATACTCTCCAAACGGCAGGGTATTTGGAGTATCAAAGCTGGTGCGTCTGGTGGAAAAGTACGGAAAGCGGCTGCAGATTCAGGAGAGAATGACCAAAAATATTGCCGATGAAATGTACGCCCAGGGCGTCAGGGGCGTTGCAGCGGTAATTGAAGCAGAGCACCTTTGCATGAAGATGCGCGGCGTAGAAAACGACGCGCAGATGACCACTTCCGCCTATCGCGGCATATACGAAGGCAGAAAGGAAAGAGAAGACATAGCTGCCATGATACGCAAGACGCACTAGGGCTGCACTCTGAAACCGCGTACGCTGAAACTGACTTAACGCAAGCCTGGAGGCGCCGTCATTCCAGAATGCAGCTTTTGCGCGAATATCTTTGCGCGCCGCCTGTCCTGGGCGCAGCCATTGGCGTCTCTACCCAGCAGCCAATTCTTCAGCTGCGCTAAATGTACACCAGACTGAAAGCCGGGGTGACAGTTTGGACTTGGGGCAGAAAAGATTCCATCTGCTCCTTGAATGTCCGCATTGCAATTCTGTCCTGTCTGCAGATTTCATCAAGCGGCGCCCGGACAATTATCCGCTCGCCAAACAGCAGACCTTGTGCATAATCAAACTGTCCTGACAATAAAAATTTTTGGTTCGCGAGCAGCATAGATTCTCTAGGTTGAATGTATTGGGGGTGATTGGTATGGACTGCCATAGGAACACAAGAGGCCGTATTGTCAATATTTTACGCGCGATGAGATCACATTTCAATCATTTTGGTATCATTGCCGTTTGATCAGCCCATCTGGAAATTTGTAAATTTTGGCTTGCATTATTCACTTGTCCGACAAATTTGGTTTTTTCGGGACGAGGGGCGCGAACCCCGAATGGATAATTGTCCGACATTCATCCAGTAAATGACGCAGTGCACATCCCAGCTGATGCTATTCTCCATGCTGTAAAATAACGCGAAGGCCCTATTAACGTCTCACATGAACAAGCTCACTTCACAGAATGCGGCCAGGCCGTCAAGTGTTTCTCGGCAAACCTCGCGTCAATCGTCGTGCTTTGCGCAGTGCGCATCAAGCTCGGCATGCCACTCCTTGATGTCCTGTCTTACGGGCTCTACGGCTTCGGGATCAAGCTCACTCATTTCAAACTGGCCGTGGCAACGATATATGGCCAGCTGCCTTGCAGTCTCAAACTCATTACCGCAATTCTTGGGCGCCTTCCAAGCGGGGTTTTGAAGACCTGCTCAGATATACTTCTTGTTTGCATCCTTATCGATCACCAGTATTGTCATTTAGTTGGGAACTGTTAAGTTTGTGGTAGCTCGTCAGGACTGTTAAGTGTCGGCAGCTGGTGCATTCTGTATTATTATGATATTCTATTTCTTATCAAATACTCGCATTCCTGCCGCCATCCTATTGACCGGTTTAGTCATGCACTCACGCTCCAGGTTAAAAGCAATGTCGCATCAAAGCGAAATTATGCGCACAAATCGCCCATTTTCGGCGACAATATTTGTAATCGCCAGTATCAAACCCATGATATCGATTTTCTCGTCAAAAATTTGGCTATCTGCGCAGAATCAACTACCGACGCTTAACAGTCCTGACGAGCTACCGCAAACTTAACACTTCTTGAAGCTTGAAATAAATACAGACGGCGCCCGGCACATCACGTGGGAGTACACAACAATGTTCACATTCCAAGAGAGTCGTGGCCGCACTGGACATGGTACGCCATTGAGTTTGGAATCGTGCTTGCAGTCTCAATGCTGGTAGCCCGCGAGCTCACTGATCTGATGCTGGGCAATATAGCGGGCGCGATGGGATACGGCGCCGCGCTAGAGTCGTGGGCCGGAATAAACATACACTCTGACGAGTTTTTGGCATTGGAAGCGGCAATCCGCTCGCCCATAGCATCCATATCAAACTGGGTCTTTTACGGATTTGTCGGAGCAGTCTTTGGCGGATGGTACATTGTAATCCGCGGCTTTATTCTTAAAAAGCGGATTCTGCGCTAAAACGGCGGCAAAGAATGCGCGCATTGCGGCATTTGCCGTATTGGGACTATGCCTTTATGCAGCGGAACCAATGCGTCAGAAACTGCACTGGAGCAGGGAGCCTCATGCCTCGTACGCAGTGCCGTCCGGTATTCCGGCCGACGCCATGGCCAGCCTGCGGTTCCTGCACGATTCGCACCTTCCGCAGTGCGCGTCGCCGTCCAGATAGCAGCTCCACGACTCGAATATGGCGTCGCCCAGCCTGTCGTATCCGCGCCTTAGCAGATCGCTCTTTGACATTTTGTCATGAGCCGGGCTCCAAAATTTGATCTTTTTTCGAAGTCCGGCCCTTATGCCGTCCAGCTCCCCTTCGCGCAATGCATCCTCAAGCTTGTCCGCAAACGACGGCCTGCAGTCGGGATAGTTTGCCCCGTCTTCGGCATGCGCCCCGTACGCTACGCGCTCGGCGGATACAGAGTAGGCCCAGGCGGCAGCTATTGAGAGAAAGACCGCATTTCTAACAGGCACGACCACGCTGTACTCGAATTGCTCTGGAATAGCTCCGGCAGAATCTGTCAGCAGGTTTGTCCCCTGGTACAGCTCCTTCATAAACGAGATGTCAACAATCCTGTGCTGCTCCAGACCAAGCATGCGTCCCAGCTTGACAGCTGCGTCCACTTCCTTTCCGGCCCTCTGCCCGTACCGGAACGTAATTCCGTAAATGCCGTCGCCGGCATCCATGCAGGACACCATGCATGCGGAGTCTATGCCGCCGCTGAATACGGCTACCGTACGCATTCCGCGCCACCGCACGGCCTGCACAGAATGGTGCGGCAGTTTGTGCCCGAAGTTGCAAAGCCCTCTCTTATCGCGTCCGCAACGCGCTGAGACTCGTTTCTCATAAATGCAATAACTGTGGGACCGGCGCCGCTTATCGCAAATCCCAGGGCGCCCGAATCAAGCGCGCGCCGCTTCACCTCGTCATACCCCGGTATCATCTGCTTTCTTGCAGGCTCGACTATGACATCCTGCATAGCCTCGCATATGACGCCGGTATCGCCCCGCTGAAACCCTGCCGCCATGACTGCCGCATTTGCCAAATTTTTGGTCATGTCGGATACGGGCACCATTCCTGGAATCAGGCTGCGCGAGACCTGCGTCTTGCGCTCTGGAACAGCAATATCTGGTATGCCCAGGCAGAGCGCCATGTCTTTCGGAGGCTCAAGATGCAAAAGCCTCAAGGGCATGGTGCGCACCAGCACAAAGCCGCCAAGAACTGATGCTGCCGCGTTGTCATAGTGGGCAGCTCCTGCGCTTGCAGACTCTGACGCTCCTGCATGCCGCACCATCTCGCTTTTGCTCATGCCAAGCCCAAAGAGCTCATCAAGGGCTGCAACGGCTGCCGCTGCAGACGCCGCGCTGCTCCCCATCCCGAATCCCGCAGGAACACCCTTTCTTATCTTGATATTGACGCCGCCCTCAATGCCGTACTGCTTCATTACCGTACCAGCCGCTGCTCCCGCAGTATTCTTTTCCGGATCAGCCGGAACAGAGCCGTCCGCATCTATGGCAATGCCGCCGCTGCTCCTTGATACGGCAACCTCGTCCCAGAATGCATCCAGCGCCATTCCAAACGCGTCAAAGCCCGGCCCCATGTTGGCAGTGCTAGACGGCGCTCTTGCCCTTGCGCTCTCCATGCTAGTCTTCCACCTCCTCGCCAAGATTAAGTATTCTGCTCAGTGCGGCTCCCAGGGCGGGCATGCCCTCTCCGGTAACATTCGATACGGGAATCATCTCTCCTACAAAGCCGCCAATGTCCAGTCCGCGCAGCATGCTTGATGCAAGCGAATACATTTCGCCCCGGCTATGGCGCGATATCGATCTTTCCAGCGCGCGCGCATCCGACCATTCAAGGATATCCTGCAGCTCATTTTCGATAAGATCAGTCTTTGTAATTATGCTGATTGCCGGCATTCCCAGGCGCAGCTGTATGGATGCGGCAAGCAGCGTGATGGATACAAAGTTTGTCGGACTGCTTGCAAGGACGCCGTCGTAGAGAAATATGCTCGCCTTTTGGTCCGCTGCCATCTCCTGCACGATGAGCGGTCCGCTGACTCGGTATGCAAAGAGCTCAATCTGGCCGGGAGTGTCCACTATCAAATAGTCCGGATTTACAGTATCAATCTCCTTTTGCAGGAGCGGCATTCTGGACGCAATGATGTCGTTTGCAGCTATTACCGCGCCGTTGGGCCCAAGATCATAATCCCGCATTACGTCCGGTACGTTCACCATGTCCCGCACATCGACATCGCACGCGTACGGCAGCTCTTCCACTCCGGGATCCAGGTTCAGCACGGACGCAAAGGCGCCGTTTGCAGTGTACTGCTCCTTGAGCTTGGCGGCCAAAAGCGACTTTCCAGCGCCTGCCGTCCCTTCGATAAAGATCGCCTTCATGCCCTAGCGCAGCTTTATTAGCTTATATTTGAATCAAACAAAGCGCAAAGATGAACTGGCGCCTGGCGGCCGTTTTGGCCAGCATGATCCCGTTGATCATAATAGCAGTTCAGTTTGACGTTAAGCTGGAGGATATTTTGGCGGTCGGAGCTGTTCCGTTTGCGCTGGCCGTTCTGGCAATGATGGCAAAGCTCGGACTGCAGGGAATAAAATTTGCGTACCTGGTAACGCGCTATGCCGGCACGGTAGACTCGCTGTGGAGAATGCAGGGCGTCCGCATAGGCAGCGAGTTTATCAAGTTTACAACGCCGATGTTTGTAGGAGCCGAGTTTGTCGTACTGTACTGGATGCACAAGAAGAACATTCCGCCTGCAAAGGCCATGTGGATTGCCATACTGGATATCGTAACCGAGGTATTGGCCGGCGGGCTGCTCTCAATAATGGCGGGCGTCATTGCGCTGCTCAGCGGCGCCTATACCGTAGCTGCCATAATACTCTCCACCGGAATCCTGGTAACCGCAGTATGGATGATACTCTTCTTTCTCTCTTCCAGGCGCACGTTTCAGCTTCCGCGTACACTGAAATCCCTGGCAGCCAGGTTCGGCGGGGAGCGCGGCTCCAAGTACGCCGTTCAGACAAATACGTGGATGCGCGAGGTGTGCGAGTTGTCCAGAAAAAACATGGGCAAGCGCGAATCCAAAAAAGTCTTTGCTGGAAGCTTTGGGCTGTCCCTTGCATCGTGGATATTCTACGGGATATCGTTTATGATAATTGCATCCGGCATCGGAATATCGATAGGCGCGTTTGATTCCATCATGGCGGTCATGGGCGCCAATGCAATAGGCAACCTGCCTATCACGGTGGGAGGATCGGGGCTGGCCGAGTTTGGCATCGTGGCATACCTGCACAACCTCAATCCGTTTGACTTTGATGCGGACGAAACCATACCGGAGTGGAATGCGGTAATAGCGTGGCGGATAGCCACGTACTATGTTCCCATTGCAGTAACGTGGTTTCTGCTCTTTCGGCTCGCACTAGGCAAATATACCAAGGCCAGCTATCGAAACCAAAGTTGAACCTGAGGGACAGGATAGTGGTGGTTACCGGCGCATCGTCCGGAATAGGAGCCGCCGCATCGCTTGCGTTTGCAAAAAAAGGAGCCCGAGTAGTAATGGTTGCGCGAAACCAGGCAAAACTTGAATCTGCAAGAGAAGACCTGGCAGGAATAGGCAAGTCCGAGATCGCAACATGCGATGTCTCCGACAAGGAACAGGTGTCAAGGATGGCAGGCGAGGTGCTCGGGAAATTCGGGCAGGTTGATATTTTGGTGAACAATGCGGGCTATGCCGTGCACCGCACGGTCTCCGAGTCTACGGTACAGGAGATTGAGAGCCAGACTGCTACAAACTATCTGGGAATGGTATACTGCACGAAATGCTTTCTGCCGGGCATGCTTGAGCGGCGCGCCGGCCATATAGTAAACGTAGCATCTGTGGCTGCCAGCATGGGACTGCCGGGCATGGCTGCATACTGCGCGTCAAAGCATGCAATGCTGGGATTCTCCGAGGGGCTGCGCCACGAGCTTTACGGGACGGGAGTCGGCGTAACGGTCGTCAGTCCCATAACTGTCAGGACCCGGTTCTTTGACCATCCGTCGTTTGCCAGAAAACCCAGCTACAGGTACGCAGTAAGTCCGGAGAGGGTTGCGCGCAGCATAGTTGCAGCATCGTCCTCGCCGCGCCTTGAGATAATAGTGCCGCAGCCTGTTCGAGTAATAGTGTGGCTCAAGCAGACCATACCGTACATACTGGGTCCGATTCTCGGATCGTCGTTTCGCCGCAGCCTCAATCCTTCTGGTCGGCAGCCTTGACTCTTCGCAGCACAAACTGGTATATTGAGCTCATTTCTACGCCCTTTTCCTTTTTTAGAAACTGCACCACCTTTTCGCTTAGCGGCGCCTTTTGAACATCAAAGTGAAATTCGTACACGACGCCCCTCTCCAGGCTGCCGGCCTTGACGCCGTCAGTCAGTTCCATCGTAACTATATGCCTGCCGTCTTCTACCGGCTCGTACAGCTGTACGTCGGCTTTTTTGTCCGCCTCAAAGATATCCAGTATGTAGCCTGAGCGATCCTGGCTTCCTGCCGGCTCAAACTTTACATTCCTTATGTGGTCTCTGACCCATCCTGGCACCTCGCTCATCGTCGTACACTATTTTTCGCTTTTTTTCGTTTTCCACCACTGCTGGTACTCGTACTGCTTGTCCTCTTTTGTACGCTCTCTCTGGTTTAGCCGTTCCCTGATATCGCCTACCTGCTCCCTTGTGGCGTACAGGCCGCATCTTGGACAGACAAAATGCTTTGTTTTCACGTCCAGCTTCATTGGGCGATCAATCTGATCATAAAGCTGAAGCAGGGCGTCCCTGTTGCGTTCCTCTTCGGGCGTCTCGCTTTCATAGCGTTCCTGAACCTTCTTCTTTTCCCGCATCACGCATTCGGGGCAGCTGGGCATAGGGCACGGTGTCTTTTTTTTCCATAAAAGCGTTCCCAAAAAGTTGCGGCGGATGGACTGGCCGGCGCGCGGATTGTATCTTCATCCCTTTCGGTCAGTTCGCCCATCGAATCTGCCCGCGCACCGGACACTAGCCTCTTGACGGAATGGCTATTTTTTGCTTTCAAGCATCTCGGGTATCATCCTTGCCGTGTTTGCCGCGCCATTGCCGTCAAAGTTTGCGCCAAAGTCCGCCAGGGCCTCTTCAAAGCCGGCATACTCTGATCTTATGCGCGCAATGCCGGCTACGGCCTGTCTTGTATTTTCTGCAAGTATTCCCATGCCGCGCTCTTGAACCCAGCGAAGCTGGTTTGTATGCTCGTCGTACACGGGGATGCCCAGGACTGGCTTTGACTTTCCGCCCAGAATCTCGCCCAGGACGGTGTGAGAGCCGTTTGCAACGGCATACCTGCAGCATTTCAGGACAGACTCCATTTCCTGCTCTGCGAGAAATCCCACGTCTATCTGAATCCAGTCGATCTTTTTTTCCAGCGCCTCTGATACGCCGTACCTTGCGCCGTCGCGTCCCGTAACCGCGTCTATCGAAGAATCATTCCTTGCATGCGATACGACGCGCCGCTCATCCTTCATCTCCTGGGCGGCAAAGATCTTTTCGTACCTGCGTCCCGTGCCGTCGTTAGTCGACTTGTTGCCTGTTCTCATCCAGTATCCAAAGTCAGCATCCTCGATCAGCCTTTCCATGTCAGTCTTTGGCTTTTTTGGGGGGGCGGGCGCAGCATAGTGCCCTGCGTAGAATACCTTGTCCTTTAATTCGTCTGGAAAATTCAGATTGTACTCGGATATTGCATAAGGCGGCGGCGAGTCAGCCACTATTATTCTGGTCGCCTTGGCTATCTGCCTTGCAATAAAGCGCAACGCGGGATAAAAGTAAAACCTTGACTTCCAGAGTTTTGGCTTGTACTGGTTTGTAACAAAGAGGCTGGGAATGCCCCTCCGCTGGGCTAGCACGTTGGAGCCCATGTCGCCGTCGTTTATCACGATATCAAACTTTAGCGAATCGTACAGCGCCCTCTCCTTCCTAAGATAGTCTGCAATCTGCCTTATCAGCGGCGGGTTTCCCCTGACGGGAAAGAGCACGTTTGCAGTCGACATAGTCAGGCTCGGACCAAAACTGCCGTCAATGGGAACAGGCATCATTACGCTGTGCGCCCTGTCCTGAAATTTGGCGCGCAGCCTCTCGTATATGGGCGGCCTGCTTGACGCATGCAGCTCAAAGTCCGGCACGCTGTCCGGCAGCGCCTCGTTTAAGCGCATCATCCTTGTATAGTGCCCGTTTCCCCATGGATAGATGAACTGACCAATCCTCATGATTCCGCACTATATCCTGCATGAATCAAGAATGTCGTGAAGGATGTTGGGTCCTGCCTGCAGCGATATTGCTCTCTTTGACTTTAGCGCGTCCTGCAGGCTGCCTTCTGCTCCGCCTGCCCTGCCCAGGCGCCTTATGCGTTCAAGGTGCCGCTCCAGCCCGATCTCGCGCGCCGCGCGGTACAATCCCTCGTCCATTCCGCCCAGCGGCAGCACGGGCGCAAGATTCTGCGCCACTGTCCTGGATATCATCTCATCTATGCAGCTGGATTCGTGGATCAGCGGCGATGCCGGAAGGGAGACATGCCTTATGCCAAGCTCTTTTGCGGCATGAAACGCTATTTCCATCGGGAGGAGGCTGCGCGCGCTGCCTGATGTCTTGTACAGTTCCAGTTCAATCTGCTTTTCATTCATTCTGGGAATGATTCTGCTTGCCATCTTTGCAAGGTTTAGGAGGCCGCTCTTTTTGCGGTAGCATATTATCATCCTTGCAGAGTATCCCTGCCGCACTGTTTCCAGGGCCGATACGGCAGAAAGCTCGTTGAATACGGGACATACCGCGCTGCCGCGGCATCCGTACGGCATGCCGCCCAGGCCCTCGTCCAGGAATATGCAGACATACGCGCTTCTCCGTGCAAGAAAAGTGTACAGCAGCTTGTCGTGCTTTTTTTCCGTGCCCGGCCTGGCGCTGCCGCCTTTTTGGATTATTGCAGCGGCAGCTGCCGTTTCCAGATCTTTTGTTACGAATCCCCTTGCCGCGCCTTCCACCCTTACAAGAAAGCGCTCGCCTGCGAGCAGCAGCCTGGAGCCTATCTCCGCCATCTCTTTCAGTATTGAATCATAGTCGTATTCCGTCCGCGTTGCTATTGCCACGCGCCGTATGCCAAACAGCAGCGATATGGCCGAAGACGCAAAGACGGGATCGCGGGCTTTGACCGTAATTACAGGCCCGTCCCTGCCAATCGAGTCAAAGAGCAGCTCCTTGGACTTGAGGGCCGCCCTCACATTTGATGCAAGAAGCTGCATCATGTTCTGCGCAAACTCTGAGGGAAAGACTACGACGTACGAATCTGCTGTCATGCTATGCT
>CAYGAM010000007.1:31196-41626 GCA_964347915.1 uncultured Nitrosopumilaceae archaeon | reverse complement strand
GGACATCCAACGTTCTGCCGTTTGGACGCATGAGCCGCGCGGCATTCGTTCCAGGTGCAAAATAAGCGCACCCGGCACCGCATGCCGCAGCGTGATTTTCGGACAGCCTGGCATCAGGACATAGTGCCGGGGCCGGCCTGCATTAACGGCATCAAATTTCTTTGACGCCGCTCTCCTTTTTGGCTTAGGCGCCGACGCCTTTCATTCATGTCTTGCCGGCGCCTTCACCATGCTCCCGGAAGCATACTCAAACAAGTTTGTTCCATAAGTGCGGTTCCATGCACAAAGATCTTGTCGTTTTTTACACATTCAAGCAGAGTTATGGAACAGACTTACTCAAACTTCACTTTAATATACGCAAATACTCCTACAAGGCGCGTGCCTGAAGCAGTCGTAGAAGTCTCCAAAGAAGATCTGATGCAGTGCTTGGGCTACTGCGATGACGAGATAAAATCCAATCCGCAAAACGCCTATGCTTATCTTTTCAAGCATCTTGGACTTGCATTACTGCAACAGTATGACAAGGCCTTGGAGTGCATCGACAAGGCAATAAAATTATGCCGCAGATCGCCTGGCCGCGATCCCGCAAGCATGTTTGGTCCGCAGCCTGCAAGCCTCAAATTATACAACATGGTTATGGAATACCAGCCTTTGCTCACCCTGCATCATCTGTACCGATGCAAGGCCGAGACATTGGTTCGCATGGAGCAGCATGAAGATGCGATAAAATGCTATGACATTTCGATTCTTGAGGATGAGAACGATGCCATGGCGCATCTTGGGCGAGCCCAGGCGTTGGACGCCCTGGGAAGATATGATGAGGCGCTAGCATGCGCCAACGCAGCGCTAAAGATTGATCCAAGCAATGTGGCAGCTCATTGGAGCAAGGGCCAATCGCTGTCCCGCTTGGGCAGGCATGAACCGGCCATGGAATGCTGCGCCATGGCTCTGAAAATTGATTCCGGCAATCCCATGTGCCATTTCACCAAGGCTGGCGTGCTGGCGCGTTCAGGCCGGTATGATTCGGCGTTGAAATGCTATGACGCAACAATAAAGGTTGATCCGTACTATACATCCGCTTATCTTGCCAAGAATTCCCTGCTGTGCAAGCTGAAGCGCTACGCTGAAGCTGCGGCAGGCTGCAATGCCGCGCTGGCGCGCTTCCCGACTGATCCGGATTTGCATTTCATTAAAGGGAAAGCGCTGCAATCCATGGGCAAGTATGATCAAGCCCTGCAGTGCTATAACGAAGCGATAAGGCTCAATCCAGGCAATGCATCGTTTCATTACGAGAAAGGCGATGCACTGTGGGATTTGCAAAGGCGCGATTTGTCGATAGTGTGCTATAACGAAGCGATAAGGCTCAATCCCGCCTTTGTGGATGCGCATGACAGCAAAGGACAGGCGCTGAGCAGCTTGGGACAGTACGACAAGGCCATTGAATGCTATGACAGAGCAATCAGCCTGGATCCGCATCATTCGGACATCTATGTCAATAAAGGACAGGCGCTGTTTGCCATGAAAAAATACGACAAGGCCATCGAATGCTATGACAGGGCCCTCAGCATAGATCCGCGGCATCCGACACTTCATCGATTCAAGGGCCGCGCTTTGATGGCGATGAATCTGTCCACCAAGGCCATAGAATGCTTTGATGCTGAAATCAGCGCAAACCCGCAAGATTATCTGTCTTATGTCTTCAAAGCCGTATCATTATCCAGCTTGGAGCGGTGGGAAGAATCTGTGCGGCTTTTTGACAAGGCATCCATGATTGATCCAAGCGACATGCTGATGCAGTACGACAAGGGACTGGTGCTGGACCACGCGCATCGCTACGAAGAGGCCGCTGCGTGCTTTGACGCTGCAGCAAAGTTTGTGCCTGACCCCGTAGTGTGCCATTACCATCATGCCCGCGCGCTGTGCTCTATGGGGAACTACGACAAGGCCGTAAAATCTTTTGACAAGGCAATAAAGATCAATCCGGCCGTCATCCTGTTCTATTATGGAAAAGGCGATGCGCTGCTCGGGCTGCGCATGTACGATTCTGCGCTGAAATGCTACGAGCAGGCGCTCAAGCTTGACCCGGCAGACATCGTCTGCCTGACGGGCAAGGGCGCTGCCTATTCCCTGCTAAAGATGCATGACAAGGCGCTGAAATGCTACGAGCAGGCGGCAAGGCTGGAAACCAATATGGAATTGCAATTCCTTTTGGGAAAGACGCTGGAAGAGCTGAACCGGTGCGAAGAGGCGCTCGCGCAGTATGATTCCCTGATGGAAGAGCATTCGCAAGAGCCGCTTTGCTATCTTCCAAGGGCGCAGCTGCTGGGAAAATTAGGACGCCACGGCGAGGCGCTGGGCTGCTATGATCATGCAGTAAAGATTCTTGAAGATTTTATGGAGAGCGTTGACGGCAACGAGGCGTACCTGGACAGGCACGGCACCAATCCGGAATTTCCAATCTGGGACTGTCCGCACTGCCAGGACGAGCTGAAAAAATACAACTGCGGCCCAGATTCAGACTCGCCGGTTTGGGCTAATCCTGCACTGAGAGAAGAGATGGAGAATGTCACGGGACACGGCACACTGCCGCAGCTGGAATCTACTGCGGTGCTGGTTTACATATCCAAGGCGCAGCTGCTGGAGCAGCTGGGACGCCGCGCTGAAGCGGAAGAATGCTATGAAAAGTACGAATCTGCATATGCCTGGTTTCGCTCCCAGCCCCATCTTGTCTCCAGATTATCGATCGTATTTGCGCCAAAGCTTTGCGGCCTCCGGCCGTCTCCAGGCTCATGGCACCTTTACGCGCTGCCGTTTGACTGCGTTCTTCGGACATCCGCTGTTATGCCGTTTAACGGAATCAGCGTTGCGAAATTGTTTCCGGTTCAGAGATAAATTTCGGCCGCTGCAATGCCGTTCCTGGACGGCTTGGAATCCAAACGCCGCAGCATCAAAACTGCCGCCTGCCTAAAAAGCCGCAATCTGCGCGCATCCTGCAGCCTAATGCGGCGCCGCTTTTTTGGCCCGGCATCATCCGCCTCTGCATCGGCTCGCTTTGCCCTGCGCCGGCGAATTTTTTGCGCGCCCTCCCTGCGCCGGCATTTCCATACATGCCGGACAGCCCCGCATGCTCCACTTTAATATGCGCAGACGCGCCGGCAAGGCGCATGCATGACAATGATATCCGCCTGCTTGTTCCAGCAATGCTGCGAAACCTAAGCAACTGCAGCGACGAGCTGGCAATCAATCCGCAAAACGCGTACGCTCACTTCTTTGAGCACTGCGCGCTAAAATTTCTCCAGCAGCACGACCAGGCGCTCGACTGCATCCGCAAGGCAATAGAAGCCTATGCCCGCATGCCCGACAGAAATCCAGAAAAAATATTTGCATCATCTGCAAGCATCGAATTGCGCGACATGGCTGCGAGATGCCAGTCCTGGCTAAGCCTGCGCATTCTGCACATGTGCGAGGCCGAGACGCTGCTTGAACTTGGGAGGTACGATGCCGCCCTAAAATGCTATGACCGCCTGATTGGCGAGGACGCACGCAATGCTGCCGCGCATGCTGGAAAAGGCGATGCATTGCACGGCCTGGGCAGGTATGACGAGGCCATACAGTGCTATGATGCTGCAATAAGGATTGATTCGGGCTATGCGGAGGCCTACTGTTCCAAGAGCAAATCATTGTCCTGCATGGGCAGGCGCGATCTGGCTCTGGAATGCTGCAATGCGTCTCTGAATATTGATTCCGGTAATTCGCTGTACCACTGTACAAAAGGCGCCGTACTGTCGTCTTCCGGCAGGCACGATCTGGCCCTGGAAAGCTACAATGCCGCCTTGAAGATTGATCCGCAGGACATAGCTGCGCATCTTGGCAGATGCAGCGCACTGCAAATCTTAAAGCGCTACGGGGATGCCGTAGCAGGCTGCAATGCAGCGCTAAAGCTCTTCCCGTTCAGCTCCGCGCTGCACGCCTTCAAAGGGGAGATGCTGTGCATGCTGGATGAATATGATCAAGCCGTACGGTGCTATGACGAGGCAATCCGGCTTGAGCCCGGCAATGCCGCATATCATTATGAAAAAGGCTGCATGCTGCGGTATTTGCGAAAGCCTGATTTGGAGATAACATGCTATGACGAGGCAATCAGGCTTGAGCCAGACTCCGTACTGGCGTATGAACACAAGGCCAATGCACTAAACGCCTTGGGGCGTCGCGACGAAGCTTTTGAATGCCTTAGTGAGGCAGCCAGCATGGATTCGAAGAATGTGCAGGCCATTGTCAGCAAAGGCCAGGCGCTGCTTGATGCGGACAAGTACAGGAAGGCCGCAGAATGCTATGACAAGGCAATCCGAGTAGATCCTGGACATGCAGGCTCTTACACAGGCAAAGGCCGGGCGCTGTCTGCCATGGAAGAGTACGAAGATGCCGTACAATGCTATGACAAGGCAATCAGCCTTGAGCCGGAGCATGCGCCAATTTACAGCCTCAAAGGCGACGCCCTTATGAGCATGGGAAGCTATTACATGGCTGTACAATGCTATGACAAGGCAATCGGCCTTGAGCCGCAAAATCCCGAGCCGCATGTTGAAAAGGCCGTCTCACTGTATAATCTGGAGCGGCTGGAAGAGGCAATCCTGTCTCTTGATGCGGCTGCAAAGCTTGGACATGACGATGCGAGCATGCATTATGCCAGGGGCATGACGCTTGACCGCATGCACCGCTATGAAGAAGCCGCATCGTGCTTTGATGCTGCTGCAAAGCTTGAGCCTGGCAATGAGATGCTCCCATATTATAGCGCCCGCGCGCTCTGCTCCATGGGAAAATACAGCAAGGCCGTAAAATATTTTGACGCCTCAATAAGGATCGAGCCGTTCAACCACTTGGCTTATTCTGGAAAAGGCGACGCTCTGCTTGGGCTGCGAAAATACGATTCTGCGATAAAATGCTATGAACGCGTAATCAGGAATGATTTCATCAACGACCGCTGCCTGCGCGGCAAGGGCGTGGCATGCTTTATGCTAAAGCGATATGACGAGGCGCTGGGGTGCTTTTCAAAGGCAGTCATGGAAATGCCCGGAATGGAGTCCAGATTTCTCATGGGAAAGGCGCTGGAAACGCTAAACCGCCATAAGAAGGTGCTTGCGTATTATGATTCCATAATAGAGGAGGATTCCGGCAAGCCGTTTTCCTATATCCCAAAAGCCCAGCTGCTGGCGAAGCTGGAGCGCCACGGCGAGGCGCTGGACTGCTATGATCAGGCAATAAGAATTCTTGAAGATTTTATGGAGAGCGTCGACGGCAATGATGCATACCTGGACAGGCACGGCACTGATCCGGAATTTCCAATATGGGACTGCCCGCGCTGCCAGGACGCGCTCAGGGATCACGACTGCGGCTTTGATTCCGACGCGCTGCTCTGGAGCGACGAAGATACGAGAGTAAAAATGGAGGATGCCGCAGGACACGGCAGGCTGCCGCAGCTGGAGCCTTCCTGCATGCTGATTTACATATCAAAGGCGCAGCTGCTGGAGCAGCTGGGACGCCGCGCTGAAGCGGAAGAATGCTATGAAAAGTACGAATCTGCATATGCGTGGTTTCGCTCCTATCCGCACTTTGCCTCCAAGTCATCGATCATATTTGCGCCCAATCTGTCCGGCTTAAAGCCGGCTCCAGGAATGTGGTACCTTTATGCCCTGCCGCCTGACGGCATCTTTCAAACATGCAGCGTCCTGCCGTTTGACCGCATGAGCCGCGCAGCTTTTGTTCCAGGCATGAAATAGGAGCTAATGCTCTCGCTGATGCAGCGGCATGATTTCTGGACCGGTTTTGCGCCGGAATGCCGCAGTATCATGACCAATTCGAATTATTTTTCTCCGCCGATCTTCTTTGGCGAATCATCTCCTGGCTGTTTTGCGGCTTGGGCTCATCTGCACATGCAAAAGTCTCTTTTTTGGCCGGGCCGGGAAAAACTTTTGCGCGTTCCCTGCACCGGCATTTCCGTACATGCCGGACAGCCATGCAAGCTTCACTTTAATATACGCAAATGCGCCCGCAAGGCGCATGCTTGACGACATACAGCTGCTCGTTCCAATGATACTGCGGAATCTGGGCGACTGCAACGACGAGCTGGCATCCAACCCGCAGAACGCGTACGCTCATTTTTTCAAGTATTGCGCCCTGAAATACCTAAAGCAGCATGACCAGGCGCTCGCCTGCATCCTCAGGGCAATAGATTCCTACGACAGCATGCCCAAGAATCCGGAAAAAGCATTTGCATCACCGTCCTCAAACGCCGAATTGCGCGACATGGCTGCAAGATGCCAGTCCTGGCTCAGCCTGAGCGTCCTGTACGAGTACATGGCTGGAACGCTGCTTGACCTGGGGCAGTACGATGCCGCACTAAAATGCTATGATCGCCTGATTAGCGAGTATCAGTACGATGTCTTTACGCATGCCGGAAAAGGCGATGCGTTGCACGGCCTGGGCAGGTATGACGAGGCCGTACAGTGCTATGATGCCGCAATAAAGATCGAGTCAGGCTATGCGAAAGCTTATCACTCCAAGAGCAAATCGCTGTTCCGCATGGGCAAACTCGATCTTGCTCTGGAATGCTGCGATATCTCCGTCAAGATTGATCCCGGCGCTTCGATTTATCACTGCACAAAGGGCGACATGCTGTCGTCTTCCGGCAAGTACGGCCAGGCCCTGAAATGCTATAATGCCGCGCTGAAGATTGAACCGCAGCTGCTGCAGGCACATATTGGCAAATGCAGCTCGCTGCAGATCCTAAAACGCCACAGCGAGGCCATAGCAGGCTGCGATGCCGCGATGAAAATATTTCCATTCAGTCCGCTGCCGCACACAATCAAAGGGGCGATACTGTCCGTACTGAATGAGCATGAGCGGGCCGTGCAGTGCTACGACGAGGCAATAAGGCTTGAGCCAGGCAATGCCATAAATCATTACGGAAAAGGCTGCATGCTGTGGTATTTGGGCAGGTTTGACTTGGAGGCAAGATGCTACGACGAGGCGCTAAGCCTCAGGCCCGGCTTTCCGCTGCTGAATGAAAGCAAAGGCAAAGCGCTATACAATATGGGGCATCATGCCGAGGCCATAGAATGCTTTGATAACGCAATCAGCGTGGATCCGCAATACGCCCAAAACCATTTCAGCAAAGGCCAAGTGCTGCTTGATGCGTGCGCATTTGAAGAGGCCATAGAATGCTATGACCAGGCAATAAGCCTGGATCCAGAGTATCTGCACTCTTACATAAGCAAAGGCCAAGCGCTGACTGGTCTGGAAGAGTACGGCAAGGCCGAAGAATGCTATGACCAGGCAATAAGCCTGAATCCGGCATACGCGCAGGCTTACGCCATCAAAGGCGAGTTTTATTCGGATCAGATGAGCTACGGCAAGGCCATAGAATGCTATGACAGCGCAATCAGACTGGATCCGCAGCATCCTGACCATTATTATTCCAAGGCCCTCGTACTGTATTCTCTGGGACGACTGGAAGAGGCAGTCCGGTCTTTTGATGCCGCGGCAGAGCTCGGATACGACAATGCGATGATGCGTGATGACAAGGGCTTGGCGCTTGAACGCATGCATCGCTACAAAGAAGCTCTGGAATGCTTTGATGCGGCGGCAAAGCTTGAGCCGGACGATTTCCAGTACCACCACCATGCCGCCCGCGCGCTGTTCTTTATGGGACACTACGGCAAAGCTGTACAACGCCTTGATACAGCAATAAAGCTTGGGCCGTACAACTATCCGGCACATTATAGAAAAGGCCAGGCGCTGCTTGGGATGAGCAAGTACGATTCTGCGCTGAAATGCTACGAGCAGGCCCTCAAAGTTGATCCAGACAACGCCTATTTTCTGATCGGCAAGGGCGCGGCATGCTCCATGCTAAAGCGCTATGACGAGGCGGCAGGCTGCTTTTCAAAGGCGGCAAAGAAGATGCCCGGCATGGAATCCCGGCTTCTCGCGGGGAGAACGCATGAAATGCTGGGACGCAGAAAGAGGGCGCTGGCCTGGTATGATGCTATAATAAAGGCGGATTCCAACAGGCCGCTTTCCTATCTGCCCAGGGCCCAGCTGCTGGAGAAATCAGGACACCATGACGAGGCGCTGGAATGCTACAATCAGGCCGCAAAAATCCTTGAAGATTTTATGACCAGCGTCGACGGCAACAGGGCGTATATGGACAGGCATGGCACCAATCCTGAATTTCCAATATGGGACTGTCCGCGCTGCCAGGACGCGCTCAAAGAGCACGGCTGCGGCCTTGATTCCGACGCACTTCTTTGGAACGACAGCAAACTGAGATCAAAAATGGAGAATATCGCGGGGCACGGCACCCTGCCGCAGCTGGAGCCCTCCAGCGTGCTGATTTACATATCCAAGGCTCAGCTGCTGGAAAAACTGGGACGCCGCACTGACGCGGAAGAATGCTATGCAAAATACGAATCTGCATATGCCTGGTTTCGCTCCCAGCCGCACCTTGGCTCCGAATCCTGCCTCGTATTTGCGCCCAGGATGTCCGGCTTGAAGCCGGCTCCGGGCTCATGGTACCTTTATGCGCTGCCGGCTGACAGCGTTTTTCGGACATCTGATGCCCTGCCGTTTGGCAACATGAGCCGCGCAGCATTCGTTCCAGGCGGGAAATAAGCGCGAATGTCCTTGCAGCATCTGCGTGCTGCGGCAAAATTCTTGGACAGATTTTGCATTCGCATGCCCTAATATCGGGACTATGCAGCCGATTGCAGGCGCTGCCGCCAAAAAGCTGCGGCCTGTGCGCGTATTTTCGCTTTGACGAGGCATTATTTTTAATTGAAAGCGCGGCCTAAACTCTTGGCGCGAGCATTGGCAAGGAGCTCCTGCATTTGCCTTGGCATCTGACGCCTTTGAGCCCTGCGGTGTCCGCGCTTTCATGCGGACGCTGGATGGCTGGCAAGCTTCACTTTAATATGTGCAGGCACTACTAGGCTCAATGCATGCCAGGAGTCTTAACAAATTTTGGACAATCGCGCCGCGGGATTTAAGCGATTACGACAATGAAATAGCAGCCAACCCACAAAACATGTATGCTTATTTTCTCAAGAGTGTAGCGCTGGCAGCCATGGGCCAGCATGAACAAGAACTGGACTGCATCAACAAAACAATGGAATGCTACGGCAGCCTGCCTAGCAGGGATCCCGCAAAAGTCTTTGCCCATGCGTCTAAAAATTCTAAATTATACCGCATGGCTCTAAAATGCCAGCCTGATATCACCATGCGCGCCCTGCGCGTGCGGCAGGCCGAAACATTGTTTGCACTGGAGCAGTATGATGCCGCCCTGAAGTGCTATGATCGACTGCTTGGAGAGGATGTGATTGACGATGCCGCGCGCGCCTCTAGCATACATGCTGGAAAAGGCAATGTATTGCATGAATTGAAAAGATACGATGAGGCAATATTGTGCTATGACGCCACAATAAGGATTGATCCGCACAACGATGGATCTGCTTACTGCAGCAAGGCCGAGTCGCTGTCCTGCTTGGGCAGGCACGATATGGCTCTGAGATTGTGCGACATCTCTATAGCCATTGATCCAGACAATTTGCTGTACCATTGCGTCAAGGGCGCTATACTGCATGAAATAGAACAGTATGACAAGGCTGTAGAATGCTACGACCAGGCAGCCCGCCTGGAACCTGAGCATGCATACGCATATTTCCTCAAGGGCGTTGCGCTGCACGACTTGAAAAAATACGACAAGGCTGTAGAATGCTACGACCAGGCAGCCCGCCTGGAACCATGTGATGAGTACGTCCACATATGCAAAGGCGACACGCTCTCTGAATTAGGACAGCACAGCCAGGCTGTGGAATGCTACGACAAAGCAATCAGCCTGAATCCTGAGAATGCGGAGCCTTATGTCGTTAAAGGCAACGCGCTCTCTGAATTAGGACAGCACAGCCAGGCTGTGGAATGCTACGACAAAGCAATCAGCCTGGACCCTGAGGACGCGGATTATTATGTCGTTAAAGGCAACGCGCTGTCTGAGTCTAAAATAAGACAGTATGGCAAGGCCATAGAATGCTACGACAAGGCAATCAGCCTGGACCCCGAAGATGCATACACTTATGCCTTTAAGGGCGACGCATTGTATGATCTGAAAAAATACGACATTGCCATAGAATGCTACGACAAGGCAATGAGCATGGATCCAGAGTATGCATACCCATGCATCAACAAAGGCGACGTGCTGCTTAAATTAGGACAATACTGCAAGGCCATAGAATATTACGACAAGGCAATCGGCATGGATTCAGAGTATGCATATACTTACTTTAGTAAAGGCGACGCGCTATACCTATTGAAAAAATACGACATGGCCATAGAATGCTACGACAAGGCACTCAGCCTGGACCCTGACGATGCATACACTC
>CAYGAM010000007.1:29185-31096 GCA_964347915.1 uncultured Nitrosopumilaceae archaeon | reverse complement strand
GCCATAGAATGCTACGACAAGGCACTCAGCCTGGACCCTGACGATGCATACACTCGCATCCACAAAGCATACGCGCTGTCTGAAATAGAACACCCCTCGCAAACCAAGGCAGAGCTGCACAAGGGGCGCGACCGCAAAGCCGACTCGATGTCTGAAATAGAACCGCATGACAATGACGCATGATGCTGTGACAAGAGAGCAGGCCTGGATTTCAGAGACGCGCCAACTCAAGCGAAATACATCCGTATCAATTCAAAGCCTGAGGCACATGCAAAGGGATCAGCAGGCGGATTACCATGGGATTTTTGCTGCGGATGCAAGATCAGAGCCGCGGCACGTCGCATATCAGGCATGCGCCAAAATGCCGCAGGGAGCGCAAAAAACCTGGCTCGCGCCGCTGCGTAAGAGGCATGGCAAGATGCATGGAATATGCTCCAAATTGTAACATCTCGGGCTCTGGAAGTTCAAGCGTGAATTTTACTTAGCTTCCATAGGCCGATCAAACAGATTCGTGCCTGAAATCAAGAACAGCTTCCAGGGACCGAGCTGTCACTCCAAATTAAAAATAATGCTGCGTCAAAGGAAACGACAAGCGCGCAGATCGCTTCTTTTCGGCAGCAATGCTTGCAATTGATACTGCGCAGCCGGGACTGCGCGCATAAGCAGACTAGCGCCATGCAAGATGCAAGTCTTCGTGCGCGCGGCATTGCCCCAAGCCCAGCCCTGCCTCCAAGCCGCGGCTCATATCTGCGCCCCGCCTGTCCGGCCTAAAGCCCACTGCAGACTCGCGGCTCCTTTATGCAGCGCTGCTTGAGGACATCTTTCAAATGTCCAATGCCCTGCCGCTTGGCAGCATGACTCTTGCCGCATTTGCTTCCCGAGGATAACAAGCGAGAATGCTCTCGCTACTGCCGTACGCCAATGGTGTGATTCCTGGACAAGCTTTGCTCCTGCATGCCATAATATCAAGACTGGCATGAATTTTTGGCGCGGTCTTTGACAAGGACGCACTTGCGCCTGACTTGATATCTGAAGCCTTTGTATCTGGCCGCGTCCGCGTCTTCCTATGCGCTGCTGGATACCTGCACAAACTTCACTTTAATATATGAAAGCGCGCCAGCAAGGCGCATGGATGCCAAGAGTCGGGAATTGGCCGGTGCAGAAATGATACGGAACCTGGATGAATGCAATGATGAGATATCTGCCAACCCGCAAAACATGTATGCTTATATTTTCAAGTACCATGGACTAAAAGCTCAGCAGCGGCATGATCAGGCCCTGGACTGCATCAGCAAGGCAATGGAATGCTACGCCCGCCTGCCTAGCAGGGATCCCGCAAAAGTATTTGCTCATCCCTCTGCAAATTCTCCATTATACCAAATGGCCCTGGAATGCTATTCTTGGCTCACTCTGCATTATTTGCAGGAAGCGCAGGCCAGGACGCTGCTTAAGCTGGAGCGGTATGATATTGCCCTGGAATGCTATGACCGCTTGATTGGCGAAGGCGCAAGCGGCGCTACTGTGCACGCTGGAAAAGGCGGCGCATTGCATGGCTTGGAAAGATATGATGAAGCAATATTGTGCTATGACGCTGCAATAAGGATTGATCCGCAGCACATGCCAGCATATATTGGCAAATGCGCCGCATTGCAAAGCTTGAAGCGCTATGCGGCAGCTGCAGCATGCTGCGATACCGCAATAAAGCTCTTCCCGTCCAGTTCAATTCCGTACGACACCAAAGGGGCGTTGCTGTATATGCTGAATGGATATGATCAAGCCCTGTCCTGCTACGATGAGGCCATAAAGCGGGAACCCGGCTCCGCATCGATTCATGCCTCCAAGGGCAGGACGCTAAGATCTCTGGGACAATACGACAAAGCCCTGGAATGCTATGACAAGGCCATCAGCCTG
>CAYGAM010000007.1:0-29085 GCA_964347915.1 uncultured Nitrosopumilaceae archaeon | reverse complement strand
GACAAGGCCATCAGCCTGGATCCCGAGTATGACTACCCTTACATCAACAAAGGCCTGGCGCTCGCCGCCCTGGGAGAATACGGCAAAGCCATAGAATGCTACGACAAGGCCATCAGCCTGGATTCGGGGGACGGCGCGTACGCTCATAGCTGCAAGGCCAACGCGCTGTCTGAAATGGTACATCAGGCAAAGCCATAGAATGCTGCGACAAGGCAGCCGGCCAGGATCCAAAGGATGCGCCAGCCAAGCGCGATGCGCCTGCATCAGCCTAAAATCCGATGCGAGTGCAGGGAGATCAATGCGAAGGGTGCGGTCCTGAGATTTTGCCGCGAATGCGAAATATCACACAGTCCGAGCATGCGCCGAAATGCGGCGAGGATCTCAAAAAGCATTCCTGCCTGCGCCAATGCATCAGAGGTATGGCGCGATGCCTGCCGCATTCTTTTCGGGCTCAAAACAAGCCCGGCGCTCCGCTCCATAATTATTGGACAGGCTTTGAGCCTGCATGCCGCAGCAACGGGACTAGCCTGACTTTTTTTCACTTTTTGGATTTGGACTTTGATGCCGCGCCCGCCTTTTTTGGCTTGCCGCCAGACGCATTTGCATCCAGCTCGTCCAGCTCTTTTTTGACCGATGCCAGTTCCTGGATTTTTGCCTCTATGCTTTTGTCGGGTGCTCCTTTTTTGACTTGCTGCTTGGCGCTCTTGGCCGGCGCTTCCTTTGGCGGCGCGGGCTTTTTAGGCGGCGCTTTCTTTTCTGGAATTGGCTTTTTCTCCGTCTTTTCTTCTGCAGCCTCTTCCGGAGGATTGCTTACCTCTGGAATCTGTCCAAGATGATCAAATGTAACCTTGTTGTTGTCTATTCTGATTACTTTGTGCCCCCTGACATAATGAAACCTGACCTTTTCGCCCAGCACCCACTTGTCTAGTCCGCTGATGATGGTGCAGTACGAGACGCCGTCCTTGAGGTCGTCTACTATTGCGTCCCTGTCTGCCACCTCCGGCCCCATGATGCCCTCTTCGGTGTCCTTGTGGCGCGTAGCGTATCTGATTCTGTGCTTTGGGTCATACGTTACTTCGGATATTAGATAATCCGCCCACCTTGCCATATCTTGCACTGCGAGAGATCCATATTATAAACCAAAATAAAGCCGGGCGCGCCCACCCGCGCCTGATTTGCAAATGCGGACTTTGACGAGCGGACAAGGAACCGCCTGTCCATTGAATGCCATGCCCTGGCCTTCTCGGAGCATTTTGTCCGGATTGAAGCTAGGCCCAAGGGACGAATCAACTGCAGGCAAAATTGCCCACTCTAGAATCTGCAGGAGATGCAATGCAGTACCGCACTCTGCAAGATGAGAACGGCCAATCGGGATGCGCGTAATGTCCATGCCGCAAGCCTCAAACCAATATTAGGCGAACACCGGCACGCTGTACTATGAAGCTGCTCGTAGCCGCCGGAGCCGCAGCCGCTATTGCCGCGTACTTTGCAGTCATGACCGTCCTTGCGCCTTTGCTTTACCTTGATACGCACTCGGCATATCCGCGGCCCGTCCATGCCGTATCCGTTTCAGGCGAGACCGTTGCTCTTGGCGAGTCTGTGCGGATTGATGTCAGAATAACAAACAGCAACGACTTTGCCGAGTACCTGATAACCACGGTGGGATTCCCAAATCTTGACAGCGCGGAACCATACGTTCGGATAGTGGGGTACGACTTTGGGCTGCCGCCGTCGTACATTGCGGCGGGACAAAAAGCCGGTTCAGTGTATGGCTCCAAGCTGGCAGCGGCGCCTCACGCATTGATCGAATCCAGCACGCCGAATGCTGCGGCAGGCGAATCGTACGCAGTATCCATGCTGGCAACTCCGCCCGAGCCGGGAACATTCGCAATACATGTCAAGTCGGCATCCCTGCCGCACTCTGACGAACTGGCGCACTTTCCGCACGGCGGTACAAAGGACGCTCAGGGAGAATTTGTGAGCGTCTATAATATTTCCGTCCTGCCGTAAATTAGCGCGTCCTGCATTTTCATGCGTTCGCGCAAGGCCTTTGCGCATCTTAAATAGAGTGCGAATGGCATTAATGGCAGAAATGATGCGCAAAATGCTGCCTCCGCGCCAGGCATACCTGGCGTCAAACGTCATGATATCCGCAGGCTCGCTGATTACAATATCCGCCGCGCTCTGGGATGTCACGCACCACCTGCTGAACCGTCCTGAATCATTCTTTACGGCGCCGCACGCACTGCTCTACTCTGGCGTCCTGACAGCTCTTGCCGGATCAGCGCTTGCATTCTTTTCGTGGCGCAGGCTTGACCCTGCCGCAAAGCAGGCATGGAGATTTCCATTCAGGCTGGGCATGATCGGAATATTTGTCCTGGCGATATCAGGGCCGCTTGACTTTGCATGGCATGACGCCTACGGGCTGGACGGGCTGCTCTCGCCGCCCCACCAGGTACTGCTGACAGGAATGTTCCTTGCAGCAGTGGCGCCGATGCTGGTCATGACAAGATACGGCTCGCGCATGCTCAAAGTTCCAGGACGGCCCCGCAGCATTCTCGCGCTCTTTTCATTCCTGCCTGTCTGGCTCTGCGCCAACGGATACTTTCAGTCGTTCTCGCTGCCGTTCTCGCAGACCGCTCACTTTGACTTTAATCCTGATATCTGGCTCGCCGCATCGCTCATTACAGTATCAACGCCGTTTCTGACAGGCGCCGTATTTATTCTGGTGTCGCGCCTTGCAGAGTTAAAATTCGGAGTCATGTCCGCCTTTGGCCTTGCGCTCCTGTCAATAAATGCTGCATCCATGATACTGTACAATCCCGCGCTGGCGGGTACAGCGCCGCTTTACCTTGCAGCAATGATGCCCATAATAGCGGCGGACGCGCTGGCATCCGCATACAAGGGAAGAGCTTTGATAATATCCGGCGCCATACTGGGATCTGCACTCTATTTCATCTCCTATCCGCTAATCACGTATACGTACAACGAGGTCGTTTTCGACAAGGCAATATCGGGCAGCGTCATACTGCATGTATTCCTTGAGCAGATGCCGATAGTGCTGCCGCTGGTAGCGCTGCCCGCAGCTGCGATGGGCGCCCTGGGAGCCCTGTTTGCAGCCACACTGCACGGCAGAATCATTCCTCAGGACAGGGCGCGCCTGCAGCAGGCGGCCAGGTAATGCGCGACGCTCCTGGCCTGCGTTCTCAAATTAACGCGAAATAAGCTTGGCCAAAACGCGCAAACAAAATACAGAGCTGCGCACGCAAAGCGCAGTCGCTGCAATGAAGCCGCACGCCATGCAAAGACAAGCTGCAGGAAGCCGGACATGATGCCAATACTCAGCGCAAAACGAAGAGCGCGTCCTGGAGCATCGCGCCTGCAGGTACTGCAGGAATGGCTGCTGGCAGCTGCGGGATATTCCGCCTGCCGGCATGTCGCAGCGCGGCCCTAGACTTGCCGGGAATTTTTGGTTTTGCCAGGCTCAGTGCCGGCATCCAAATAGTCTCCAAGTACCGTGCCGTCTAGTCCGGGTATCTTTGCAATCTCAAAGCCTTCAGGCCGTTTTGCAAGAGGCATAGTCGCGTCAATGCCCATCTTTGCAGTCTGTAGATTCTCCTGGTCGCTTGACGGATCCAGGCTTGAGCCCCTGACATTGCGCACTATGACCAGATCCCTGTCCGCCTGAAACCTTGTTGCCATGGCATACTCTACTGCGTCCGCCGAATTTGCGTCAATGTCCTCGTCCACTATGGTAACCTGCTTGAGGGAGCGGTGTATCTTCAGCGCCTCGTCGATTATGCTTCTGGGCTGCGAGTCCGCCTCTTTTCTTATCTGAACTACGGCATGGAGCCAGTCGCATCCGCCGTCGGTCATTGCAGCTCCGCGCACATGCGGAAACTTTGCCTTTAGCTGATGGTTCATCTTTGATTCGATTGGCATTCCCATAAGCAGCCTGTGCTCTGCAAAGCCCGACAGGATGTCGTGAAATATTGGATCATTCCTATAGTACAGCCTGTCCGCCTCAAATATCGGCTGCCTGCGCTTGTGGTCGTATGTTCGCAGCATCTCTACCATCCACTCTTCGTGCGTCTCGTCCTGCAGAAATCTGCCGTCCATGACTATCTCTGCGTCCGACGGGACGGCTGCATCAGAATAGGGGCATTTTGCCACAGTCAGGCTGCCGCCAAGAAACGCGTTTGCAATGTGCATCTCGTCGAATCCAAACTCGGCCTGGTACGCGCCTGCAATGGAGACTGCCGGATGCACCCCTATTGTGACTGCCGCCCTAAGATCCTCGCCGCGCTCTTTTGCGTCCGTAAACAGCCTGTGAAGGTGCCTTCCCTCCACCATTCTTACGGAAAAGCGCGGCCCGCCTATCGGCATCATGCGGTGAAAGGACGAGTTTTGTCCCGTTTCAGCGCCGCCTGCATGTATCATGGACGACGTGATGAACGGACCTGGCTCTTTTTCAAAATGCGTAACTATTGGAAGCTTGGACGCATCCTTTGTTGAATTTTCCATAAATTTTCCGCGCAGCGCGGCCTTTGGCTTTTCAGCCCTGGCGATGAGCCGAGTCACGTCCTTGTGTATGCTTGGAGCAGCGCTGTTCAGCGCCATTGCAAACCTGCTTCTTGTGCCTACCATGTTTGAGACCAGCCTAAAACTGCTGCCTTTTACGTCCTCAAACAGCAATGCCCTGCCGCCGTCCGCCTTTGCCGTAACCGCAGCTATCTCATATATTGGAGATACGCTGCTTTTGACTCTGCCAAGCTCTCCGGCAGCCTCCACTCTGTCCATGTATGATCTAAGATCCATCATTTCACCATGCCGTCAATCTCTGCCGCAATGAGGCCTGCCGCTGCCGCGTCCAGCTTGTCTTGCACGCTGGATGAGACTATTGCAACGCCTTTTGTAGCCTGGCCCAGCTTTTCTGCTATCATCTTCAAAAACAGCGGATCAGTCTTGGCCGGAATTGCCGTGGTAGTGACGGGTCCAGGACCGGCTCCCAGCGAGAGCACGACCGAGCCCAGCCTGTTTTTGTTTTCTGCAAGAGAGACAAAGCATCCGTTCTCAAACTTGAGAACCTGGATTACAAACTCGCGGTTTGACGAGCTGACAGTGCGCCTGCTAAAGGAATCGTCTGCAGTCATGATCTTTTAGCCTGCATCTTTGGCTTTTATCTCTATTCTCTGAATTCGCCTTGTTTCATATCTGTGATTCCAGTAGCCGGGACCTTGCCGTTTTTTTTGCGCGTTCAGGCGAAGAGCCGTGCAGCATATTCTGCGGCTCAGAAAATGCACCATGGCCGTTTTTGCGAGAACAGGATCAGATACGCAGCATTTTGGCCTGGGCATGCCAAACGCAGCCTCATCCTGCCCGCCCGCTCATCGTGCGCTAATCAAAACTGGACGCTCATGAGCCTCATCCATTCCAGGAAGGAGCGCCGTACCCCGATTGCCGCAAGCCATGGACCAGGCTCAAAGCCGAGCGCCCCCCTTTCAGGAATTGCGCGTCCTTTGCCCCAATCGCCGCTTTGCAGTACGGTCCAAAGCCAGGCTATGAGCCTTCGGCTTCTTTGGCGTTGGCTTCGACTCTTGCCCTCAGCTTGGCCTTGTACTTTAGGTTGCGCGGCTTTGTTCTTAATCTGTATCCGCAGCACGGGCACCAGAGCCCTTCCCACTTGATGAAGATCTCGCAGATCTGGCACCGCCTTTGGCCAGATGCGTATCTGCCCGTACCCACGGGCTTTTGAGCTTTATACCTAACGCATATGCCTTTGCATGTCATGTATTAGTTAGATATAATTAAGGAGTATATAAGCATGGATGTAAGATTTTTTAAAAAAAACTGCCTGCAAAATGTAAATTTTGAGCGTGATATCACGCTTTCTCTCAATATGTTTAGAACAGCCTCCCTTTCTTGCTGATATTCTGCTGTCGGGCCTGCGATAGCATCGCGCTTTCGCTCATTATGTTTGGAATGACGCCTGAAAATTGCCCAAGTTTGGTGCATGCTTCAAATTTGCATGCCTGCTAATCCTGGCGTGCGCAGGCCGTAAAATTACGCATGCAGAATGCAAAAACGTGCCTAAGCAAAAAACTAGCTTAAATAAATTAACCAGATATTAAAATTATTTGACATACTTGCTTAAGTACCAAAATATAGAGTAGTAAGCATGCTAACGTATGCAAAACTGGCACAACAGCCCGAAGCATTTCAGACGCTGACTGGAGTCAGCGTTCCAGAGTTTGACGGCTTGTGCGAGAAGCTAAAGAGTCAGTACCAGATCCATGAAGTCAAGCGACTCTCCCAAAGAGAGCGCAAGCGTCAGATTGGAGCTGGCCGAAGGTTTGCGCTTTCGGTAACTGACAGGGCTTTGATGGCTCTCATACGCAACAACTGCAGGCCGACGTACTTTGTTCTAGGAAGCATGTTCGGAATAAACTTCACTGCGGTTATGAGGGGCATCCAAAAGATCGAACCGGTCATCAAAGCCTGCGACGGCATGCCTCCAAAGCCGCCCGGCAAGAGCAAAATATCCTCGCTGGAAGAGCTTGAACAGTACTCTCCAGGCATCCGTGCTCTGATGCACGATATCGAGGAGCCTGCTCCGGAAGAAGAAGACAAAACTGCCAAAAAGAGAGGCATTCTAAGCAAACTGTGGAGACGCTGATTCTCCTTTTCTTTTCTTTTTTCTACTATTCTTAACATCAACATTTACGCCTAGTCGCCCGTGGAGACGCTGATCTCCTTTTCTTTTTTTCTAATATTATGGAACAGGCCAGAGTGCGCGCCTGGCGCCGCCGGCAGGCTAGCCTGCAATGGACAGCGGCCGCATCATCCTGCTTTGACCCTCCCGTTGCGTTATGTAGCGCGCCGACAGCCTGTCTCGCTTTCCCCTCTGGTTGAAGTTTTTGATCTTGCGGCTTGTTCTGCGCTCGTCTACAAATTCCAGCTCAAAGGGCGAGCCGGACTGGATATTCAGCTGAACTCCGATCTCCCTTGCAGTATTCATGTCGCCGTTTCCTATCTTGACTGTCCGCTTTTTTGCATCAAGGCCTGCCAGCAGCTCTGTCATGTGGGATACGAGCCTGCCGACTGACGAGTAGAGAGCGCTCTCAATTTCTACTCCAAGATAGTATGCCGAAAGCCCCAGCCTGCTGCCAGGATCAACGCCAAGGACAAGATTCCTCTCAAGGTATGGGTGCAGTTTTTGCAGTATGATTCCCTGCAGCACGGCAGGATTCAATTCCAATATCTCCTCTGTGAGCATGTTTTTGGCATTCTTAAAAGGAGCCTCGCGCGCGGTCGTAAAGATCAGGCCGCCGTACGATTCAATCTGATCCGGAAGTATGGAATCGTACGATACGTCAAGGCTCTTGAGAAGCTTTGTAAATTTGTAGTATGGCCTGCCGTAGGTGGTGGCAATGCCTATTCGCTCATAACATGACCTGCTGATATTTTTGACGCCGCTCCTCTCTGATATAGGTATAACGCCGGCCTGTGATACGATGCAGGAATCTGCAATATGAAGTAGCATGCGACGCTGCCGCAAACCGGCCTGCAGGTTTTGCGCGCCTGCATGCTCTGCTGCCCTGAAATCTGTTCTGGTTCAGTCCTGCATTTCTGAATCTAGGCCGGAATGTGCGGCCATTCCGGCCCTTGTACTGCTATCCTTTTATCTGCTGTCTGCAGATCAGAAAATATGAACGCCAAAAGGATCATCCTGCTTGTTGCAATACCGGCAGCGGCAATGGTGACAATACTGTTTGCATCTCCGATTGTTTTTTTAGCGCTTGGAAACTTGATTGGCGGATACATAATATCGGCCACGCCAAATGAAGTATTCGAAGAAGAGTTTGCCAAGATTCCTGAAGTGAACCTCTTTATTGCAAAGTATCCAAATTACACTACGTCTCATGGAGGCGATATAATTGGGTGGAAGATAATCCTGTACAATGCGGAGCACGGCGACGATCCGCTGCTCTTGCAGGTAAAAAAGAACGTATTTCACCAGGGCATTCGCGTGCACATAATCTGCGCCGACAGCTCCCTGTCGTCTGATGTCCAGGATGATATAATGGCATACATTCAAAGCGGCAAATGCTTTAAAAGCGGCTCAGCTCTTTAGGACAGCGTTTACTACGTGCGAGACGGCGTCGTCAAACGCCGCGTCTATTCTGGACTTGATGTCCATGATATCCTTGTCGCCTTTTCTGGCTATCTCTTCCGCCCTGGCTTTTGCCTTTTCCCTGGCGTCTTTGATGATGGACTCTGCTTCTTCCGTTGCCATCTTTTGAACCTCTTCCATGAGCTTTTCAATCTCGCTGCGGGCCGAACTGGCCAGGCTCTTCCTCATGTCTGCCGCCTTTGCGCTCGTTGCATCAAGATCATCTTCCAGCGTTGACAGGGACTTGATTACAGCGCCCACATCAGTCTCTGGTATAGTGCTCATGCCCATGTATCGCCCTTTGTCGCCGATAATTAAATGATACGAGAGCCTGTGCCGCGGCTCTGCGCAATCGCCGTCAAGCAGCTGCCGGCACAGGACTGCTCTTGAAGCATTTTTTTGCAGGAAATGTCCTGAGAGCAGCCATGAATAATTCGCTGCTGGAATGATCCGTGCAGCATTCCTAAAGCGGCTCGTCTGTTCTAGTCTATGCTTTGACGCATGCCCTGCGGCATGCCGCGCTGCCCGCACTGCATCTAGCTCGTCTCTAGCATCATGATTGCTCTTGCAAGTTCGCCGTTGGATTCTGTCAGCGCTTCCTTTGCCCTTTCTGCATCAACGCCGGTGCGGGCGCATACCATTGATACGTCATTCTCGGAAAAGGCAGGCGCTTCAACCTCTCTTTCTTCAAAACTGTCTGCCGCAATCATGTACATTACGCCTTCATTCTTTGTATTCATCTTTGTAACGCTGGGCTTTGGGAGAGTGATCTCTTTTTCATCCGTCTTTATTATGACTTCGCGGACATCAGGCATCTCATCCATCTGCAGTCCCATCTTGTCCAGCTGCCGGCGCGTCTGCCGATTTCCTCCGCGCATCATGCTACTTGTCACTATGTTGAGGTTTTTAAAGTATCTCTAACCCGCACCGCCACGCCGCGGCTCGCTGTTCTAATCATTGAGCATGGCAGCGCCGCCTTTCCGACTGCCACGACTCTTCCCCTGTGCAGTATAGCCACATCTGATCCTGCTGCCACGTTTTCTCCGCACCGCAGCACATGCCCGCAAAAGACCGACTTGCCCTGCGAGACAAACGGCTCTGAATCGTCGTCTATGTCAATGCAGTTTTGAAGAAACCTTTTGCTCTTGAGAAGCATCTGGGCAAAGCGCGGCGTTATTGCAAGGCCGCCGTCAATCCTTAGCGTGCACAAAAGGATGCCTTTGTGATATACACTGCGAATTCTATTGTTCTTTTTTGCATGCGTTACGGATATGTCAGGCGGCAGCATCCTTGAGACTCCCGCGCCAAACAAGGCATCTATAGTATGCTTTAGCTTTGTCTTATCATCCAACGCGCAGCATGCGGCATTGGAGATTATTTATTGCTCTCTCTGGCGGCTCTGAGTAAGGACATGCGGAGCGGCCTTTCAGCCTGCAACAAAAGGCATGGAATTAGCCTTCCTTGAATGGCATGAAGCCGGCTGCAGCGCTGGAACAGAATGTCAACTGGAAGGTTTGTGCCTGCCGACTGGACAAAATGCCGTACGCCGGAGCGCATGCTGCATCCTGCCTGGGCAGTTTTTTTTTCAAAGTAATCGGCAAAAGCAGTCTCACTGTTCTGACTGCGGCGGCTCTTTTCTTTCTGGCGACTCGCTTTTGCTGTTTGTTATTACGTGCGTGGACTGAGGGACATTGGGCCTCCCCAAAAAATCTAGCATCCACAAATAAACCTCGCGTCCTGTAACGCCGTGTTTTTTGCATAGCCTGTTTATGCCAATATCCGTTTCCATAAATTCCATGACAATTGTGATCTTCTCAAGATCGCTCCATGCTTTTTCATTCATGCCTGCATCAAGCTCCGCTCATGTAAAAAGGCACGCATTCGGGCAGGATCATGGAACAAGCTGCATTCAGGCTTGACTCTGCTTCCTGAATTCTTGCCAACAGTATAAACTAAAATACCCAAAAATTTGAATGGTTGCAAATGCCAAGAATATTTGACAACATCAGCCTTGATCTTTTGCCTGCGCTCAAGGAAACTATGAGCTTGTCAAAACGTGCAGACTTTTGCGTTGGATATTTTAATTTGCGCGGCTGGGAACAAATCTATGAGCATGTAGAAGACTGGTACAAAAATGACTCTGCCTCGTCTCTCGGGGGGGGGAGGTGTCGCATACTTATTGGCATGCAGCGACTGCCTCACCGAGAACTGTTAGACAGCTTAAGACTGGACCCGACAAGAATAGACAGCACAATTGTCCGAGCACATCGGAAGCAGATCATTGAGGAGTTTAACGAACAGCTTGTGGCAGGAGCGCCCAACGCGCAAGATGAAAAGACCCTGCAGCGTCTGGCAGTACAGCTCAAAAATAAGCAGGTTGCAATCAAACTCTTTTTGCAGTATCCGCTTCATGCAAAATTATATCTCTGCCATCGAGCAGATCCGATTAATCCTACGGTCGGATATCTTGGCAGCAGCAACCTGACATTTGCAGGCCTGTCCAAACAAGCTGAACTCAACATAGATATTCTTGACTCAGATGTGACAGCAAAACTAAGAGACTGGTTTGAAGAGAGATGGAATGACAAACACGCCCTTGACATCACGGATGATCTTGCAAATGTCCTAGAAAAAAGCTGGGCAAGATCCAAACTGATCCCTCCGTACCATGTATATCTCAAAATGGCATACCATCTGTCATCTGAAGTGCGTGACGGAATATCTGAGTTTAAAATTCCCAAAGACTTTGGAAACACGCTCTTTGAATTTCAAGTAGCGGCAGTCCAGATTGCCGCACGCTATCTTAATGAGAGAAATGGCGTTCTCATAGGCGACGTAGTGGGGCTTGGCAAGACGCTAATGGCCACGGCTCTGGCGCGAATATTTGAAGATGATCTTGGGCTTGAGACGCTGATTCTGTGTCCTAAAAATTTGGTCTCAATGTGGGAAGACTACGCGTACCGATACAGGCTGCATGCCAAAGTCATGTCAACAGGCAAGGTTCTCACGGATCTTGCAAACTTGCGCCGATACCGCCTGGTCATCATAGATGAGAGCCACAACTTTCGCAACAGAGAAGGCAAAAGATACAAAGCAATCCGGGACTATGTTAACGCTAATGACAGCAAATGCATACTGCTTTCGGCTACGCCGTACAACAAGACGTATCTGGATCTCTCTGGACAGCTGCGCATATTTTTAGACGACGAACAGGATCTGGGAATACGTCCAGAAAGACTCCTGCGCGATATGGGCGAAGTAGAATTTGGCACAAAATACCAGATCTCGCCTCGCACGCTCGCAGCATTTGACTGCAGCGAACACCCGGAAGACTGGCGCGATCTTATGCACCTCTACATGATTCGGCGTACCAGGAGTTTCATACGCGCCAACTATGCCGAAACAGATCCAAAGTCGGGCAGAAAGTTTCTCAGGTATGAGAATAATGAAAAATCATTCTTTCCGTCTCGTACGCCTAAAACTGTGGAGTTTGCCATAAAAGAGTCGGACCCACAGGATCAGTATGCATCGCTGTACTCTGATAAAATAATTGACGCGATTAGAAGCTTGAATCTTCCGCGGTATGGGCTTGGCAATTATCTCCATGATTCACAAAAGCCGCATCTTGATCCATCAGAAGCCAGGGTAGCAAAAGATCTCTCGCGCGCAGGACTCAGACTCATGGGCTTTTGCAGGACGGGACTATTCAAACGTCTGGAAAGCGGCGGGGATGCATTTCTCCAGTCAGTCAGAAGGCACATATTCAGAAATTATGTTCATCTTTATGCCATTCAAAACGGCCTTCGCCTGCCGGTAGGATCGCAGGATGCCGAGATCTTGGATTCGCGGTTTACAGATGCGGATATTACCATAGAAGGCGACGAAGAGTTTGAAGAGCGAGAACCAGAGACGATGCCTCATAGCGAAGATGAGTTTTACAAACTAGCTGCCAAGACGTATGATGATTATGCTACAAAATACAGGAATCGCTTCAGATGGATTAGCAGCCAATTCTTCGACAAAGAACTAAAAGCGCATCTGCAAGAAGATGCACGAAAGCTTTCAGAGATACTTGATGCGCATGGAAACTGGAATCCGGATAACGATGCCAAGCTAAATGCGCTCTGCGAACTTGTTGAGGAACACCGCAGTCCAAAGGATCCAGAGCCTCAAAAAATACTCATCTTCTCGCAGTTTGCAGACACTGTCAAGTACGTAGCAAAAAATCTTGAGGAGAGGGGAGTCAGCAATGTAGCTCACATAACAGGAGATACGGACAATCCATCCAGCATTGTATGGCGGTTTAGTCCGATCAGCAACGATAAACAGACAAAGAGCGATGTCCACATTCTTGTTGCAACAGATCTTTTGAGCGAAGGCCAGAATCTGCAAGACTGTCACATTGTAGTCAATTACGATCTGCCATGGGCTATAATCCGGCTCATACAGCGCGTTGGAAGAGTAGATCGCATAGGACAAAAATCAGAAGAGATACGATGCTACTCGTTTCTGCCGGCAGACGGCGTTGACCGCATCATAAACTTGCGTCAGCGCGTAAGAAAGAGGCTGCATGATAATAGCAAGGTGATAGGAACCGATGAGCAGTTTTTTGAAGATGAAGACAGCGCAAAAGTAATCTCTGATCTCTATCACGAAAAGGCAGGAATTCTGGACGGAGAGCATGATGATGATGTGGATTTGGCCTCTCATGCATACCAGATATGGATGAATGCAAAATCCAAAAACCCCCGACTTGAGAGCATCATTCGCGCGCTTCCAAACTCAATATTCTCATCTAAAAGTCATAATCCCGCAACTGCCCATCCCGAAGGCGTCTTGGTATTTGTCCGCAGGCCTAATGGAAATAACGGCTTGGCGTACATTGACCAAAACGGAAAGAGCGTTACTGAATCTCCGTTTGAAATCTTGGAAGCTGCAAAGTGCGAGCCCAGTACCAAGCCGTGGCCGCGTCAAGATGCGCATCACGAATTAGTGATGGCAGGGGTAAAGCACTTGAGCAGCCATGAGAGCAATGCCGCTGGTCAGTTGGGCAGTTCTCGCGGCGCCCGATACAAAGCATACACAATGCTCCAAAACTATGCGGCAGAAATCAAGAATAGCCTGCTGGAAGGAAGCGACTTTTTTCAGAACCTTCGCGACGCCATCACGGATATACACGACTATCCGCTGCGCGATACAGCAAAAGACACACTCAATCGCCAAATTCGCAGCGGCATAAGCAATGAAGAACTCGCAAAGCTAGTCATCGATCTAAGAGAGGACAGCAAGCTGAGCATTATTCACGACCCGCTATCGGGCAGCGCCCCCCCCCAAATCATCTGCAGCATAGGATTGGAGAAAACAGATGTCAAGTGACATCGCAGAGCTGCGCCGCTATCTGCAAGCATTTGACATTGAGAGTCTGATGATAGACGGTCTTGGATGGGATACCAGCAATGATGCCTCCTTGAAAGTTACAACCCAGCTTCAAAAATATGCGCTAAAGCCTGTCGCGCAAAAGGCCGGATTTGTCATTTACACATGTAATGCTTCAGACGGTTTGATACCATCGTACCCGGAACGGCAAAAAATAGAACAAAATGTTTCGCGCTCTGCATTTGAACACATGATCGTCTTTCTTGACAGCGCTAAATCTGGCCAGGTGTGGCAGTGGACAAAGCGAGACGGCAAGAGAGTTCTATACAGGCATCTGAGATACGACAAGGGCCAGACCGGAGTTCTACTACTGCAACGTCTCCGCGAGATCGCGTTTGATTTGTTTGATGAGCCGGACATTCTAGCGGTAAGAGAAATTGTCACTGGAACAATGGATGTAGAGACTGTTACCAAAAACTTCTACGGCAGATTCAAAACGGAGCATGCCACCTTTCAGAAATTCATCAAAGGAATGACAAATCTGGATGATAAAAAATTGTATGCTTCTTTGATGCTTAACCGAATGATGTTTGTCTATTTTTTTCAAAAGAAAGGATTTTTAGACAACGACACAAATTATTTGCGCAACAGGCTTGAGCGCGTAAAAGCCAAGGATGGCCCAGACAGATTTCAAAAATTCTATAGATTGTTTCTACTACGCTTGTTTCACGAGGGCCTGGGAAGGCCAGAGAGAGATAGGGCGCCGGAACTAGCAAAGCTGCTAGGCCAAGTGCCATACTTGAATGGCGGTCTTTTTGATGTCCATAAACTAGAGCAGGATAATACCAAGATCAGCATACCTGATAGTGCCTTTGAGAAAATTTTTGATTTTTTTGACGAATATCAGTGGCATCTTGATTGGAGGCCACACAAAGCAGATAACGAGATCAATCCAGACATTCTGGGATACATATTTGAAAAACATTTGAATCAAAAGCAAACGGGCGCCTATTACACACAAGAAGATATCACAGGATACATATCGCGCAATACGATAATTCCGTATCTCTTTAGCGCTGTAAAAAAAGAGTACAAAGATGTTCTTGTGTCTGGCAGCAGCGCATGGAATCTATTGCAGGATGATCCAGACAACTATATCTATCCCTCTGTAGGACATGGAATTGCATGGGAGTTACAAGCAGCAAAAACTGCACAGCTTGAATATTCCAGAGAACTACCCAGGGATATAGCAGTTGGAATTGGTGATGTGAACAAACGCGAAAAATGGAATAAGATTGCGCCTCCTGAATATGCGCTTCCTAGAGAGATTTGGCGGGATGTGGTAGAAAGGCGCGGGCGATATGAGGAAATAAAGTTAAGGCTGAAGTCAGGAGAGATTCATGATATCAACGATCTTGTCACACTCAATCTCAATGTGGAAAAGTTTGCCAAGGATGTTATATTGCAAAGCCAAGATCCTACCTTGATACGCGCATTCTGGAACGTGATAACTAGTATCTCTATACTAGATCCTACATGTGGCTCTGGCGCGTTTCTCTTTGCAGCGCTCGGGATACTTGAGCCGCTGTATGCAGCATGTCTGAAAAAAATGCAAGAATTTCTTGACGCATCAAAGCCAGAAATAACCAAATCAGACTCTAATCACCTGGAAAATTATTCATATTTTCAGAACATTTTAAATAATGTCGAAAAACATCATAGCCGAAAATACTATGTCCTAAAGTCAATCATAATCAACAATTTATACGGAGTGGATATAATCAAGGAAGCTGTAGAAATATGCAAGCTGCGTCTTTTTCTCAAACTTGTAGCCCAGCTGGAGAGATATGACCAGATCGAGCCGTTACCTGATATAGATTTCAACATACGCACAGGTAATGCGCTAGTGGGATTTGTTTCCAAGGAAGCAGTGTTTGATGCCATGCGTCACGCCAATGCAGAACAAGAAAAAATTGTAACTCCTGATGATGAAAAAGATATGCTACGAATTGACGAAGAAGCCAAAGCTGCAGATCGGGCATTTGTCAAATTTAAGGACAAGCAGACAAGGATGAATGGTGGTGTTAGAACTGCAGAGAAAGCTGATCTACGACGCAGACTGGATACCTTGCGAGATGAACTTGATTATTATCTTGCCAAGGAGTATAATATTGACATAAACGATCATATCAAGTACGAAAAATGGAAATGCTCCCATAGTCCATTTCACTGGTTTACAGAATTTTATGGCATTATGGCTATGGGGGGCTTTGATGTGATTATTGGCAATCCTCCGTATCTGGAGTTTCGCGAAGTTAATTATGAAATGCGCGGATATGTCTGTCTTGATACCGGAGCAATTCATGCTCTCTGCATAGAACGAGCCATCTCCATAGTTGGCAAATGTGGATGCGTAAGCATGATTGTACCGATCGCTCTAACATGCACTCAACGAATGAAGCCCGTTCAAGATCTATTGGAGAAAGACGACTATGATGTGCGATACGCTAATTTTTCCTGGAGACCATCCAAACTGTTTGCCGCTGTAAATCGTGCGCTAACTGTGTTTGTGATGACACCAACAACATGCCCGCATTCGTGGTCGACTGGATATCAAAAGTGGTCAAGTGACAGCAGGGAGCAACTGTTTGATTTGATTAAATTTGTACAGGTTGATCGCGACAGGCCGTCGTTCTGGGTGCCTAAACTTAGTTCGCCATTGGAATATTCAATATTAGAAAAAGTCATGTCAGTGCCGACTTTAGTAAAACATACTCTTGGCAAAACTGATCATTACATATTTCATAGAACTGCTGGTGGACTCTATTGGAAAGTCTTTACTAATTTTGCACCGGCTTTTTCTGATGGGGGTGCGCAAAGAAGTTCAGTAACCGAAAGAAAATTTTCTGTGCAATACAAACGTCAAATAAGACCGCTCATTGCTTCTCTTAGTAGCGACGTTTTTTGGTGGTGGTATACAATTGAATCTAATATGCGTCACTTGGCGCCGATTGACATCAATAATTTTCCTGTCCCTAAATCTGTATTTCAAGACAAGCGACTCTGTACTTTAGGCTCGCAATTTCTTGCGGATATTACAAAAAATAGCCGAATGCGAATTCGGGATTACCTGCGCACTGGCAAAATAAAAACACAATCGTTTGAAATTAAAAAATCCAAGCATATAATTGACAAGATCGATCGCGTTCTAGCTGAGCATTATGGTTTTACAAAAGAAGAACTGGATTTTATCATAAATTATGATATCAAGTATCGCACGAGCATTGGCTAGGCCGTTGCTCTTGATGTGGTGTTTTTTTCAGATCAATTCTTTGTACGCTCTCTGGCTATCTTAATCACAGAGCATAAATCAAAATATTTCTGGTACAGCATGGGCGAACTGAAAACTGATCTGAAGATATGCTATCCTAGTCACAGTTTGCATGCATTCTTGTTGAGAATATTCACACATTCATCTCAACCAAAAAATCTATTAAAATAAAATCAATGTCAAATCTATCCTTGTTGCATTGCCTGCAAAGCATGGATAATGCCGTGGCGGATCTACGCTTTTGAGGATAGCCACTAGCATGCTGCCGCGCCAAATACATTCCATATATAATTCGTTCTTTGAATTATATAGATCGTAATTATCACTATAGACATGGATGACAAGGAGGAGACGCGAAAGATTCAGTTTACCGGCAAGTCGTCGTACATTGTATCCCTGCCCAAGCAGTGGGTGCTGGACCTGGGACTCAAGCAGGGCGATCAGCTGCGAATGTCAAGGAACGGCTCCTCTTCGCTGCAAATCTACCCGCCGCAGTACCAGATTCGAAGCGCGCAGACAGACGATGCCACCATTGAGATAGGGCACGACGAGGCAAACAATGCGATAATCCGAAAGCTGATATCACTGTACTTTCTCGGATTCAAGACCATCAATGTCCGCCCAAAGACCGGAAGGCTCAAGCCTGATCAGCGCAATGCAATCAAGGACGCCGTCAAGCGAATGCTCATGGGCTCGGAGATAATATCCGATCACACCGGCGGAGTAACCGTCCAAGTGCTGGTAAACCTGCTGGAGCTCTCGGTAAACGGCGCCTTTAAGCGAATGCTGCACCTGGCAAAGTCGATGCTCAACGACGCCATACTTGCAATAAGAGAGATAAATCTGGATCTTGCCAGCGAGGTGATACACACGGACGACGAAGTCGACAGGTTTGGATTTTACATCATCCGCCAGCTGAAAATTGCAATACAGAACGAGCACATGCTAAAGGAGCTGGGATTCAGCAATGCAAGGAACTGCCTGGGGTACAGGCTTGTGGTAAAAAACATAGAGCGGACCGGCGATCACGCCACGCTTATTGCGCGGGATCTTTTAGAGTTTAAAAAAGGCATACGGCCGGACATTTTGGACAGAATTCAGGACATGAACTCGTTTGCAATATCGCTGCTGGACAATGCATGCCTCTCGCTATTCAAGGAAGACTATGCACAGGCGGAGAGAACCATTGAAGACGCCAAGCAGATAGCAAGATACGAAAAGAGAATAATAGACGCTACAAAGTCGCTCCGGGACGAGGAAGAAGTCTACCGCACAAGAAGAACAATTGAGAATATTCGAAGAATATCCGAATACGCAAGCGACATAGCCGAAATAGTCCTGAATATCAACATAGAAAAAACGCTGAAAAAGAAGCTCTGAACATGAGATCCGCCATCCTGATAACGTACGACCGAGAGCATGCTGCAAGGGAGGCAGCGGCGCTCTGCTCTTCTGCCGGCTACCGCATCTCCGCTACAGTCCGCCAAAAATACCTCAAAAAGCCAAAGTACGGAGTGAGCGACGAGACGGCGCAGAATCTTGAGAGAATGTCAGAGACGCTGGAGCCCGACGTAATCGTCTTTGATGAAATTCTCAAGCCAAGTCAGAACTACAATCTGGCCTCCAAGCTGCACCGCACAATCCTTGACCGCGAAGCCTTGATACTTGAAATATTTGAGAGCAGGGCGTCGTCCACCGAATCGCAGATGCAAGTCAAGCTGGCGCAGATGCGGTACGAGATGTCGCGGGCAAAAGAAAAGGTAAGGCTGGCCAAGATGGGAGAGCAGCCTGGATTTATGGGCATAGGCAAGTTTGAAGTCGACGTGTACTATAACGACATACGCAAAAGGATGCATGCGCTAAGGGCTAGGCTCAAAAAAGCCGGAAAACAGCGCGAACTGCACAGGCAGTCAAGGCGAAGGCTCGGATTTTCTACAGTGTCTCTTGCCGGATATACGTCGGCAGGCAAGACTCGAATGTTCAACATGCTTACCGGCGAGAATCAGGAGCAGGCGAGGTATCTCTTTACCACGCTGTCCACTACGACGAGGCGCTTTGTAGTATCCGGCGAGCCGCTGCTGCTGTCTGATACGGTGGGATTTATCAGCAAGCTTCCAGCCTACATGATCGACGCGTTCAAGTCCACCCTTGAAGAGCTGCTGTACACGGATGTCGTGCTGGTTGTAATTGATGCGGGCGACGGCGACGCCGTCATGAAAAAAAAGTTTCAAAGCTGCATGAGCACTCTCTGGGAGATTGGCGTGGATCCCAGCCGCATCATTTTTGTGCTCAACAAGACAGATCTGGTGAGCGAGGACGAGCTGCCGGCCAAGGCCAAGATGCTGAGAATAGAAGACAAGCAATGGGCCGCCGCATCGGCCAAGACTGGCCGAGGAATGGAGGCTCTTCGGGCAATGATTTATGCTGCAGCCAAGGGACAGATTCCGGCAGGTCAGGAACATGGCAATTGAGGTGCTGCGAATCGGACAGAGGCTTGTCCGAGACGATAGGGTGACTACGCATGTTGCCCTGGTCTCAAGGGCGTTTGGAGCCAGGCGCATATTCATGGACGAAGTGAATCCTGAGATACGCGATACAATATCTGGCGTAACAGAATCAATGGGCGGCAGCTTTGAGGTCGTATTCATCGACAGCTGGAAAGCGTTTCTTCGGGGATGCGCCGGCAAGTCCAAGATTGTGCATCTTACAATGTACGGAGAGCGAATCTCGGATGTGCAGGAGCAGATAGGCCGCGAGAACGACATGCTGGTGGTAGTGGGAGCCTCCAAGGTTCCAAGAATGGTCTATGATCTGGCAGACTATAACGTATCTGTTGGAAGCCAGCCGCACTCTGAAATCAGCGCCCTTGCTGTATTCTTGGACAGGATACAGAACGGGAGGCAGTTTGACGCCGAATTTGCGGGAGCAAAGCGAAAGATCATGCCCAGCAGGAACGGCAAGAACGTAGTGAGCGTATGAAGGAGCGGCTCTTATGCGGGGCAGCGCGCAGCAGCTGTCTTGGAATGCCGTCCGGCAACCTCCCCAGAGCAGGCATTCGCGGCTGATGCTGCCTGCCGCGGAGCCTTGCATTTTTTGCGGCGCTTGAGTTCTTTGCAGTTTTGAGAGCGCAGCTTGGACATTTCAATTTGCAGGACAATCTAGAAAACTACTCGCGCCGCTGCATGCGGCCGGCACGGAATCACCTGAAGCATTGATTGCTTTCCACAAAGTAAAAGGCTGCCTCTTCGCTAACCACTGCATTTTTTGCATCGCAGATTACGCCGTATTGCCTGTCGCTGCCTGGGAACTGCGAAACAAACAATGAAATGCCGTTTCCGAGCTTGTCCTCGTACCTCACATCCAGCGTGACTTTGTAAGTTCGATAAGCGTACGTCTCCTTGGAATCCGGATACTTTGCCTTGAATTTTTCATAAAGAGGATGATCTCTAAAGCTTTCAACTACTCTTTTGTATTCCATATTCCACTCTTCTGCTATTCCAAGCGCCTCGTTGATGTCTCCGCCTGCCATGTCATAGGCAATGGCTGCCATGCTGCTGTCGGCTATAGTGCGACTTGCAATGCGCTTGATATCGTCCGCATATTCTTGAATGTCTGAATATGGACGGCCATTGTCCTGCCATTGCTTCAGTATGGCAAGCGCTTTACTGGTGTCTCCGCCTGCCATGTGATATGCAAACATGATTTCATGGCTGTATGTGTCGGACTGCCTGATAATTTCGTCAACCAGTCTGATATGATCACGAATTCTGTCCGCGAGATCAGGATCAGACTGCCATTCTCTCATCATGCTTATGGCATCATCAATGTTTCCGTCCGCCATAACATATGCCATTGATGCCTCTGCGCCGTATGTTATGTCCGCGCGATGACTTTCCGGCAAGATGCCATGATTGGGCAGTTCATAGCCGGCTATGACGGCGCGATGATCTATTGAGTCTTCCTGGCGGTAAAGATTAGAGTTTTTTAGAATATAGCTGATATCGTCCCTGTATCTTTGGATCTCTGGGATCGTGGCGTTTTCTTTGCGCCACTGTTCCGGCATGCGGTCTGCCATTGCATGTCTGCCATAAACTGGATCAGCAGCTCCCCATGCTTCCAATTTTTGCTGCATGCGCTCTGCCGTATTGTGCTTGCCGCCAGCCATTTGATAAGCTACAAGCGCCTCAATCTGATATTCGTCAAAGCTTGTTCTAATGTAGTGAAAATCGCCATTGTATTTCCTAACATCAGGAAGCGATGTTTGCTGATCCGTTGGCGGTTCGGAAGAATAGGCAGCCAATGCGATTATTGCAATGACGGCCGCGGCCGTACTTGAGAGTGCGGCGTATTTTCTCCAGCTGCCAAGCGAATGCCTGCTAAGCGGCATGATCTCTGTGCCGGCTATTGCAGCCGAAAAGCAGTCTTTTGTGCAAATGCAGTTTTGATGCGGCATTGCTTTTACTTGAGAGCCTGAAGGCAACAGCCGCGTTCAACCGCGGCATTTTGGCGTATGGCGCAGGCATGTTTGCATTAAATTAGAAAATTTAGTATAAATACACTTCTCAGTTTTCGGCTGCGGGATGCAGCCAAAGGCGGCAATTTATTCCATCAGCGCGGGAATGCCCGTCTGGCATCTGCCGCCTCAAATGCATCAGTCAAAGGTAGCGGCCTGGTCCCTGCAATTCTGGGAGCAGAAGACTGGCCGTTGTCTGCTCATTCGGGCGGCATCTTGAACCCTGCTGCAAAAATAGCAAATGATTAATAACGAATTTCATGCCGGTAGTGTGTGATTGACAAGTACGAAGATCCGTTTGTAAGAATAGCCGCCATGATAGGAGGAGACGAGTATCTCAAGGTGGCAAGGTCGCTTCTCAAGGCAAAAGACGCGACAGACGAGGAGATTGCAAGCTCCACCGGACTTCGCATAAACATGGTGCGCAAGGTCTTGTATGATCTTTCCTCCAAGTATCTCATTACCGGCATCAAGATCAAGGACGAAAAAAAGGGGTGGTTTGTGTACCGGTGGCGCTCTCGGCGCGAAGACGTTGAAAATTATATCGAAGGGCAGAAGAAAAAAGTGGCCGACAGGCTGCAGGTGAGGCTTGACTATGAAAACATGTCTGATTTTTACCACTGCGGAAACTCCGAATGTCCCAGAATGTCGATAATCGAGGCGCTGGACAGGGACTACAAGTGCGCATCATGCGGCAAGATCACAAACTACAAGAGCAATGAAAGGGAAAAGCATGCGTTTGCAAAAAAGATAGACAAGATAAGGCAGGACATGGCTCCTGCCCCGTAGTGAACCGCAATGTCCGAATCAAAGATACCGCCGCCGCGCTGCAGGATGCAGGAGCGATGCTGTTTTGCTGCACTGCAAAACGGCGGGACAAATGAAGGAGCAGTGAATTAAGCCATGCAGATAACCACGACAAATCCGGCAACAGAAGAGACGCTGGCAACATACGAGGCAATGAACAGCGCAGCAGTGAATCAGCTTGTCGGCCAGGCAAGGAGCGCATTTCCGGAATGGAGCCGAGACTATGAGCGCAGGCGCAGCTGCATGTACAGCTTGGTCTCGTACCTCAAAAAGAACAAGCAGGAGCTCGCAAGAGTCGCAACGCAGGAAATGGGAAAGGCGATAAGAGAGTCCGTCTCCGAGGTTGAAAAGTGCGCCTGGGCTTTGGAGTTTTACGCGGACCATGCAAGCATCTTTCTCTCTGATGAAATGCTAAGCACGGACGCCCGCAAAAGCTTTGTTGCATTCGAGCCGCTGGGCGTAATCGGCTCCATAATGCCGTGGAACTTTCCGTACTGGCAGGGGCTCAGGTTTGCGGCGCCGTGCCTGATGGCGGGTAATGCCGTAATCCTCAAGTCGTCAAGCCTTACAGTACAGTGCGGAATCGAGCTGGAAAAGGCGTTTTTAGAGTCCGGATTTCCAAAGGGCGTCTTTCAGAATCTGACTGGCAGCGTAGACTCGGCCAACGCGCTCCTGGACTCTGCCATAGACGCCGTTACGTTTACCGGCAGCGCGCCCGCCGGCTCGCATGTGGCTCAGCGGGCGGCAGCCAGGCTGAAAAAGTGCGTCCTGGAACTCGGAGGCAGCGATCCGTTCATCGTGCTGGACGACGCTGATCTGAAAAAGGCTGCGGCAGGCGCGGTAAAAGGCAGGTTCATCAACTGCGGACAAAGCTGCATAGCGTCAAAGCGGTTCTTTGTGGCAGAGGAGGCGGCGGAAGAGTTTACGGAACTCTTTGTCCGCGAAGCGTCCCGCCTGCGCACGGACGACCCGATGTCTGCCGGCACGGACATGGGTCCGCTCTCCAGCCGAAGCGGGCTGGATTCGGTATCCGGCATGGTCGCAGACGCGCGCGCCAAGGGAGCGGATGTCGTCCTGGGCGGAGAGGCTGCGGGCGATCGCGGATTCTTTTACGAGCCTACGATACTCCGGCAAGTCACGCCGGATATGCGGGCGGCGCGGGAGGAGACATTCGGCCCCATTGCCCCGGTAACGCCTGTCCGAGACGCCGATGAGGCAGTATCTCTTGCAAACGATACCGAATTCGGCCTGGGAGCTAGCATTTGGACCAGGGACCTGGCAAGGGCTGAAGAGCTCTCAAGAAGAATTGCGTCCGGGATAGTAAGCGTAAACAATGTCGTACTCTCGGATCCAAGAATACCTTTCGGCGGAATCAAGCACAGCGGCTTTGGGAGGGAGCTGTCCAGGTACGGCATGCTGGAATTCGTCAACATCAAGTCTGTCCGATTCTACGACAATCTGACGCACCAGCACCACGTCGAATAGCCGTACTGTCGAGGCGCAAATGCTTGCCGCCCCGCGCTGCACGGCACAAGAGACCGCTAATTTCGCGCCCTGGGCACAACATCGTACTCTAGCACGACTTCGTCCTGCAGCACGGCATGGTGCCTTAGCTTGAGCCTTGCCGCGTCGGATATGCGGGCAAATCCTGCGCCGCGCACAAGCGATGCGGCATCCTCTCCTCCAAGAATGTACGGCGTAACCGCAACTATCACCCTGTCAATCAGGCCGTGCCTTGCAAGATGCCAGTTTACCTTGCCGCCGCCTTCTGCCAGAACGGATCGTATTCCCCTGCGGTGCAGAATGCCCAGCAGCTTTTTTATGTCGACTTTGCTCTCTCCGCACCTTAAAACCTCCAGATCAAAGCGGGCCAGGCGCGCCGCATTCTCCTCCGATATTCTTTCGCTGACCGCAATTATGGTGGGAACCGCGCCGCATGTCTGAATGATTTTTGAGCTGGAGGATATGGTTCCTGCCGAGTCCAGGATGACTCTTGTAGGGCTGCTTCCTTTGGCCAGGCGCACGGTAAGCAGCGGGTCGTCCATCTCCTGCGTATTCTTTCCGATCAGTATGGCGTCGGCAGACGCCCTGATCTCGTGCACCCGCCGCCTGTCCGAGTCAGACGACAATGCAGACTCGCCGCGTACGGTAGCAATCTTGCCGTCGACGGATATGGCTGCGCTCAGTGTCACGACGGGCCTAGATTCTTCCATGCACGATCCTCCCGTTTATCATCACCGCCCTTATTGACGACTCTGAGACGCGGTGAACTATCGCCGCATGCGGATTGTGCATGGGCTCCAGGTCAAGCGAGCGCTTTTCCACAAATACGGCGTCCGCCGCGGCGCCGTGCCTTATCACTCCGATGTCCATGTCCAGAATCTTTGACGCGTTCACTGTTCCCATCTTCAGTATTGTCCTGGGATCGATTCTTGAGCGGCTCAGTCCCATGCTGCACTTCCAGATATAGTCCATCTCCCGAAGAATGTCCGGAGAATTTATCATCACATTGTCGGTTCCTATCGCTACGGCGCAGCCCGCGTCCAGCATTGCGCGAATATCGGGAACTCCGCCTGCCAGCGCGCCGTTGGACCTGGGGCATACGACTATTCCCCTTGTCTTTTTTGATACGGCCTTGATTTCGGCTTTTGACGCATGCGTCATGTGCACGACAAAGTGCGGGCGGAGCGCAAGCGCGCGGCTCACTTCGCTTCTTTTCGAGCTGGACAGGGACTCGGCAATGCTCTCCTTGGTTTCCGCTGCATGGATCGCCCTGATCTTCGGCGTCCTGGAATAGTACTTTAGCGCCCTGTCGCTGTTTTCGTTTGCGCCGCTGATGCCGATGCCGTCGCACTGCCGCACCAGCGAGTCAAGCATGCCGCGCTGCGGCGCCGCATTGCCCTGCACGGACTCGGCGTCATGGTACTGCTCCAGCCGTCCCAGTATGACGGCCCTTATGCCCAGGCCGCGGACCGCATTTTTGAGCAGCGCAACTCCTTCCGCGCCGCCCTCCCTAAAGTCGACAAATGTCGTAATTCCCTTTCTTATCATTGACGCGCATGCCGCCCTCATAATCTGCGTCAGATGCTTTCCGTCCGTATTGCTGAGAACCTTGCGCTTTATCCCGAATACGGGATGCACCGCATCCTTTGTGCTTTTGCCAAGCGCCGCATCCTTTGCAATCGAGTCGCCTACATGGGTGTGGGCGTTGACCAGGCCGGGAATCATGAGCAGCCCCTCGCAGTCCGTCCTCCTGCCAGACATGCCGCTGGTTTGAAATCTTCCGCCTGACACTCCGATATCGGCAGACTTTGCGTATGCCAGCTCCTCGCCAAGCAAAAGATCAACGTTTCGCAGGATCATCTTGCATCAGAAACGCAGCTCCGAGTCATTCCATGAATGCCGTCCGAGAAGGCCAAAGCGCATGCCGTCACTCTCTCATCTCGTATATGTCAGGCTTGGGCTTTCCAGAATCGCGCATGTCCCGTATTGCGTCAAGCGCCGCCGTGGCCCGGCTTGCAGCTTTTCGCGCAGTCGCGCCGCGCCCGATGCCGCAGTTTAGCACTATGCCGTCCTGCCGCGCCTCTTTGATAAACCTGGCAGCCGCGTCTTTGGCGCGCTCATGCGCCACAATCATAAAGTTGTCGCCGCCCATAAAGAACGAGAGCGAACTGCTCCTTTGAAAAAATGCCGCCATTCTGGCCTGCAGCCCGAATATCAGAGACGAGACCTCGTATGGCGAGAGCGACTTTGTTCTTGACGTGAGATCTTCTACATCCATGTGCATTATGGTTGCGCCGTCCGCCGAATCGTCGGCATGTCCGTATATGAGGCGTTCGCTGTCCGCCGGCGGCTCCTGCAGAGCCTGGTGCGCCTTGAGATTTGCCTCAAACGGCGAGGGCGCGCTTCCAATTGACATTGCTATCTTAAAGTCAAACATGCCTGCGAGTTCGTCCTGCATGGAGGCATGCTGCCGGAAGCTTATGCCGTTTGATACCGCAAAGATCTCGTCAAACCTGTTTGGAAACGCCAGTCCGCCCCTCTTTGAAAAGATCTTTTGCACCGCGCCGTACAGCGACGCCTGGTGCATCTGCAGCTCGTGCTCCCTGTCGCTTCCCCTTGTCAGCGTCCACGGACCGTACCCTGCAATTCTCACTATGGTAATCTGAATCATGGCGACTTTCCTGCCATTGCGGAATTTATGCTCTTAATTTCGGCGTGCATTTTGAATGCCGCGTCAACCGCCCTCTGCGACACAGGCCTGATTCTGGCATATGCCTGCCTCTCGCTCATTCCGGGCCCTGTAATTCCAAGCGATACCGGCTTTTCATGCTTGAGCGACAGTTCGGCAAGCATTCTGGATACAGCATGCGCTATCACCTCGTCGTGCTTTGTCTGTCCGCGTATTATGGCGCCGAGAACTACAAGCGCGTCAACGCCGCCATGCTGCAGGAGCGCTTCTGCCGCAAGCGGAACATCGTACGCGCCTGGAACATGGCTGATATGAGCAACTGCAATGCCGGCGCTTTTCGCCCTCTCCGTGGCTGTCTGCAGCATTCTTGACGTTATCTTTTCATTAAAGTCCGATACTATGATTGCAATATTCAATGTCAGTGCACCTTGGCATACTCTAGCAGATCCCTGCTGTATAAGAGTGGAATGCCGCTGTGACTGGCATACTCTTGAGCCTTTTCCGGCGAAAGGGCAGAGTGAGTTGAACTGTCCATCATCTCGCATATTGCAGCAGCTGGAACGAGCCCTGCAAGCTTTGCAAGATATACCGACATCTCGGTGTGCCCGCGCCGCTGCCTTAGCAGGCCGTCCTTTGCTATGAGCAGCTGAACGTGTCCGGGAGTCTTGAACGATCGCTCAAACTCGGCTCTGGGGTCGGCAGCAGAGTGCAGCTTTGCCATGCTTTGTATAGTAAGGGCCCTGTCGCTGTCTGTAATTCCGGTATAAGTCATTGCATGGTTTACGGCAATTGAGAATGTTGGATGGTCGCCGTATGGCGCCCTTCCCATAATCATCTTTTTCGAGTCCGAGTCCAGCACCTCGCCCAGCATTTCATGCATGTACCGCAGGCCTAGATTTTGGGCAAAGTCATAGCCCAGCGCCATGCAAAGCATCCCGCCTGCATCGCGCCTCATTCTGACTATGTGTTCCGGCGCTGCAAACTCTGCGGCGACTACCATGTCCACTTCGTTCTCCCTGCCTTCAGAGTCGTGCAGCAGTATAAAGCCGCCGCCTCGCAAGGATTCGATAGCTGCTTCCAGCCTCATGCATCGGATCGATGCCTGTATAATTATAAAGCTTACTTGAAAATTAGTAGTTACCACTAAAATTGTAGATTTTCATTAATTACGTACCGGAAGCACTTTCGCCTGCGTTCTTGTCAATGACATACTTGCCCAGGATGTCTGTTTCAATGTTGACTTTGTCGCCAGGCTTTCTTCCAGCAAAATTTGTAACCTGGACGGTGTGCGGGATTAGTGATATTGTGACGATGCAGTCTTTGATTTCTACGATGGTAAGGCTGATGCCGTCTACTGCAATGGAGCCTTTTTTGACCGCATACCTTGCAAGATCTTTTGGCAGCTGAATCTGCACTGCAACCTGGGCCGGCTCGTATGCAATGCTGAGTATGGTGCCCGTTCCGTCAACATGCCCCAAGACAAAGTGCCCTTCAAGCCTGGCGTCAGCCTTGAGGCTCCGCTCAATGTTGACCTTGTCGCCTTTGGCAAGTCCGCCCAGGCTGGTCTTGAGCGCGGTTTCCTGGATCATCTCAAAGACGCATTTAGCATCGTCAATTTTGGTGGCGGTAAGGCAGACGCCGTTTACCGCTACGCTTTCGCCTATTTTGAGATCCCTGGCGTGCTCGCCCAGGTCCACCGTCATCATTACAGCGCTGCGGCGGCCGGTGTCCCGGCTCAGCGACTCTACGGTTCCGGTTCCTTCGATTATTCCTGTGAACATTTAATCATATCCTGGTGCGTTTTTCAATATCATTCTTTTGGAGTGGACCCTTGTTTTTAGGATCGTTTTTGGCGCACTTTTATGCACACTTTGGCCGCTCATTTTACGCTCCTGCTTCACAATTTGCAGATAAATTCGTTTGGCGTCGGATGCTCCAGGGCGGAATAGATTTTGCTGTAGTCTCCATAAGCATGAGCAAGATCTTCCTCTGCATCCTGGAATAGCGCAATGTCTTTCGGCCAGACATATTCTTTTTTGAGGGTTTTGTGGAATGATTCTATGTGTCCGTTTTGTTCCGGCGTATTTTTCCAGATAAAGTCGTGCCGTGTGCCAAGAGACTTTATGGATTTTCTAAACTCTCTGGAGGTGTATTGCGAACCGTTGTCGGTTCGTATTCTCAGTTTTGTAGCGTCCGGTTTCTCTGACACCGCGCTATGCACCACGGCCGCTTTTGCAGTTGCAGAGACTTCCAGCTCGTAGGACAGCCATTTTCTTGTAAACGCGTCCAATACGTTAAAGCAATAGCGCCGCCTGTCCGCTCAGCAGCAGATGCATGCGATGCCGGTCTGCCAGAGTTGGTGGGGGCCTGACGGCCTGAACAGCTTGGCCGCACTGTGATTTTGGATGTCAGATTTGCTCATTTTAGGCACGATCCAGCCTATTTTTCGGTATATTCTTTGGATTTTTTTGCGATTTATTGGATTTCCAGTTTCTCGCGTAATTTGTGCGGCCATTCTTCTTGTTCTGTATGTTGGACGCTTGCTGGGAATTTTCTTGACTGCAGAAAGCGTGCTCGGATCAATTTTCACATCTCTTGGCTTCTTGTCATAATACTACATGGTTCTGGATATTCCTGCATAACGTCTGGACTTTGTTAGTGATATCTGCATTTTCATTTCCTGTACTGCATTC